>NZ_CP036523.1:945712-1260949 GCF_008151785.1 Peptacetobacter hiranonis
GTTTGTTATTTAAACAAAACTCCATACGTTATAATAAGAGCTATGTCTGATAAAGCTGACGGAAGTGCAGATGTTACTTTTGAAGAATTCTCTAAAAAAGCTGCAGTTACTTCAGCTAATATAGTTATGGATATGCTTGAAATGATATAGTCTTAATATTTCAAAATAATAAAGAGATTTTCAATAAATATTGATAAAAATATAAGTCTAAAATAGAAAGAGGGATTACGATGAGCGAAAAAAAGGTAATATTTAGTGGTGCTCAGCCATCAGGAAAAATGACATTAGGTAACTACCTAGGAGCGATAAAAAACTGGACAAAACTTCAGGACGAATACGAATGTTTCTTTAGTGTTGTCGATTTACACGCTATAACAGTTCCTCAGGAGCCAAAAGTTCTTAGAGAAAATGCTAAAAAATTATTAGCTCAGTATATAGCTTGTGGACTAGATCCAGAAAAAAATACTATATTTATACAGTCACATGTTAAAGAACATCTTGAATTAATGTGGGTATTAAATACAATGACATACATGGGTGAGTTAAACAGAATGACTCAGTTCAAGGATAAAGCGCGGAAATCTGAAGCTAACTTAAATGCAGGTCTATTCACTTATCCAGTATTAATGGCTGCTGATATACTTCTTTATCAGACAGATTTAGTACCAGTTGGTGATGACCAGAAACAGCACCTTGAATTAGCAAGAGATTTAGCAAATAGATTCAACAATAGATATTCAGATACATTCAAAATACCAGAAGGATATTATCCAAAAGAAGCTGCAAGAGTAATGAGCTTACAGGATCCTACTAAAAAAATGAGTAAATCTGATGAAAATGTAAATGGATTTATACTTCTTGAAGACGATCCAGATACAATAAGAAGAAAAATTAAAAAATGTGTAACTGACTCTGAAGGTGTTGTAAGATATTCACCAGAACAGCCAGGTATAAAAAATCTTCTTGATATATACTCAGCTTTATCAGGAAAATCAATAGATGAGATAGTGAAAATGTACGAAGGTAAAGGATATGGAGATTTCAAGGCAGATACTGCTGAAGTTATAATAAGTGTATTAGAGCCTATGAGACAGAAATATCTAGCACTTTTAGAGGATAAAGAATATCTTGAAAAAATATACTGTGAAGGAGCTAAAAAAGCAGAAGCAAAAGCTAGAAAAACTCTTAGAAAAGTATATAAAAAAGTTGGTTTCTTAGAAAGAAAATATTAATTATTGTTAAAAACAGCTCAAAATAGAAGTGGAAACTTTTATTTTAGGGCTGTTTTTTATTGTAAATTTAAATTTGCGCAAAAAAAATGAGCCATCGAAGCTCATCAAAAGGGTAAGGTTATTACTACTTTTGGGGAAAGTAGAATCAAAGATTAACAATTTATATTATATTTAGGTTAATCTGTTATTTTCAATTTATAAATAGAGTATACAATTTAATTATAAAAATGTCAATAAATTATCAAGAAAATGTTATAAAAAAATCAATGTCAAAAGTAAAAAAACAAATAATAAGTAATCTGCTATTGTGATATAATAAAATATGTATAATTATGTATGAAATTATAAGAATTTAAAAATAGGGGTGGTCTTTTGATATATGAGGTAATAATAGCTATTTTGATAGGTATAGATCAGGCTATAAAGTACGGTGTTTTAAACGTGCTTAAAGAAAAAGGAAGTATACCTATTATAGATGGCGTGTTTCATCTAACTTATGTAGAAAATAGAGGAGCAGCATTTGGAATGCTTCAAAATAATCAAATTATTTTTGTTGTAATTGCTGGACTTGCTACTATTATTGGACTTTATTGGCTACATAAAAATAAGGAAAAAATAAACATAATTGGAAAAGCATCTATTATAATGATTGTTTCTGGGGCAATAGGTAATTTAATAGATAGACTTAGACTGGGATTTGTTGTGGATTATTTTGACTTTAGAATAATTTGGCAGTATGTTTTTAATTTTGCTGATGTACTTGTTGTATGTGGGACAATACTACTTTGTTTTTACATATGGAAGTATTCGGATCTAAATGAGTAAATTAGAAACTGTACTTAATAGGAGGTATAATGGTAGATAATATATGTGATGATATTAGAGAATTTTTAGTAGAAGAAGACGAGGATGGAGATAGATTAGATGTTTATCTTGCGGATCAATTCGTCGATATGTCAAGAAGCTATATTCAGAAGATAATAAAAGATAAAAAGGTAACTGTAAACGGAAAAGTTGAGAAGGCTAAGTATCTTGTAAAAGAGGAAGATAAGATTGTAATAGAGATTCCAAAGCCTAAGGTTTTAGAGGTTGTGCCACAGGATATACCAATAGAGATTGTTTATGAGGATGACGATATTATAATAGTAAACAAACCTCAGGGAATGGTTGTTCATCCAGCACCTGGAAACTATGAGGGGACTTTGGTTAACGCTATTTTATACCATTGCAAAGGAAATCTTTCTTCTATAAATGGTGTTATAAGACCGGGGATAGTACATAGAATTGATAAAGACACTTCTGGGATACTTATGATAGCAAAAAACAACAATGCTCATAATTGTCTTGCTGAGCAGCTAAAGGATCACTCTATAACCAGAGAGTATGAATTTATCTGTCATAGTGTGTTTAAAGAAGACAATGTCACAGTTGATAGACCAATAGGTAGAAATCCTAAGGATAGACTAAAAATGGCTATTGTTCCAAATGGAAAAAGAGCTGTTACTCATTTTGAAGTGATTGAAAGATTTAATGGATATACTCATGTAAGAGCTAGGCTTGAAACAGGAAGAACTCATCAGATAAGAGTTCATGCAATGTCAATAAACCATCCTCTTGTGGGTGATCCGGTGTACGGACCTAAAAATTCAAAAATAAAATTAAATGGTCAGGCACTTCATGCTAAGAAATTAGGATTTATACATCCGACTACAAAAGAATATGTAGAATTTGATTCAGAGCTACCGGATTATTTCCAGAAGCTTTTAGAAAAATTGAGAAAATAATAAAGAATATAGGTATTAATATTTAAGTAAGATATTTTTTAGTTAAATATTTTCGGAATGGAGAGTTTGATATGATAGAAAAGGCTCAGTTAATGGATGAAAAAGCTATGGCGAGGGCTATAACTAGAATAAGTCACGAAATAATAGAAAAGAATAAGGGGATAGAAGATCTTGTACTTCTTGGTGTTAAGACTAGAGGTATTCCTCTAGCTAAGAGAGTGCAGTTAAAAATAGAAGAAATAGAAGGTACATTATTACCAGTTGGGGAAATAGACATCAGCAGATATAGAGATGATATAAGTGAAAGAAGAGTAGAGGGCGCTGTGTACGACGATAACACTTCTTTTGACATAGACAAAAAAACTGTTGTACTTATAGATGATGTTCTTTATACAGGAAGAACTGTAAGAGCAGCGTTAGACTATATAATAGACAATGGTAGACCTAAAGCAATACAGCTTGCTGTACTTGTTGACAGAGGACACAGAGAACTACCAATAAGAGCTGATTACGTAGGAAAAAACGTACCGACATCAAAAAATGAATTTATATCTGTAAAACTATCAGAAATAGATGGGGAAGACTCAGTAACAATCAATGAATAAAAATTTGAAGCTGTTGCAATAATTTGCAACAGCTATTTTTTTGCCTAATCTACTATAAATCTCTTTCTTGATAAAAGTGTGGCTAAATCAAAATTTGCCACCATTTGTTACTATGCGAAGCATATGAGATATAGACAAACTTTTCTCCAGCTTCGACGCGTGAGCGAAAAATAGGTTTGGTGCTTCTAAAATACGCGTCTCCAGATTGTCGAAAAAGTTTTGTCTATATAACTCATATGCTACATAATATCAATAGACTTGTAAATTTTGATTTATACCACTCTTTATAAGTAAGTGATTTTATAGAAGACTGAGCAATAAAAATACCTTGTTGTAAAATTATTGCTAACAGCTTTCTAAGCGAGGGAAATGAGAGAAATGTTGTAAATTTGTAAGTAAGTTACTTAGATATATATTAATTCATTGTTTTGTATTATTTATAAAAGATGAGAAGAATATAAATACTTATTTCCGCATTTTTAGAGAGTTAATAATGTGAAAGAGTGAAGAAATATGTCAGAGCCAGCGACAATCTGTAGACGTGGGTTTTAATTACAACAGAATATTTTACCCACACGCACGTCGAAGCCTGGAGCGGAAATGACATATTTCTTCACTCTTTTCCAAGTTATTAAGCAATAAAAAATACTGCCACAGAACACCTTTAAAAGGTGTTCTTGTGACAGTACCTTTAACTGACACCTAACGGTCGTCAGTTTTTTTGTATTCAAATTTAGCTCCACAATTAGGACAAATTAATTCTGGCATATTTTTTTCATTTAGCGAAGCTATCGCTCCCAATGAAAAGAATGCATCTTGTCTTAGTTCTTCTAATATAAATTCTGGTACTCCTTTTTCAAATCCACAAGACTTACATTCATAATTGTATAACTTTTGTCCTTTACTCATTTCTTCTAATTCTTTTAGCATACTATTTCTCCTAATAATTTTAATTACACTAATTATACACTATTATTTATATTTGAGTATAGCAAAGCTAGCCTATTTAATAGACTTTTAAAATAATTCTTTTTGTGTTGTTGTATTCAAAGAAATTTCTTTTTCTATAATTTCTTCGTAGATTATTCTTTTATAATTTGATTTATCTAGTACATTATATATTAATCCATATTTATAATGCCATATTTCCCATAGAATCATGTCTTTTCCACACTTTTTACAAATATAAGGATTTACTCCAAATGATTCTATCAATCTATCTTTAAAATTTTTCTTTACTGTATTCTTCTTTTTTATCAGCTTAGATATATTTCTGTGTCTCATAAAATTATATAATTTCAATATTTCTATGCTTAATTTATTTTTTACTCTTGAATATAGACCGTATCTTCTTGCAACTCTAAAACCCTTCGGGTGAATATGTTGGGTTATTTTACCTATAAATTCTAATACATTTACAGTTATTTCTCTTTTTCCCTTAGGTTTTTTGTTTTCATACCAGTAAGTTACATTTTTCCCATCGTAATTAATTATTCTATACTCAGCGATAGCTGGTCTAGCCAAATATCTACCTATATATTGAGTTGCCTGTTTTATATTAGTTAAACGTCTTTCTGCATTTACATAGAATTCTTTCTTATATAACTTATTTATCAAATTTCTAGTTTTTCTATCTCTAAAGTTGTTTTTTATTATATCTAGTACCAACTTTCGCCATACTTTTTTCATATATGTATACGGTATGAAATCTAATTTTTTAAACCACTTATTATTTCTATCTATTCCACCTTCGGTGTATAAGGCATGTATGTGAGGATTCCATTTTAAATCTCCACCAAAAGTGTGTACTACAGCAATTACCCCTAATTCATAATCTCCATTTGTTTTCTTTTTATGAAAACTATCTAATACCTTATATGTAGCATCTTGTAAATCTTTTAAAAGCTCTCGCTTTCTGTAGAAATAGACTCTTAACTCCTCTGGAATTGTGAAAACTGCATGTCTATGAGAAACATCAAGAATATTTTCTACCTGTTTTTCTGCCCATTCCATAGAATATTTTCTTCCACACTTTGTGCAAAACTTACTTTTACAAGTGAACCCTTGAATATACTCCTCTCCACAGTCTATACATTTATGTTTTATATATCCTTTTTCTATATTTCCACAATTTAAAGCCTTTATTACAGTATTTTCTATCTGATCCCTCATTTCTCTTCTAACTTTATTCCAATATTTTAGTTTGAATTCTTCAAAGTGATTTTTTAATATTTTCTTAATGATTTTTTCATCTTTTTGTTTTTTCAATACATTCATATTACTATTGTACATAAGTTTTCCACAGTTTTAAATTATTATAATTTCCTTAGGAATAAAAAAAGGTCTACCCTTTTGGTAGACCTTTGATCTCACGAACAAAATTTTAATTAAGCTCTTTCAACTTTTCCAGAACGTAGGCATCTTGTACAAACTTTAACTCTTTTTGGAGTTCCGTTCTCTACAACTCTAACAGTTCTTAAGTTTGCAGACCAAGTTCTTTTGTTGTGTTTATTTGAGTGTGATACTGTGTTTCCTGAATGTTTACCTTTACCACATACGCTACATACTCTTGACATTACCGTGCACCTCCTTAAAAAATAAATAACTATTTAAAGACTAAAAACATATTTATAATATCATAAACAACAAAGTTTTGCAAGAAAAAAATATATTTCTTTTGAAGATATTGAAGAATATCTATTTATCATATAAAATTATATATATAAATGCTGATAATGTAAACAAAAAGTTTTCTAATTTGTAAAAATAAAAAAGTTTATTTGATAAAAAGACTTGATATTATTGTTAAAGTTAGATTATTATATGCTATATAGGTTTAAATTATAACCAGATTATAGTATCATATTGTTTATATCGACTAGAAAATAGATACTTTATGTATTTATTGCCGAGTATAAAATTAAATTGGCAAAAAACTTTTAAGAGGGGGTTCAGAACCATGACCGCAAAAATAACAAATGAATACGGATGTATAGAAATAGATAAGCATGTAATAGCACAGGTTGCATATAAAGCAGCTATGGAAAGTTATGGGCTAGTTGGACTTGCATCAAGAACTAAAGGAATAGTTGAACTTTTAAAGGGTGAAAATGCGACAAAAGGTGTAAAAGTAGAAGAAACTGAAGATAATACTGTCGAAATAGAACTTTTCGTAATAATGCAGTATGGAATCAATATATCTACAGTTGCTAACAATATAATAGATAAGATAAAATACACAGTCGAAAAATTAATCGGAGTTAAAGTAACTAAAATAGATATAAATGTACAGGGTATAAGAGTAAAATAGGAGGAAAAAAATGACCGAATATATAAAAGCCAAAGCATTCAGAGAAATGTTTGTTTCGGGTGCTAATAATCTTCAGAATAGTAAAGATTTAGTAGATAAATTAAATGTATTCCCAGTTCCAGATGGAGATACTGGTACAAATATGTCGCTTACTATATCTTATGCAATGAAGGAATTAGAAAAAGTAGGAGAAGACGATATAACTAAAATAGCAAAGGCGTTATCTAAAGGATCTTTAATGGGTGCTAGAGGTAACTCAGGGGTTATATTATCACAGATAATCAGAGGTATAGGAAAATCTGTAGAAGGTAAGGATAAACTTTCAACTGTAGATTTAGCAAAAGCTTTAAAAGGTGGTTCTGATACTGCTTACAAAGCTGTTATAAAACCAGTAGAAGGTACTATACTAACAGTTATAAGAGAAACTGCTGAATATGCGGTTAAATTAGCTAAGAGAGAAAATAATATAGAAAAATTCTTAGGAAAAGTAGTTAGAGAAGCTAATGTATCATTAGAAAATACTCCTAACTTACTTAAAAACCTTAAAGACGCTGGAGTTGTAGACTCAGGTGGTAAAGGGTTAACACTTATATTAGAAGGATTCTATCTTGCAATAGTTGGAAAATCAGTAGTTCCAGCAACAGCAGAAAAAGCAGAACTTAAAAATGTATCTTTATCATCAGCAGATAATACATCTACTGAAGATATAAAATTCGGATACTGTACTGAATTTATATTAGAATCAGATAAAATAGATGATGCTGGAATAAGAGATATAATGCTAGGATATGGAGATAGTTTAGCAGTAGTTGGAGATGAAGGTGTTATAAAAGTACACGTTCATACTAATGAACCAGGGAACGTACTTCAGGAAGCATTAAAATACGGACAGTTATTAACAATAAAAATAGAAAATATGAGAATGCAGCATGAAAATATACTTGAAGGTGTTGCAGAAAATGCTGAATATGAAGAACCAGTAGAAGAAAAAGAATTTGCATTTATATCTACTTCTATGGGTGAAGGATTAGCTAGCATATTTAAAGATTTTGGTGTTGATCATGTAATCGAAGGTGGACAGACTATGAACCCAAGTACTGAAGATTTCATGAAAGCAATAGACAAAATACATGCTAAAAATATATTCATATTACCAAACAATAGCAATATAATAATGGCAGCTAATCAGGCTAAAGAACTTAGCGATAAAAATATAATAGTAATACCTACTAAAAATATTCCACAGGCTGTAAGTGCACTTGTTGGATTTAATCCAGAAGCTACAGCTGAAGAAAATGAAGCTAATATGATAGAATCATTAAGCTATGTAAAATCAGGACAGGTTACTTTCGCAGTTAGAGATACTGTAATGAATGGAATAGAAATAAGAGAAGGTAATATAATAGGTATTGCTGAAAAAGAACTGATTGCAGCTGGAGATGAAGTTGATGAAGTAACAAAAGAACTAGTAGAAAAATTAGTTGATGAAGACTCAGCTATAATAACATTATTCTACGGTGAAGATGTTACAGAAGAACAGGCTGAAGAGTTAAGAGGAGAATTAGAAGAAAAATTCGAGGACATAGATGTAGAGCTTTACTACGGTGGACAGCCTCTTTACTACTACCTAATATCAGTTGAATAAAAATAAGTAAATCAATCCTGTATGACTGAGATATATGTTGTACAGGATTTTTTTTGATTTATTTTTTGCTCTATGAGAATAAAAATTTAGGCAGGTGATAAATTTGTTCGGAGTAATAAATGAGAGCATACAGTATGTCAAGGGAATTGGTCCTAAAAAAGCAGAAAAATTGAATAAACTTGGAATTTATACAATAAAGGACCTTCTTTATTATTTTCCAAGACAGTTTGAAGATAGAAGTGTAATCAAAAAAATTGCTCAGCTTGAAGATGAAGAAAAGGTGACAGTAAAAGCGCTGATAACAAATATAGAGAGCTATACACCCAAAAAGGGAATGACTATAACTAGAATAGATGTAAAGGACGATACAGGATTTGCAAAGCTTACATTTTTCAATAGAGAGTATATAAAAAATACTTTTAGAGTTGGAGATAGCATACTTGCTTTTGGGAAGGTTAAGAAGAATGGTAGGTTTGTAGAGCTTAATTCTTGTGAACTAGAGTATTTGTCTACATCTCCAAAGAATATAGGAAAACTAGTGCCAGTGTATCCACTTAGCTATGGTATTACAAATAAGGATATTATGAATACTGTAAGAATGGTGTTTGAAAATAAGGATATAAAAATACCAGAGTATATGCCAGAATACCTTTTGAAGAAGTACAGATTATGTGGTATAGATTATGCAATAAAGAATATTCATTTTCCGAAAGATAAAGAGTCTTTAAAAGTTGCGCTGTATAGATTAATTTTTGAAGAGTTATTAGTATTACAGCTTGGGCTATTTATGTACAAAGGTGGAAATAGCAATGAAAAAGGTATATTATTTAAACGTGATCAAAGATTAGATGAGGTGCTTGAGTCACTACCATTTAGCCTTACTAGAGCACAGAATAGAGCATTAAATGAGATAATAGACGATATGTGCTCAGAAAAAGTAATGAATAGACTTGTTCAAGGGGATGTCGGAAGTGGTAAGACAGTTGTTGCACTTCTTGCACTTGCTGAGTGTGTGTTCAATGGATATCAAGGAGCGCTTATGGCACCGACAGAGATACTTGCACAGCAGCATTACGAATCATTCACAGAAACATTTGAAGATATTGGAATAAATGTAGAACTATTAACAGGAAGTGTTACAAAAAAACAAAAGGAAGGTATATTACACAGGGCTAGAGATGGAGAGATAGATATTCTTATAGGAACTCACGCGCTTATTGAGGATAATGTCGAGTTTAAGAATATTGGACTTGTTATAACCGATGAGCAGCATCGTTTTGGAGTTAGACAGAGAGGAAAGTTATCTTCTAAGGGTACAAGTCCAGATATACTTGTTATGACAGCAACTCCTATCCCAAGAACTCTTGCGCTAATACTTTATGGAGATTTGGATATTTCTATAATAGATGAGCTTCCACCAGGAAGACAGCCTATAGAAACAATAGCTGTAGAAAAGAAAAAAAGAGATAAGGTATATAACTCACTTGTGCGAAGAGAGGTAGACAAAGGAAGACAGGTCTATATAGTATGTCCACTTGTAGAAGAAAGTGAAAGTCTTGATATAACTTCTGCAACTGAAACTGCAGAGGAGATAAAAAGAGATTTCTTCCCAGATTTAAGAGTTGGACTTCTTCATGGAAAGATGAAACCATCTGAAAAAGACGCTATTATGACAGCATTCAAAAACCACGAACTCGATATACTTGTTTCTACAACGGTTATAGAGGTTGGGGTAAATGTGCCAAACTCAACTCTTATGATTATAGAAAATGCAGAGAGATTTGGACTTGCTCAGTTGCATCAGCTTAGAGGACGTGTTGGTAGAGGGAAACATCAATCTTATTGTGTTTTAATCTATGGCTCAAATAGTGAAGTCTGTAGAAAAAGAATGGGAATAATGGAAGAAACCAACGATGGATTTAAAATTTCTGAGAAAGACTTAGAGATAAGAGGTCCTGGAGAATTCTTTGGAACTATGCAGCATGGTGTTCCAGAACTTAAAGTTGCAAATTTATTTAAGCATATGAAAATACTAAAGACTGTGCAGCAAGAGGCTAGAATTATAATTGGAGAAGATTCTACTTTAGATTTTAAAGAATATAGAGGATTGAAAAGAGAAATAGAATCTAAATTTAAAGATAAAATAGAAAAAGATATAACTATGAATTAATGAATATTAATACAATAGTAGTTACTATATGATATAATAATAGATATGATAATTTGAAATTGAAAGGAGAAAAACGTGAGAGTTATTTCTGGAAAAGCAAGAGGGTTAAAACTTAATCCACCTAAGGATCAAAGTGTAAGACCTACTACAGATAGAGTAAAAGAATCACTTTTTAATATAATAAATTCATACGTGATGGATGCAAATGTTTTAGACCTTTTTGCAGGATCGGGTTCGCTTGGGATAGAGTGTCTATCTAGAGGGGCTGAACATTGCGTATTTTCAGATTTGAGTAAGGAAAGTATAAAGATAATTCAGTCTAATATAAAAAAAGCTAGAGTTGAGCGGGAAAGTACAGTAATAAATAAGGATTATAAAAATGTTATATCGGATATGGGTATTAAAAAACAAGAATTTGATATAATTATGTTAGATCCGCCATATTATGAAGGACTTTTTGTAGACTGTATAGAAAGAATAGATAAGAACCAGATACTTTCTGAGGATGGAGTGATTGTGGTAGAGCATGATAAAAAAGATGAGCTACCAGACGAGATAGGAAATATAGTCAAGGTAAAGGAAAAAAAATATGGAATAACAGTACTTAGTTTTTATAAGCTAAGTGTGGAGGATAGCGATGAATAAATGCAATGTGAAAAAAGCTATTTTTGCTGGTAGTTTTGACCCTATTACAAATGGTCATTTAGATATTATAAGAAGGGCATCCAAGCTTTTTGGAGAGCTTCAAGTAGGGATACTGATAAATCCAAACAAGAAAGCTTTATTTACTTTAGAGGAAAGAATACGGCTGATAAAAGAGTGTACAGCTGATTTAGACAATGTAAAAGTAATTTCATTCGATGGGTTACTTGTAAAATACTGTGAACAGAATGGAATTGATGCATTAGTTAGAGGGATAAGAAGTGCCGCCGATGTAGATTATGAATTACAGATGGCTCATATGAATAGGGAATTAGATTCTTCTATAGAAACAATTTTCCTTCCAAGTAATACAAAATTCTCATTTATAAGTTCATCTCTTATAAAAGAGGTGCTATCTTTTGGAGCAGATATACAGAACTTAGTACCAGAGCAGGTATTGAGAGAATTAAAAATTAAGATGGAAAGAAAGGAGATATAGTATGCATATAGATGATTCACACATAATTGATCTTATTAAAGAGCTAGAATTTCTTATTCAGGAGGCTTCTTCAGTGCCATTTAATTCACATAAATGCAGCATAGAAAGACAGGATGCATTAGATATAATAAGCGATATAAAGAGAGCGCTTCCAAGAGAGTTAGAAC
This sequence comes from Peptacetobacter hiranonis, assembly GCF_008151785.1. Lineage (GTDB taxonomy): Bacteria > Bacillota > Clostridia > Peptostreptococcales > Peptostreptococcaceae > Peptacetobacter > Peptacetobacter hiranonis. The sequence continues at coordinate 957,767 of NZ_CP036523.1, forward strand.
AGGCGAAAAGTGTAGCTGAAGAAAGTAAAGACATAATGAATAGAGCAATAGCTGAGGCTCAGGAAATGTTAGACGATGCTGAAAAGAAAGCAATGGAAATAATCAAAGATGCTAATGAAGAAGCAGAAGAAATTCGCTTAGATACAGAAGACGCTGTAAATGATTATATAAATAGCAGCAAACCTGTTATGGAAGCAGAAGAAAAAGCACAGAAAATAATCAGCAATGCAAAAGCTGTTTCTGAAGAAATAAAAATTGGTACAGCAGAGTATGCAGACGAACTTTTATCTGAAGTTGAGGAACATATTTCGTCAATTTTGGATGAAATTAGAAAAAATCGCGAAGAATTTAAGTAAAAATCAAAAAAATATTTGCCATTAACCTAATTTTTTTATATACTAGTTAAGGATTGTTTATTAAGAGATATAAAATTTTGCAAATAAATTTGTTAAAACCAATTAATTTATATAAAGAAAGGTGATACCAATATGGAGAGAAAAGTAGGAACAATTTCTAGAGGAGTAAGAGCTCCAATCATAAGAGAAGGAGACGATCTAGCAACAATAGTAGTAGATTCTGTATTAGATGCAGCTAAAAGCGAAAATTATGAAATGAGAGATAAAGACGTTGTAGCTGTTACAGAAGCCGTTTTAGCTAGAGCACAGGGTAACTATGCAAAAATAGATGATATAGCTGAAGATGTAAAAGCTCAGTTAGGTGGAGAAACAATAGGTGTTATATTCCCTATATTAAGTAGAAATAGATTCGCTATATGTTTAAAAGGTATAGCTAGAGGAGCTAAAAAAGTAGTTCTTATGCTAAGCTACCCATCTGATGAAGTTGGAAATCATTTAGTTGATATAGAACTTCTTGATGAAAAAGGTGTTAACCCATACTCAGATGTACTTACTCTTGAAAAATATAGAGAATTATTCGGAGAAAACAAACACACATTCACAGGTGTAGACTATGTTGAATACTATTCATCATTAATAAAAGAAGCTGGGGCAGAAGTAGAAGTTATATTCGCTAATAACCCAAAAGTTATATTAGACTACACTAAAAATGTTTTAACTTGTGATATACATACAAGAAAAAGAACTAAGAGAATATTAAAAGAAGCAGGAGCTGAAGTTGTAATAGGTCTTGATGACATATTAACTAAATCAGTAAACGGAAGTGGATTCAATGAAAACTACGGATTACTAGGAACAAATAAATCAACTGAAGAAACTGTAAAATTATTCCCAAGAGATTGTAAAGATTTCGTTGAAGAAGTTCAGAAACAGTTCAAAGAAAGAACTGGTAAAAACGTAGAAGTTATGGTATACGGAGATGGAGCTTTCAAAGATCCAGTAGGAAAAATATGGGAACTTGCTGACCCAGTAGTTTCTCCAGCTTATACTTCAGGTTTAGAAGGAACTCCAAACGAAGTTAAATTAAAATACTTAGCAGACAATGATTTCGCTGATTTAAAAGGTGATGAATTAAAAGACGCTATATCTGACTACATAAAAAATAAAGACAACGATCTAGTAGGAGAAATGGTATCTCAGGGTACTACTCCAAGAAGATTAACTGACCTTATAGGTTCATTATGTGACCTTACTTCAGGAAGTGGAGATAAAGGTACTCCAATAGTACACATACAGGGATACTTCGATAACTTCACAAACTAATTAAATAATTTTGATTATAACCTCCAGTTTAATGCTGGAGGTTTTTTAATATGGATAGTTTATGAAAAATTTGTCGATAAGCAATATAAACAAAGTTTTTATGTTATAATATTTAAATAGAATTTATAAAAAGATTTGTTGGAGGTTAAGAAAATGAAAAAGAAGCTATTAGCACTTTTACTTGCTTCTACAGTTGTATTTTCATCGGTTTTAATGACTGGATGTAAAAAAACTGATGAAGAAGAAGCAAAAGACCCTAATATACAGGTTGAGGTAGATATTGCAAAACCTAATATAGAAGAATTTAAAAGTATAGAAATTCCGCAGTTAGGTAGAAATATAAACAGAGATGAGTTTAAAGTTGTAAATATATCAGTTTACACTAATTACAGTGATAAATATTCTGATATGAAGATGACTATACCAACATTCAAAGGAAAATGCGGGACTGTAGATTCTATAGAAAGATATGTTTCAGGAAATGCTACATCTAGTGAAAATGATATAGACAGAGTGTATAAATATGATGAGGACTTTATACTATACACAAAAGGACTTGATAATGCTGGTATAAAAAAATTATTAAATCAGCATAAACTTGTATTTGAATACAAGAATGGGGAAGAAAAAGAAAAACAGACTATTTCTTTAGGGAACGAAGCTAACTTTATAAAATAATTAAAAAAAGAGGGAGATGTCGGTATGAAGCAGATGTTGAAGGAATTTAAGGAATTTATCAGCCGTGGAAATGTAATGGATATGGCAGTAGGGATTATTATAGGTGGCGCATTTACAGGAATAGTTAATTCTTTTGTGAATGATATTATAAACCCTATAATTGGTATTTTTGGAGGAATGAACTTTAGCGATTTAAAATGGAACATAGTTGGAGATGTTACTCTAAACTATGGAAGCTTCATAACAGCGGTTATTAATTTCTTGATAATGGCTGCAGTGCTATTTGCTATAATTAAGTTTATGAATAGGTTTTCTGCTAAGTTAGTTGTTAAGAAGAAAGATGAGGAAGAACATACAGAACCAACTACAAAGATATGTCCGTTCTGTAAAACTGAAATAGCAATAGATGCGACAAGATGTCCACATTGCACATCGAATTTATAAAAATATAGGGCTGTTGTAAATTTTTACAACAGTCCTTTTTGCTAAAAAAATATATTGTAATAAAGTTTATCTTACGTATATTGGTTTTATAAAGTAATCCATAGACCCTTTTAGGAGGGGTCTATTTTTTTTGTAGTAAATTGTGTTGTATATGTCAGTGCATTTTATGTCGTTTTCTATTAAGAATTTGAAGTTTTTGTCGTCCATGAAGTGTTCTACTTCTGAGAATTTGTTTATTATTTTTATTTCAGATGATTTTTTTATTTCTCTTATTATTTCTCGTCCTTTTGAATTAAATGCTAGTATTCTTACATATGGTATAGTGTTTATTCCTTTTGCAAGCTCCATGTCGTCTTTTGTAATTCCTAGGAGTATGTTGTTTAGGCATCTTTTTATTCTAGTCATTGTGTATCTTTTAGATTTGACTAAGTTTAGTAACTCATCGTAATCTTTCGCAACAAGTGCAGCTTTAAATATTTTGTTTTCTATTCCTTCAGATATATCAAAATACGATTCTAAATTCTTTTTATCCCTTATTATAGTTGATATAAGTGTTTCAAAAAAGTACTCAGGATACATCGGTAAAAATCCTTTTTCTATATTTGAAGTAATCATATTTAAAGTAGATTCCGGAATAGAATTAGTTATATCTGTAGAAGTTTGTATTGATTTAATTAATTCGTCGATATCTGATGAATTATTTTCTTTAGATGATATTATTTCATACAGTTTTTTTCTTACTGCAGTTGCGGAATTTATGTTTCCGGATATTTCCTCTGAATTGTATTCAGAATGAATTCTTCCTATTGTAAAAGGCTTTATATCGCTTTTTAATGATATTAGTTGCTTTATGTATTCAATTCCTAAAATATTGTTTGAAGAGCTTAAAATATCGTTTAATCTTTCTTCAGATAAATCAATATCATTAAAATTATCTCCAAATGAAAAATCTGGAGAATTTATATAATCAAATAACGCCTTGTTTCTAGCAGTAGGGAATAACATTCCTTCACCTAGGTATGAAGATAGTTTTTTTTTAAAATCCTGAGGCTCTAGGCAAAGTATAGAGGCTATTAGATATAAAGCGTCGATATTTCCCTCCTCACTTCCGAAACAAATTGAATTTACACAGCCTAGAGAATTTAAAAGAGAAACAGATCCTTTGGCAAAAAGTTCTGCACTTTGAGATGCGTAGATTGATGGTAGTTCTACAACCAAATCTACACCAGATTCAACAGCAGCCTTTGCTCTTGAAAATTTATCAAATAAAGCAGGTTCACCTCTTTGTATAAAATTTCCACTCATAACTGCGATTGATGCATCGGCGTTTGTTTTTTCTAAAGACTTTTGTAAATGATATATATGACCGTTGTGAAACGGATTGTATTCGACTATTAAGCCAGTTATATTCATATAAAATTAAACTCCTTTTTTAAAAATTTCTTCTAATAAAGAAAGTATAACTCAAGTGAATGAAATAAAAAAGGAAAAAGACTTTAAATTTACGCAAAAAAATGATATATTAGTAATGTTAATTCGGTTTTTATATAAGTAAAAGTTGCAGTATTGAGGGAAATAGTGCAACAAATAAAAAGACAATAAATTTCTGGAGGTATAAATAATGAAAGTATTAGTTTTAAACTGCGGTAGTTCATCATTAAAATATCAGTTAATAGATATGGAAAATGAATCAGTTTTATGTAAAGGTTTAGTTGAAAGAATAGGGATAGAAGGTTCTGTTCTTAAACACGAAAAAGAAGGTTTAGCAGAAAAATATGTTGTTGAACAGCCAATGAAAGACCACAAAGATGCTATAAAACTTGTATTAGATGCTGTTGTTGACGAAAAAGTTGGAGCAGTTAAAGATATGAAAGAAATAGATGCAGTAGGTCACAGAGTTGTTCACGGTGGAGAAAAATTCGCTTGTTCAGCAGTAATAACACCAGAAGTAGAAGAAGCTTTAAAAGAATGTATAGACTTAGCTCCTCTACACAACCCAGCAAACTTAATGGGAATAGATGCTTGTAGAGCAATATTACCAGATGTTCCAATGGTAGGTGTATTTGATACAGCATTCCATCAGACAATGCCTAAATCATCATTCTTATATGGACTTCCATACGAATTATACACAAAATACGGAGTAAGAAGATACGGATTCCACGGTACTTCTCACAACTACGTATCTAAAAAAGCAGCAGAAATGCTAGGAAAAGATATAAAAGATCTTAAAATAGTAACTTGCCACTTAGGAAACGGTGCTTCTATAGCAGCTGTAGATGGTGGAAAATGTGTAGATACTTCTATGGGATTCACTCCACTTGAAGGTTTAATAATGGGAACTAGATGTGGTGACATAGACCCAGCTATATTACCATTCTTAATGAGAAAAGAAGGATTAGACGCAGATGGTCTTGATAAATTAATGAACAAAGAATCTGGTGTATACGGAATGACTGGTATATCTTCAGACTTCAGAGATATAGAATCAGCAGCTAACGAAGGAAATGAATTAGCTCAGGCTACTTTAGATGCTTACGTTAAAAAAGTTCAGAAATACATAGGTGCTTATGCAGCAGAAATGAACGGATTAGACGCAGTTGTATTCACAGCTGGTGTTGGTGAAAACGGAATAGGAATAAGAGCTGAAATAGCTTCTAACATGGAATTCTTAGGAATGAAATTAGACGCAGAAGCTAACAACGTTAGAGGAAAAGAAACTGTAATATCTACAGAAGACTCTAAAGTTAAAATGTTATTAATACCAACTAACGAAGAATTAATGATAGCTAGAGATACATTAGCATTAGTAAAATAATAAAATTAGTTGAATTAGACTACAAAAGATACAAAATTTAAACAAAATTTTACCTATCAAGTAAAAATACTTGACAAACAAATTTATGATTTGTATAATAATTAGGTAAATGCAAAGAGGTGAGCTTTATGATAATTAATGTCGACAAACTACGCGGAAAAGAAATTGATAAAATTAACTTGAATTTTTGCGAAGAAATTGATACTATTAGTTACTGTGATGAAAAATATAAATTAGCTTCACCTATTGAGGTTACGGGCAAAATAACTCGTAACGGTAAAGAGCTGTATATAAATTCAGATGTCAAGATGACAGTTGTGGACAGATGTTCTAGATGTCTTGAAGAAGTTGAAATTCCTTTAGATTTCAATATACAGGGCTTTATAGTGCAGGAGAACAATTATACTGAGGATGAATATGAAGAATTCGATGCATTTATTGTAGAAGACTATGAAAATGTAGACCTTTTAGAAATAATAGCTCAGAATTTAGAATTTAATATGCCTCATAAAGTTCTTTGTGGTGAAGATTGTAAGGGTCTTTGCCCAGGATGTGGAGCAAACCTTAATAAAGAGGATTGCAGATGCAGCGAAAAGATAAATGACGAGGATAATATTGATCCACGTTTTGCTAAATTAAAAGAATTACTGAAAAATGAATAAAGAGGAGGTGTCCTAAATGGCAGTACCAAAGAGAAAAACTTCTAAATCAAAAAGAGATATGAGAAGAGCAGCTAACTCAAAAATGGTTGCACCAGGTTTCGTAGAATGCCCACAGTGTCATGAACCAAAATTACCACACAGAGTTTGCCCTGATTGTGGATATTACAAAGGTAAAGAAATCGTAGAAAAATAATAAGTTTACAAATAGAAAAAAGCATGTAGAGTAATCTACATGTTTTTTTTATGCATTTTGTTCATTTTTTTGTACTTGGTCTTAATTTGTGGTAATGTATAATTAGGATAATTTTTGTTCAAAATGCTGAGAATATTTTTTTTCTAGGGGTAAATAGAAAAAAAGTGAAAAATTAAGTGTTGAAAAAAATGAGCATATAATATATACTACTATTAGTAGCTGGTCATAAAAACTAGCTATAAAAATTGGAGGTAACATGAAAAAGAGAAGTAAAGTTCAAAGACAGAAGGAACTTGTTGATATGTTAAAGACAGATCCGTTCTACACAGATGAAGAACTTGCTGAAGTATTCAGTGTCAGTGTACAGACTATCAGGCTAGACCGTATGAGTCTGAATATTCCAGAACTCAGAGAAAGAGTTAAAAACATAGCTGAATCACAGAGCACAAAGGTAAGAACCCTAGGCATGAAAGAAATAACTGGAGAGATAATAGATATATCTGTAGGAGAGCTTGGGATTTCTATGCTAGAAGTGAATGAGGATATGATTTACTCTAAGACTGGAACTTTAAAAGATGCGTATATATTCTCGCTTGCGGAATCGCTAGCGATGGCGATAATAGATACGCCTAAAGTAATAATGAGAGTTGCAAATATAAAATGCATAAAATTTGTTGAAAAAGGTGATAGGCTAATAGCAAAGGCTGAAATTTATAGAAATGTCGACAAAAAGCACTATGTTAAAGTCGTAATCAACAATAAGAAACAGGAACAAATTTTTAGAGGTAAATTTATATTTGAAGAAATGGAATAGGAGGAATTTAATATGAGAATAGCTTTAGATGGAATGGGTGGAGATAATGCTCCAGTATCAAATGTAAAAGGAGCAGTTGATGCCATAAATGAATACAAAAATGTAGAGTTAATTGTTACAGGAGATAAGGAAATTCTTGAAAAAGAATTTGCAAAATACGAATTTGATAAAAATAGACTTGAAATAATACACACAACAGAAGTAGTTGAAAATGAAGACAAACCTGTAAAGGCGATAAGAAGCAAGAAAGATTCTTCTATGGTAGTAGCTTTAAGAATGGTCAAAGAAGGAAAAGCAGAGGCTGTTGTTTCAGCTGGAAATACTGGTGCACTTCTTGCAGGAGGACTTTTCGTTGTTGGAAGAATAAAAGGTATAGATAGACCTTGCCTTTGTCCAGCAATACCTAATGTTAAAAAAGGAATGACAATAATAGCTGACGGTGGTGCAAATGCAGACTGTAAGCCAAGAAACTTAGTTGAATTTGCTGCAATGTCAGATATATATTCTAAAAAAGTTTTAGGTATAGAAAAACCTAGAGTAGCAGTTGCTAATGTCGGTGCAGAAGAAGGTAAAGGTAACGACCTAGTTAAGAAAGCATATGAAGAATTAAAAGGGCTTGATTTAAACTTTATAGGAAACGTAGAAGCCAGAGATGTTATAAATGATAAAACAGATATTATAGTTTGTGATGGATTTACTGGAAATATACTTCTAAAATCCGCTGAGGGTATAGCCCTTTCGCTTATGGGATTAATAAAAGAAACTCTTATGTCTAGTACAAAAGGAAAGCTTGGAGCTCTTTTAATTAAGGATGATCTTAGAAAATTAAAAGCATATATGGATTACTCAGAATACGGAGGAGCACCTCTACTAGGAGTTAAAGGTGGAGTTATAAAAGCTCATGGAAGCTCTGATGCCAAAGCAATAAAAAATGCTGTTAGACAGGCTATTAAATTTGCTGAAGGAAATGTTGTTGAGGATATAAAAGAATTCATAAATGAGTATTCTAAGAAGGAAGAAGAAGCCAGCGGTGATGAAGAATAAAATCACTATGGGAGAATAGGAAATATGGATATAAAAGCAGGTATTGTAGGAGTTGGAAGCTATGTTCCAGAGAATATAGTAACCAACTTCGATTTAGAAAAGATAATGGACACGTCAGATGAGTGGATAAGGACGAGAACAGGAATTTCTGAGAGAAGAAAGGTTGCAGAAGGAGAGGCAACGTCAGATACTGCATCAAAAGCTGCATTAAAAGCATTAGAATGTGCAAAACTTGAGCCAAAAGATGTAGATATGATAATCCTTGCAACTATTACTCCAGACAGCCCTCTTCCAGCTACTGCTTGTATTGTTCAGGAAAATATCGGAGCAGTAAATGCTGCGGCATTTGATTTAGCAGCTGCTTGTTCTGGTTTTTTATATGCTATGAATATTGCGAAACGGTTTGTAGAATCAGGAGCATATAAAAACGTACTGATAATAGGAGCAGAAACTTTATCTAGTGTTATAAATTACGACGATAGATCTACAGCGGTTCTATTTGGAGATGGAGCAGGTGCTGCTGTTATCTCAGCTGTAGAAAATGGTGGTATCCTATCTATTACTAATGGTGCGGATGGTTCTGGTAAAGATTATCTTAAAATACCTGCTGGAGGATCCAGAATAAAAGCAGGTGAAGAGAGTGTTAGAAACAAGCTTCATACAGTTCAGATGGCAGGAAATGATGTGTTCAAATTTGCTGTTAGAAAAATGGCTGATGAATCAGTTAAGGCTGTAGAAGCTGCAAATCTAACTCTTGAAGATATAGATTTTCTTATACCACATCAGGCTAACATAAGAATAATAGATTCGTCGGCAAAAAGATTAAAGTTAGAAAAAGATAAGGTATATGTAAATTTAACAAGATACGGAAATATGTCGTCGGCATCTGTTCCAGTGGCAATGGATGAAGCTTTTAGAGAAGGAAAGCTAAAAAAAGGCGATAAGGTAGTACTTGTTGGATTTGGTGGAGGTCTTACTTGGGGCGCTTCTGTTGTAGAGTGGAGTATATAGGAGGATTTATGAATAGAATCTGTGAAATACTAAATATAAAATACCCTATAATCCAGGGTGGTATGGCTTGGGTAGCTGATTCAAATTTAGCTGCAGCTGTATCAAATGCTGGAGGATTTGGGATAATTGGAACTGGTAGTGCTACTGCCGATATAGTTAAAAAAGAAATTGATAATTGTAGAAGATTAACTGATAGACCATTTGGGGTAAATGTAATGTTAATGTCTCCAAATGCAGATGAGGTTATAGATTTAATAATAGAAGAAAAACCAGCAGGGATAACAACTGGTGCTGGAAACCCAGCTAAATATATGGATAGATTAAAAGAAGCTGGAATAAAAGTAATTCCTGTTGTTCCTACAGTAGCTTTAGCACAGAGAATGGAAAAACTAGGTGCTGATGCTGTAATAGCTGAAGGTACAGAAGCTGGAGGACATATAGGAGAACTGACAACTATGGTACTAGTTCCTCAGGTTGCAGAAGCTTTAAACATACCAGTTATAGCAGCTGGTGGTGTAGCAGATGGTAGAGGAATAGCTGCTTCATTTGCACTAGGTGCAGAAGGAGTTCAGATAGGTACTAGATTTATATGTTCTGAGGAATGTAACATACATCAGAATTATAAAGATGCGGTATTAAAGGCTAAAGATAGAGATGCAGTTGTAACAGGAAGACCAACAGGACATCCAGTTAGAACTCTAAAAAATAAATTAGCTAAAAAATTCTTAAAAATGGAAAAAGAAGGAGCATCTCCTGAAGAATTAGAAAAATTAGGAGCAGGTGCACTTAGATTAGCAGTTGTAGAAGGCGATAAAGATGGTGGATCTTTTATGGCAGGACAGAGTGCAGCTATGGTTAGAGAAATCAAACCATGTAAAGAAATAGTAGAAGAAATTTCAAAACAGGCTTTAGATATAATGCCGGGAATATTTTAGGAGGGATTAGATATGAGTAAGACAGCCTTAGTATTTCCTGGACAGGGAGCTCAGTATACTGGAATGGCAAAAGACTTATACGAAAGTTTTGAAGTTGCAAAAGAAGTTATTGATAGAGCAGATTCTTTAATGGATTTTGATTTGATAAGTATGATGAACGATGAAGATAAAAAAAGTGAGCTTTCTAAAACAGAAAACACACAGCCAGCACTTCTAACACATAGTATGGCTATAATGGAAATATTATCTAAATATGAAAGCTTTAAATATGATGCTTGTTTAGGGTTATCCCTAGGTGAATACAGTGCTCTAACTGCTGCAAATGCAATGGATTTTAAAGATGCAGTATCTCTTGTTAGAAAAAGAGGACTTATAATGAGCAATGAAGTTGCAGATGGAGAAGGTGCAATGTGCGCTGTAATAGGAGCAAATAGAGAACTTATAGAAGAGTGTATTCTCAAATTAGAATCAGGTACAGTTGAGATTGCGAATTATAATTCGCCAGCACAGATAGTAATATCAGGTGAAAAAGCAGCTGTAGAAGAAGCAGCAGTTCTTTTAAAAGAAAATGGAGCTAAAAGAGCAATTATGCTAGACGTAAGTGGTCCATTCCATTCTTCACTTTTAAAGGGAGCTGGAGAAAAATTAAAACTAGAATTAGATAAAGTCGATATGAAAGAGCCAAGTGTTGATGTTGTATCTAATGTGGATGCAAATATACACAAAGATCCAGATGAAATAAAAGCTATACTTGTAAAACAGGTATATAGCTCAGTTCTTTGGGAAGATTCTATATCTAAATTAATCGATGAAGGTTTTGATAGATTTATAGAAATAGGACCAGGGAAAACACTTAGAGCTTTTATTAAAAAAATAGCATCTAAGAAAAAAGCTGATGTAGAAATAATAAATATAGATACAGCGGCTGATGTAAATGCATTTATCGAGTCAATTGGAGGTGAAACCAATGGCAACTAATAAACTAAATCTTGAAGGAAAGTCGGTGCTCGTGACTGGTGGCTCAAGAGGTATAGGTAGAGCAATAGCGATTGCATTTGCTGAAAATGGAGCAGATGTTGCTATAAACTATACATCAAATGAAGAAGCTGCATTAGAAGTGAGCAAAGAAATAGAAGCATTAGGAAAAACTTGCAAAATAATCAAATGCGATGTTTCAGATTTTGAAAATGCTACAAAAATGGTTGAAGATGTAGTAGCTGAATTTGGAAAAATAGATATTCTTGTAAACAACGCCGGAATAACAAAAGACGGATTGCTTATGAGAATGAAGGAAGAAGACTTTGATAAAGTTATAGATATAAACTTAAAAGGCGTTTTTAATGTGACTAAAGCTGCTACTAAGTTTATGATGAAGAAAAAATATGGAAGAGTAATAAACATGTCTTCTGTAGTAGGTGTTGTAGGAAATGCTGGACAGGCAAACTACTGCGCATCTAAAGCAGGTGTAATAGGATTTACTAAAGCTGTAGCTAAAGAATTAGCTTCAAGAAACATAAATATAAATGCTATAGCACCAGGATTTATAGAAACAGATATGACAGATGTCTTATCAGATGATGTTAAAGGGAAAATGCTTGAGCAAATTCCTAAAAAATGTATAGGAAATGCTGAAAATATAGCAGATACTGCTCTATTCTTAGCAAGTGATATGTCTAGTTATATAACAGGTCAGGTTATTAACGTAGACGGTGGAATGGTTATGTAAATTTAATTAAAAGTTTTAAAGACTATTAAAACAAAATTAAATTTAAAATATAAAAACTCAAAATAGAAAACTAAACTAAAAACTAAAACTAAACTAAAAAATTAAAAATTTAAAAAGGTAATTATGGAGGAATTTAAAATGTTTGATAAAGTAGTAGAAATAATAGTAGATCAGTTAGGTGTTGAAAACGAAGGAATAACAATGGAAACTTCTTTAATGAATGACTTAGAAGCAGATTCATTAGACGCTGTAGAAATAATAATGTCTTTAGAAGATGAATTCGATATGGAAATACCAGATACAGCAGCTGAAGAATTCAAATCAATAGGCGATATAGTTAAATATATAGAAGCTAATAAATAATAAATTTTCATAAAAAAGAATAGTAAATCTAAGATAGATTGAAAATTGGAGGAAATTATGAAAAAAAGAGTTGTTATAACTGGTTTAGGATGTGTAACTCCGGTTGGAACAGGGAAAGACGATTTCTGGGTAAATATAAAAAGTGGTGTATCAGGCATAGATAAGATAACTAGATTTGATTATACAAATTACCAGACACAGATAGCAGGTGAGGTAAAAGATTTTACACCAGAAGATTATATAAGTAAAAAAGAACTAAAAAAAATGGATAGATTTACTCAGTTTGCAATGGTAGCTTCTAAGCTAGCTGTTGCAGACTCTGAGTTAGATTTAAACAATATAGACGGAAACAGAATGGGTACTGTAATAGGTACAGGAATTGGTGGAGTTGAAACAATAGAAGCTCAGCACAAAAACCTTCTTGAAAAAGGAAATAGAAGAGTTAGCCCATTCTTCATACCTATGATGATAGGAAATATGGCTGCAGGACAGGTAGCTATAGAATTTGGTGCAAAAGGACCAAGTACTAATATATGTACAGCATGTGCATCCGGAACAAACTCTGTAGGAGATGCTTTTAAGATAATCCAAAGAGGAGATGCAGATATTATGATAGCTGGGGGAACAGAAGCTGCAGTAGCTGAGTTTGCTGTGGCTGGGTTCTGTAATATGAAGGCTATGTCTACCAACAATGACAACCCTCAGAAGGCATCAAGACCATTTGACAAAGACAGGGATGGATTTGTAATGGGAGAAGGATGTGGAATATTAATATTAGAAGAATTAGAAAGTGCTATAAAAAGAAACGCAAAAATATATGCTGAAATAGTAGGATATGGAATGACTTCTGATGCATATCATATAACTACTCCTGCTGAAAATGGAGAAGGTGCAGCTAGATCAATGCAGATGGCTATAAACGATGCAGGTATAGAGCCAGAAAAAATAGACTATATAAATGCACATGGTACTTCTACATATTACAATGATTTATATGAAACTATGGCGATTAAATCAGTATTTGGTGAAAATGCTAAAAATGTTTCTATATCTTCTACAAAATCTATGACAGGACATCTTCTTGGTGCATCTGGTGCAATAGAGGCTATAGTATGCGCACTTGCTATAAAGAACAACTTTGTGCCACCTACTATAAACTTAGAAAATCCTGGAGAGGGAATGGATTTAGATTACACTCCAAATAAAGGTAAAGAAAGAACTATAAATTACGCTCTAAGCAACTCGCTTGGATTTGGCGGACATAATGCTACTATAGTATTAAAAAAATACGAATAGAAAAATTTTCGCTAAAAAGTTTTCTAACTTTATTGGATAACATAAAAATATAGACAAGAGAAGTAACCATTATTTTTAAGTATTTTAGTATAGCGTAAAAATTGGTTATTATCTTGTCTTTTCTTTTGCTAAAAATATTACGTTATTGCATTGTTTCTTTCAATTTGGTATTATTATATCTATAAGTGCTTTAAAATAATTGAGTAAATAATACCTAATACGCGGGAGGTAAATATAAAATGGAAAATAATAATTGTGGACAGATAAAAATATCAAATGAAGTTGTTTCTACAATAGCATGGATAGCAGCGCTAGAAGTTGAAGGTGTAGAATCTTCTCAGAGTATAGCAGATAAATTATTAAAAAATAATGGAGTAAAAATACAGCTAGAAGAAGAAGTTGTAACTGTAGACATTATGGTAGTTGTTAAATTTGGATTTGCTATACCAGATGTAGCATTTAAAGTACAGGAAAATGTTAAAAATGCTGTTGAAACAATGACAGGGCTAGACGTATCTCAGGTAAACATACATGTTCAGGGTGTAAGTTTCAAAAAAGATAAAGAAGAAGCTAAGAAAAATTAATGGATACCCTCTGATTTTTCAGAGGGTTTTTTAAGCGACAAAATATTTTTGTAAATTGAAAAAATTTATTGAATTAAACGGAAAAATTTGATTTAATAAATAAATATACTAAAAAAATAGTGCGGAAAAAATTTAGGAGGGAATTTATGGGATTCAATAGAGTGAAGACAGTAACATCAAGAGAATATATGATGAAATTCATATACAACTTAGATGTTGTAAAAGACGATTTATCGGATTTAGAAAACAAGGTAAAGGAATTTTTAGTAGGTAACGAGGAGTATATAGTTAATAGATTTGAAGAATTAAAACTTCAGAGCTCAAATGATAGCGATGTACACGAATCTATGGAAACTGAAGAAGAAATAGATCTAGAAAACTATTTAAACCTAGATTATGTGTCTAATGTTTGTAAAATATACGAAGAAAAACACGAAGAAATAGACGAAGCAATAGATAAATATGCTAAAGGATGGTCTATAATGACAATGCCAAAAGTAGACGTTGCAATATTAAGACTTGCAATAGCTGAAATAGGATTTATAGATAGCATACCAGAAAAAGTATCTATAAATGAAGCTATAGAAATGGCAAAAATGTACTGCGATGATAAATCTCCAAAATTCATAAATGGGGTTTTAGGTAGTTACTTAAATGACAGAAAATAATCGAATAATAATAGGGATTGATACTAGCTGCTATACAACTTCTATAGCAGCTATAACTTTAAATAGAGAAATAGTATTTAATGAAAAGATAATGCTAAATGTAAAAAATGGAGAGCGTGGGCTTAGACAGAGCGATGCCGTTTTTCAGCATATTAAAAATTTTGGAGATATTTCGGAAAGATTAAAAAAACATATCCATAAAAAAGGGTATAAGGTAGAAATGATTTGTGCATCGGCTAAACCTAGAGATGTAGAGGAGTCATATATGCCTGTTTTTGAGGTTGGAAAGAATTTTGCAAAGACAATGGCGGCTATATTTGACTGCGAGATGCTAGAAACTACACATCAAGAAAATCATATAGCGGCATCTCTTTATGGCTGCGACAAAGAAGATTTAGAAAGATTTATATCTGTACATATGTCTGGTGGGACTATGGAAATTCTACTTACTGAAAAAGGTGATAAAGGATATAAGACGGAGATAGTAGGTGGAACAAAGGATATAAGCTTTGGGCAGTTGATAGATAGAGTAGGTGTAAAGATGGGATATGATTTCCCAGCAGGAAAGTATGTAGATGAAAATGCACTTTTATGTAAGGAAGAAGTTGCGAGTGGACTAAAAACATCTGTAAAAGACGGATATATGAATATATCTGGATTAGAGAACCAGGTGTACAAACTAATGGAAGAAAAGGACAAGTACTATGTTTCTAAGGCTGTCATGAATGCAGCTATAAAAAGCTTAGATAAAGCATTAAGATTTGTATGTGATAAATACAATATAGAAGATGTTGTTTTTGTAGGGGGAGTTGCATCTAGTAAATATATTTCAGAAAAGTTGTCGAAAAAACTTCAGAGAAATAATATTAACAGTTTCTTTACAGATGGTGCATACTCGTCAGATAATGCATGTGGTTGTGCTATAATAGGATTAGATAATTTTGTAATATAATTTAGATAATTATTTAGGAGAATTAAATATGGAAATTAGAGCACTTGAAATAAGCGAGGCAAATTCATATATAAAGAAAGTTTTATCTAATGATCCAATATTATACAACTTAAAGGTTAGAGGAGAGATTTCCAACTTTAAGATAAATTCTAGCGGACATGTATATTTAACATTAAAAGATGAAACATCTAAGATGAAATGTGTAATTTTTAAGGGGAATTACGACAAGTCATTACAGCTAGAAGATGGAATGAAAATAGTTGCAAATGGATATATATCGGTATACGAAAGAGATGGAGCTTATCAGTTATATATACGAAAAGTAGAAAAAGATGGAGTAGGTAACCTTCATATAGAATTTGAAAGATTGAAGAAAAAGTTAAACCGGGAAGGGCTATTTGATCCGAGGTTTAAGAAAAAAATACCTTATATGCCCAAAAGTATAGGTGTTGTAACATCACAAACAGGTGCAGTAATTAGAGATATAATAAATGTTGTTAGAAGAAGATTTCCTAAGGTTAATGTGTATTTGTACCCAGTTGCTGTGCAGGGAGCAAATTCTGCGGATGAAATTGTAAAGGGGATAGAATTTTTCAACAAGATGCAGAATGTAGACACCATGATAGTTGGTAGAGGTGGTGGTTCACTTGAAGAACTTTGGTCTTTTAACGAAGAAAAGGTGGCAAGAGCTATATTTGCATCAGATATACCTATAATTTCTGCAGTTGGACATGAAGTGGACTATACGATTTGCGATTTTGTATCAGATATGAGAGCGCCAACACCTTCTGCAGCGGCAGAAATTGCAGTGCCAGATTTGAATGAAGTGTTATATAGACTAGATAATTGTAAAAGCCAGCTAAAAAACAATATGTCTGCAGTTATAGAGAGAGATAGAAATAAAGCTGATAATACTTTTAATTCTATATGTACCATTGTAAAAAATGATGTTATAAAATCTGGAAAGAATAATTTAGAATTAATTTCGAATAAATTGACTAGAGGTATAGAGTCTAAGATAGAAAAAGAAAAGTACCAGCTAGAAAATAATTTTTTAGAAATTTGTTCTATTGTTAAGAATGAAGTTATAAAAGAGGGTAAAAATAATTTAAAGGTTATATCTAATAGAATTGAAAATAGCATATCTAATAAAATAGATATTGAAAAATATAGATTAGATACTGCATCTGTGAATATGGTTAATAGTATGGAACAGATTATGAGCAGTAAGAAAGAAAATATGAGAAATACAGGAGCTTTACTACATAGCTTAAGTCCATTAGCTACGATAGATAGAGGATACTGTATGGTACAAAAAGAAGGAAAAACAGTCAACAGTACAGAAGACATAAATGTTGGTGAGTCTTTGAGTATTATGATGAGCGATGGAAATGCAGACTGTACTGTAAATTCTATAGAAAAGAAATAATTTAAATTGAGAGGTAATCCGATGAGCAATATAGAAAATATGACTTATGAACAAGCGTATTCAAGATTAGAGGAAGTTTTAAGAGCCTTAGAGGATAAGAGTACAGGACTTGATAAATCACTTGAGATGTACGAAGAAGGGGTAGCTTTATATAGAAGATGCAAGGCGCTTTTAGATGAGGCTGAAATGAAAGTTAAAAAGTTCAATGAATTAGGATTAGAAGAAGATTTTGAAAAATAGTTTGTTTAGGAGGAAATAAAAATGGACTTTAAAGAAGAATTAAAAATAAGAGCTAATTATGCTGAAGAAATTATCAAAAAGTATATGCCAGAAGAAGTTGGTTATCAGAAAACTATAATGGAAGCCATGAATTATAGTTTAAGCTCAGGAGGAAAAAGATTAAGACCAGTTCTTACTCTTGAAGCTTGTAGAATAGTTGGTGGAGATACAGACAATGCAATTCCATTTGCAGCAGCTATAGAGATGATACATACATATTCTCTAATACATGATGACCTTCCTGCGCTTGATAATGATGATTTAAGAAGAGGTAGAGCTACAAATCATAAAGTATTTGGTGAGGCTATGGCAATACTTGCAGGAGATGCACTTCTTAACTTTGCGTATGAAACAATGCTTAAAGAATCTATAGGAAAAGAAAATCCAGAAAGATATTTAAGAGCTACATATGAAATAGCAAAAGGAGCTGGTATCTACGGTATGGTAGGTGGACAGGTAGTAGATGTTCAGAGTGAAAATATGCAGATACCTAAAGAAAAATTAGACTACATACACGAAAATAAGACTGCAGCCATGATGGTTGGATGTATGAGAGCAGGAGCTGCTATAGGTGGAGCTGATGAAAAACAGATGGAACTTATAACAGATTATGCAAATAAAATAGGGTTAGCGTTCCAGATAGTTGACGACATACTAGACATAGTAGGTGATGAAGCTAAGCTAGGAAAACATGTTGGAAGTGATATAGAGAATAATAAATCTACATATCCATCTTTAATGGGACTTGAAAAATCTAGAGAAATAGCTACAGAATTAATTGAGGATGCTAAAAGAAGTATATCAAAGGTAACTGATGATACAGGATTCCTAGATGGTTTAGCTGATTATATATTATCTAGAGATCATTAATTTTTATAAGGAGGTATATTATGAAATACCTTATGGAATTTTCACACAATGGAGCATTGGCGATAAGTATAATAGCTTGTTTTCTTGCCCAATTTATAAAAATATTTACAGGAAAAGAAAAAAGAATTGATATAAAAAGAATAACTACATCTGGAGGAATGCCTAGTTCTCATACTTCATTTGTAACGAGCCTAGCTACTGTTGTGGGTCTAGTAGATGGATTCCACTCTACAAACTTTGCAATAGCTGTGGTTTTTGCTGCTATTGTAATGTACGATGCGGCTGGAGTTAGAAGAGCTGTTGGAAAACAGGCGACAATATTAAATCAGATGTTGGAAGACCTTCAGCATGGAAAAATAATACAGAATGAAAAATTGAAGGAGCTTATTGGACATACGCCTTTTGAGGTTTTAGGTGGTGCTATATTAGGGATAATAGTGGCACTTGTACTTATCTAATAAAGTAGGGGTGAGAATAATGTACAAATATTTGGATAAAGTAAACTCTCCTAAAGATATAAAAAATATGAGCATAGAGGAGTTAGATCTTCTTGCAAAAGATATTAGAAAGTTTTTAGTGAGATCTGTATCAAAAACAGGTGGACACTTGGCGTCTAATTTAGGGGTAGTTGAATTGACATTGGCACTACATAAAGTGTTTGATAGTCCGAAAGATAAAATAGTATGGGATGTTGGGCATCAGTCATACGTACATAAGATTATTACAGGAAGAAAAGATAAATTTAACACATTAAGACAACTTGATGGAATGAGTGGATTCCCTAAAGAAAAAGAAAGTTGTCACGATATAATAGACACTGGTCATAGTTCTACTTCTATATCAACAGCAGTTGGACTTGCATGTGCAAGAGATATAAAAGGTGAGGATGGAAGTGTCATAGCGGTTATAGGGGATGGCTCTATAACTGGTGGTATGGCTCTTGAGGCTATAAATCAGCTTGGATATATAAAAAATGATATGATTATCATTTTAAATGACAATGAAATGTCTATAGATAAAAATGTAGGTGGTATGTCTACATATATGTCTAGTTTAATTAGAAATTCTAAAGTCCATAAAATGAAAGGCGAAGTAGATAGAATTTTAAATATGACTAGTACAGGCGGACAGATATCAAGAGCTGCAAGTAGACTTACAGATACTATAATGTATAGCTTTGTGCCACAAGAATGTGCATTTTTTGACTCTATAGGTGTTAAATACTATGGACCTATAGATGGGCATAATATAAGTGATTTAATAGCGTGTCTAAAAAATGCAAAGGAAAGAAAAGGTCCTATGCTTCTTCATGTAATTACAAAGAAGGGGAAAGGATATAGATATGCTGAGGAACATCCAGATAAATATCATGGCGTTTCTAAGTTTGATATTAGAGAAGGTGTACAGCCTTCTGGTAAAAAGAGCATATCTGCAGCTGTAGGAGAAAAATTATCTCAAATGGCATGTGTAGATGACAGAATAGTAGCTATAACTGCTGCTATGCCATCAGGAACAGGATTAAATATATTTGAAAAAAATCATCCAAATAGATATTACGATGTTGGTATTGCTGAACAGCATGCAGTTGCATTTTCGGCAGGTCTTGCGAAAAATGGAATGAAACCTTATTTTGCTGTGTATTCATCATTCCTTCAGAGAGGGTATGATCAGGTTTTACACGATGTATGTATTACAGGCAAAAATGTTACATTCCTTATAGATAGAGCAGGCCTTGTAGGAAATGATGGAGAAACACACCATGGTGAGTTTGACTTATCATACTTAAATAGTATACCTGGTATAACAGTTATGGCTCCAAAGGATACAAAAGAGCTTATGTATATGATGGATTTATCACTAGAAATAGACGGACCATGTGCTATAAGATATCCTCGAGGAAATTCATACGAGCTTAATACGGGATGTTATGGAAAAATAAAAGTCGGTACATATGAGATTTTAAAAGAAGGAGAAGATACAGTAATTTTAGCGATAGGTGATATGGTTAAAAATGCTCTTGAAGCAGCTGAATCTCTTGAAAAAGAAGGCATAAGCGTAGGAGTTGTAAATGCTAGATTTTTAAAACCCGTAGATGAAAAAATATTAGATGAAGTTTTCTCTAAATATAAAAATATTGTTACTGTAGAGGACAATATAATTGTAGGCGGATTTGGAAGCAGGATATTGCAGTATGCATCAGAAAAGGAATATAATAACAAGGTGATAAATATAGCATTACCAGAAAGATTTATTACGCATGGTGGATGTGATGAGCTACAAGAATTAGCTGGAATATCAGTGAATAAAATTGCAGAAAGAATTAAAAAAATTTAGAGTTTATAATTGTATAAAAAGTATAAATTCTGGAAAGGATTAATATGAAGAAGAGAATAGATGTACTTCTAGTTGAGCAGGGTTACTTTGAAAGTAGAGAGAGAGCTAAAAAGGCTATAATGGCTGGATTAGTTTTTGTAGATAATCAGAGATGTGACAAGGCTGGAACAGAAGTGAAAGAAGATGCAAATATAGAAGTTAAGGGAAATCCTATACCTTATGTAAGTAGAGGTGGTCTTAAACTAGAAAAGGCTATGAAAAACTTTGATCTTACATTAGAGGGAAAAATATGTATGGATATCGGAGCTTCTACAGGAGGATTTACAGATTGTATGCTTCAGAATGGAGCTATAAAAGTATTCTCTATAGATGTCGGATATGGGCAGTTAGCATGGAAGCTTAGAAGTGATGAGAGAGTAGTGTGCATGGAGAGAACTAATATAAGAAATGTAACTACTGAGGACTTAAAAGAGTTCCCTGATTTTGCTTCTATAGACGTATCATTTATATCATTAAAATTAGTACTTCCTGTAGCTAAAAAGCTACTAAGAGATGGTGGAGAAATAGTTGCGCTTATAAAACCGCAGTTTGAAGCAGGAAGAGAAAAAGTAGGTAAAAAAGGTGTCGTAAGAGAAACATCTACTCATATAGAAGTTATAGAAATGATATCTGACTTTGCTGTAGAAAATGGATTTGCTATTAAAAATCTAGATTTCTCACCTATAAAAGGACCAGAAGGAAATATAGAATATTTAATACACCTATGTACTTCTAATGAAGGATTTACTTACGATAGAGAAAAACACTTTGAAAATATAAGAACAGTGGTTGAAAAATCACATCAGCTTAGCAAATAACCCGTAATATAGGGTTATTTTGCTAAAATGTATAAATTAAATTTTATAAAATAAATATTAAAAATGGAAAATTTGCACGAAATCGATATGATTTGTGAGCTGGGAGGTGAGTTTGTAGTATTTTTATATACTACATATTGGTTTGATTCTCGAAATATATATGAAAAATTGTGCTCTTGTAGAGGAGTTAAGGCTCACTATAGACAAAAACTTAAATATTTTAACAGGAGAAACAGGGTCTGGAAAATCTATAATAATAGATGCACTGGGTTTATGTCTTGGAAATAAATATGATAAATCATTTTTAAGAAAGGGAACTGATAAAGGGTTTGTAGAAACAGTTTTCTATTCGGAAAATGAAAATCTAAAAAGAATAATGTCTGAAAATGATATTGATATGGAAGATGGAGTAGTTACAATAACAAGGGTAATATATTCCGATGGGAAAAGTACTGCAAGAGTTAATGGTAGAACAATAAAATTATCTCTTCTTAAGGAGATAGTATCCTACTTGATAGATGTTCATGGGCAGCACCAAAACCAGTTATTATTTGATCCTAGTAGACATTTGAAATTCATAGATGCATTTGCTGGAGAGAAAATAATGGACGCAAAAATGGAGTATAAAGAGCTTTATGCTGAGTATTCCAAAGTTAAGTCGGAACTATTGAGATTGAACGATAACAAGGATGAAATGGAAATTCAAAGGGAAATAGATTTATTAAAATTCCAAATAGATGAGATAGAATCTGCAAATTTAAATCCTGATGAATATGAAGAGCTTATACAGAAGAGAGATGTATTTAGAAATAGCGAAAAAATATTCAATAATCTAAATGTATCTTATGAAGCAATTCACAACAGCGAGATAAATGCTATTGATATAGTAGGTAGAGTTGTAAGTGAGTTATCTTCTATATCGTCTTTTGATAAGAAAATAGGGGATATTTACAATGAAGTAGAGAGAATAATGTATGAGCTTCAGGATTTATCTGGAGAAATAAGAGATTATAAAGACAGCATTAATTTTGAGCCATATGAACTTGAGCAGATAGAAATAAGATTAAATGATATTAATAATCTTAGAAGAAAATATGGAGATACGATAGAGGATATCTTCAAATTCCATGAAAAAATTTCGAAAAGATTATATGATATTTTAAATAGGGATGAAGAAAAAGAAAGATTAAAGGAAAAGCTAGAATCTATAGAGGTAGAATTATATAAAAAATCAGAAGTATTAAGTAAAATTAGAAAAGAACAAGCTGAAAAGATGTCTGAACTTCTAATTCAAGAGCTAGATAGTATGGATATGAAGAATGTAAGATTCTGTACAGAGTTTAGTGATAGAGATTTTACAGCAGAAGGAAGAGATTTTGCAGAGTTTATGATTTCTTTCAATGTTGGAGAGGATTTAAGACCTATTTCCAAAGTTGCTTCAGGTGGGGAGATATCGAGATTTATGCTTGCATTTAAAACTATTTTAGCTGATACAGATGAGATAGAAACATTGGTATTTGATGAAATAGATACAGGTATAAGTGGTATTGCCGCACAAAATGTCGGTGAAAAGCTATCAGACATAGCTACTAAAAAACAGATTATATGTATAACGCATCTTCCACAGATTGCTGCAAATGCAGATACACACTATTGCATAGAAAAGAAAACAGACGGTGAAAGAACATTTACAGTTGTTGAAAAGCTAGACGGCGATGGAAGAAAAAGAGAAATCTCAAGACTTATATCTGGAAAACAGATAACAGAAAAAACAATAGAGCATGCAAAGGAAATACTTTCTCTTGCTGAGGAATACAAATGTAGATAACTGTATTTAAAAACGTATAAAAGATAATCAATAAACTTATGGGAAATGGGGGATAAAAATGAGGTGTATTGATAAACCTTTATATAATACTATATGCGGGTATATAGAAAAGGATCAATATGAAACGTTGGATATTGATGATATACGTTGCATAAGTTCAATAGAAATTGATACAAGTGAATTTATAAATTATTTGGGTATTCGCTCAAAACTAAAAGGGTATAGGTATATAAAGGAATCTATATATATTGAGCTTTTAAGAGATACAAAGTATGATATAAAAGAAGATAGCACTACTATTGCAACTATAGCAAATAAAAATAATACTGAAAAGACAAATATAGAGAGAAGTATTAGATATGCTATACAAGATTTAAAAAAGAATAGGGATTATGAGGAACTTAATCAAATTTTAGGGCGTGATATTTTTTCAAAAAATGATATTCCAACAAATATGGAATTTGTATTTTGTGCAGCTGAAAAGATAAGAAATTCTAAAACAAGAATAAGTCCTTATATGAGTAAAATACATTAAAGTATAAAGTGTTATAAAATTAATAGGTTAAAAAAGAAAAAGAAAGCTATAGTTATGGGAGTTTAGGAAATCTAACCTCCCTATTTTTGTATAAAAAATCAGATTGAAAAATAAAAAAATATTTTAAAAAATATATAAGTAGATAGCTAAGATTATGTAATTTCAAAAGTTTCAAAGAAATCGCTAAAAAATAAATTAAAAAAAAATAAATCTAAAAATGTTAAAAATAAGCGGTTAAATAAAAAATATGGTATAATATAATGTGATTTTATGAAATTTGGAGGGTTTGATATGATAGTCAAGGCACCGATAAGGGTAGACCGCAAAACAAAGAAGCTTGCTAAAAGAATTCAACCTGGTGAGATAGCAGTCATCAACCATGTTGATATAGATGAGGTTGCAGCAAATTCTTTAGTTGAAGCTAAGGTCAAATTAGTTATAAATGCTGCTGAGTCTATAAGTGGTAGATATCCTAATAAGGGACCTGGGATTTTAACAGAAAACAACATACTTATAATAGATAGAGTAGGAGAAGAACTTTTTAATAATGTATCTGAAGGTGAAACATTGCTGATAGAAGATGGTAAAATATTTAGAGGCGATGAACTTATAGGGGAAGGCGATGTTCTTACTAGAGAAAAGGTAGCTGTTCAGATAAAGTTAGCGTATGATAACTTAGGTGAAGAACTAGATAGATTTATAGACAATACTATAGAATATGCTAAAAAAGAAAAAGGTTTTATACTTGGTGAAGTTGAAATACCTAAGGTTAAAACAATATATCAGGGAAAACAGGTACTTATAGTTGTAAGAGGACAGGACTATAAAGAAGATTTAGCTACAATGATTTCTTATATTGAAGAGGTTAAACCAATACTAGTAGGTGTTGATGGTGGAGCAGATGCACTTATGGAATTTGGATATAAACCAGATGTTGTTGTAGGGGATATGGATAGTGTAAGCGATGAGTCATTAAAGGCAGCTGGAGAAATCGTTGTACATGCATACACAGATGGTAGAGCACCTGGACTAAAAAGAGTACAGGATTTAGGGCTTGATGCTGTAGTATTCCCAGCACCAGGAACAAGTGAAGACATAGCTATGCTTATAGCATATGAATACAATGCTGAGCTTATAGTTGCACTTGGAACTCATTCTAATATAATAGACTTCCTTGAAAAAGGTAGAAAAGGTATGGCGAGTACATTCCTAGTTAGAATGAAGATAGGTGCAAAGCTTATAGATGCAAAAGGTGTAAACCTTTTATACAGAAGTAAATTAAAAATAAAATATATTTGGGCATTAATAGCGACTGCATTATTCCCAGTATTAATACTGGCATCATTATCTCCAAGAATGCAGCAGTTTATACAGCTTATGCAGCTAAAATTAAGAATAATGCTTAATATGTAGTTTTTAGCAGGAGGAAAAATATTATGCATATAAATATGAAATACTATATTGTTTCAATTGGTGCAATATTCCTAGCCTTAGGAATAGGGATACTTGTTGGATTCAATTTAAACAATAACGAAGAAATGAATAAACAGCAGGCAGCGATAATAGAGCAGCTTGACGAAGAATTCAGCAGTATAAAAGAGGAAAATGATACAATATCAGCAGATTTAAAAAATACTGATAAAAAATACAATGCTTTAGTGGCTTATGTAAATGAAAATGCAGATGCTCTAATGACTGGCTCTTTATCAGGGAAAAAAGTAGCTGTTGTATCTACTTATGGTAGAACAGAAAATGTAGACAAATTAAAAGAAATAATAAATCAGTATGATGGCTCAGTAGCCTTTGAATTAATATTTAATAAAGAAATAACTGATAAAGAATTAATCAAAGAAGCAGCTGAAAAAACTGGAGAAAAATTTAAATCAACTGAAGATGTAGTGAATTATGTATTCGACATAGTAAAAAGAGGTAACGCTGAATCTTTAGCTCCACTAGAAGAATTAAAAATGATAGACTTAAACTCTGAAAGTGAAGATATTGCAAACTTCTCATCTGTTGTAATATCAGCATTATCAGAATCATCAGATCCAGCAAAACAGTTCAATGAACTTGACAAATTTGTAGTATCAAAATTAAAATCTGAAAACAAATATGTAGTTGAAGCACAGTCAAAAGGAGCTAAAACTTCATATGTTGAGCAGTATGCTAAAAATAAAGCAGCAACTGTAGATAATATAGATGAAAAAACAGGAGTACTTTCTTTAGTAGCTCTAATACAGGATGAAAATCTTGTAGGTAATTTCGGAAGATTAGATACAGCATCTTCTCTAATCCCAATGGAAAAATAAGGAGAAAAAAATGGAACATTATACAAGTATAATAATGCCAGCTTTTAACGAGGGTAGCAGAATAAAGGCTACCCTTGAAGGAATAGTTGGTATAGATGAAATAAATGAAATAATAGTTGTCGATGACGGATCTTCAGACAATACTGAGTCAGAAGCAAAGAGTGTAGACAGCAAAAAGGTAAAAGTATTTAGACTTGATAAAAATAGAGGTAAAGGATATGCCCTTAACTTTGGTCTAAAAGAAGCTCTAAAAAATGCCGATATAATAGGATTTTTAGATGCAGATTTAGGGTCTTGTTCTTCAGAAGTAATAAAAATAATAAAACCAGTATTTGATGACGAGGCAGATGTAACAATAGCACAGTTCCCTGGAGCTAAGAAAAAGGGTGGTTTAGGACTTGTAAAAGGACTAGCTAAAGAATCTGTATATGAAATGACAGGTGTTGAATTAAATGCCAGTATATCAGGTCAGAGAATATTCAAAAAAGAAGTAATAGAAAGATTTGATACAATACCTTATGGATACGGTGTCGAAGTTGGTATGTCTATAGACATATTAAAATGGGGATACAGAATTAAAGAAGTTCCAGTGGAAATGACTCACAATGAAACTGGAAGAGATTTAAAAGGATTTATCCACAGAGGTAAACAGTATTACCATATTAAAAAAGTTGTAAAACAGAAGAAAAAGGAATGGGGTGCTAAGTAATGGCAGATATATACATTATGCTTATACTTGCATTAGTAGGATTTGTAGGTACTCTTCTTATAATTCCTATGTTCAAAAAAATGTTAATAGAAGGCGAAATAGTTAGACCTAACTACAAACAGGATATGATACCTGTAAGTATGGGGATAGTATTCGTTCCAATGCTTGTTATATCAGCTATGGTGCTTGCGTATATAGATAGAGATCCAGAACATATGAAATACTTATTTATGTTCTTATTTGCAGCTTTATCTATGTCATTTGCAGGGATAATGGACGATATAATAGGAAATAGAAATGTAAGTGGTTTAAAAGGACATTTCAAAAGTCTTTTTAAAGGAACTCTTACAACAGGTGGATTTAAGGCGCTTTACGGTGGATTTGTTGGATTATTAATATCAGTAGTACTAACAAGAAGCATACCTGAAATAGTTTTAAATACACTTATAATAGCACTTTCTACAAATCTTATGAACTTAATGGATTTAAGACCAGGTAGAGCTATAAAAGTTTATTTAGTTATAATGATTGTTATGATAGGTACACTTACTGGATTTACTAGAATATTACCATTCTTAATAGTTCCAGCAGTGCTTGCTTACTTTAATCAGGATTTAAAGGCAAAATGTATGATGGGAGATGCAGGTTCAAATGTTCTTGGAATATCAATAGGGATATTTATGGCATTTGGATATTCTATAAATGTTAAAATAGGATGGCTAGTATTTTTAGTTCTTATTCACATTTTAACTGAAAAATATTCCCTAACTAAGATAATAGAAAAAAATAAAGTCCTTAATTTCTTGGACAGATTAGGAAGGTAGTCATTTATGTTGAGTAGAAAAATCGGCGAAGTAGTTGAAATAAAGAAACAAAATGGACAGCTTGACGATATAAGAGTTGAAATAAATGGAGAAATATTTAGAGCATACAACTATCCTAAAATGACTGGAGAAGTAAAAGTTGGAGATAAGGTACTTCTAAATACTACAGCTGTAGAGCTTTCTCTTGGAACAGGTGGATACCACTATGTAATATCTAATTTAGATAATATGGAGGCTGATTTAGAAGGTCAGGGACATATAATGAAGCTTAGATATACTCCTATGCAGGTTAGGGTTGATTCTGTTGAGGATCATGAAAGCAAATACCACGATGTATTTGAAGAATTTGAAACACTTAATGGAATGCCAGTTGTAGTTGGAACTCTTCACAGTATGTTAACTCCATTTGCAGCGACTTATAAAAGATTAAATCCAAACAAAAAACTAGTATACATAATGACAGATGGTGCTGCACTTCCTATATATTTCAGTATGAATGCAGCTACACTAAAGGATAAAGGATTAATAGACTCTACAATAACATTTGGAAATGCTTTTGGTGGAGACTATGAATGTATAAATATATACACTGCTTTAATAACAGCTAAAGAAATAGTAAAGGCAGATGCTGTATTTATAAGTATGGGACCTGGAATTGCGGGGACTGGTACAAAATACGGGTTCACAGGTATAGAACAGGGACCTATATTAGATGCAATATCAAAACTAGGTGGTAGACCTATTGCGATACCTAGAATAAGCTTTGCTGATATGAGAGATAGACATAACGGTATATCTCATCACAGTATAACTATATTTGGCGAAATAGTTAATGTAGAAGTTGAGATACCAATAACTATTTACAGTGAAGAAAAAGACAGTGTAATAAAAAATCAAATTAAAGAAAATAATTTGGATAAAAAACATAAAATAGAATATATAGAAAATAATAGAACTAAAGACGATATAGATAGCTACGGATTAAAGGTTAAGAGTATGGGAAGAAACTATGAACAGGATAGTGAGTTCTTTGACTCAGCATCGTCTGCAGCGATTTATATAACAGAAAATAAATAATTCTAAAATTTTGGGATTAAAGAACCTGACTTTAAAAGATTTCGTATGAGGGCATACGATGTGTAAGAAATCGAATGAGGAGTTTAGGATGGACAATTTAATAAAAGAATATATCGAGTATATAGAAAATAAAAGAAAATTATCTTTAAATACTGTTTCATCTTATAGGGCTGATTTAAAAAAATACAAGGATTATTTAGAAGAGAATAATATAGATATTAAAGATGTTGTAGAAACAGATATATTAAACTACCTAGTTGAGCTAGAAAAGAACAATACATCTGTTTCTACTATAGCTAGAACAACATCATCTATAAAATCATTCCATGATTATTTATTCTTTAGCAAGATTTGCGCTATAGATCCTGCTAAAAATATTAAAAAGCCTAAGATAAAGAAAGAAACAGTAGAGATTTTAACAGAGGAAGAGATAGAAGCTCTTTTAAACTTTGAAAATTTAGATTCAAATAAATTAAAAAGAGATAAGGCTATATTTGAGGTGTTATACGGTACGGGGATGAAGGTATCTGAGCTGATAGACCTTAATGTAGAAGATGTAGATTTTGAAATGGGAAGTATAACATGTTCTTCAAGTAAGAATAAAAGGGTTATACCTCTTATAGATGTAACTAAAAAATATTTGGAGCTTTATGTAAATGAAGCTAGGGAAAATGTTGTTGCCGATGGAGAAAATGCTTTATTTGTAAGTGCGCTTGGACATAGATTTACAAGACAGGGATTATGGAAAATAATTAAAAAATATTCTAAGAAAGCTAATATAGATAAAAATATAAATCCAACAATGTTAAGACATTCATTTGCAATACATATGATAAATAAGGGTGCTAATATAGCATCTGTAAATAAAATTCTAGGAAATACAAATTTATCTAGCATACAGTCGTATTTAAGCTGTATAGACCAGAATATGAGGAAAGAAATGAATCTAAGACACCCTAGAAAATAAATACTGAGTACAAATAAAACGGAATTATAAAATACTTATAAAATACAAAGTCTAGCATTATTTGTTAGACTTTTTTTTATTATACTGTTATAATTTATAATTGCAGAGTTATAATCCAATTAAAAAGGAGAAAAAATATGAAAAAAAAGTTTTTAGTTATTTTGGTACTTTTTGTTGTAATAGCAGCATCTGGGGGTATATATTTTAAAAAGCGGTCTGGTGCATATGATGTAAATGAAGAAAAAAAGGTAGTAGTAAACATTCCATCTGGCTCTGGAACAGATAGTATAGCTGATATACTTAGTGATGCAAAACTTATAAAAAATAAATTAGTATTTAAGATAAATGTAAAAATGAGTGGCAAGGCATCTCAATTTAAAGCTGGAGAATATCAATTTGATCAATCATATACAAATGATGAGATTATAGATGATATAGCAGCAGGAAAGATACATCATTCTGGTCCTAAAGTTACTGTAAAAGAGGGAGCTACTTCTGCTGAGATAATAGACGAGTTAGTTAAGAAAAAACTTGGTATTAAGGAAAATTACGAAAAACTTATAAACAATCCAGATGAGTTTAGAGATAAGTATGAGTTTTTAAAAGATAAGAACATAAAAAGTTTAGAAGGATTTCTTTATCCTAGCACATATTTCTGCTCTGAAGGAGAGAGTGAAAGAGAAGTACTTTCTAGAATGCTTAATAAATTCGATGAAATATACAAATATAAAATAAAACCAGAAATGGAAAAACACAAAGACCTTAACTTCTACGATGTTATGAAAATGGCATCTATAGTAGAAAAAGAGGCTGTTTTAGATGAGGATAGACCTCTTATTGCGAGTGTATTCTACAATAGATTAGCAAAAGATATGCTACTTCAATCTGATGCTACAGTTCAGTATGCGTTTAAGGAAAGAAAAAAGGTTGTTAGCTACAATGATTTAAAGGTTGAATCACCATACAATTCATATAAATACAAAGGGCTACCACCTACACCTATAGCAAACCCAGCCTGGGAATCAATAGAAGCAGCTATAAACCCTGCTGCTACAGAGTATTTATACTTTGTAGCTAAAGAAGATGGTGGAGGAAATAATTACGCTAAAACTTATGAAGAGCATTTAAAATACGAAAAACAGTATAAAGAACAGAGAGAAAAAAAGAAACAGGAAACTCAGAATAAAGAATCTGAGGCAAATTAATTAGAAGTGGAGAGATTTTATGAGCAATATAGTAAACGACCTTGTTGAAGAATATATAAGGGAAACACTAGCTGAAAAAGATGGGTTACTCAAAGAATTAGAAGATTATGCCCACGAAAATAGTGTACCTATAATTCACAAAGAGGTATCAGATCTTTTAAAAGTTATATTAAAAATACATAGACCTAAGAGAATACTAGAAATAGGTTGTGCAATAGGGTATTCGTCAATATTCTTTGCATCTGTATTAGGTGGGGATGTTGAAATTATAACTACTGAAAGAAATGAAGTTATGATAGAAAAAGCAAAAGAAAACATAAAAAGAGCAGGACTTGAGGATAAGATAACTATTCTTGAAGGAGATGCTGAAGAAACATTAAAAACAATAGATGGAGAATTTGATATGATCTTCATAGATGCAGCAAAAGGTCAGTATCAGTTATTCTTTGATCTTGTAATAGATAGACTAAAAAAAGGTGGACTTGTAGTTTCAGATAATATACTTTACAAAGGAATGGTTGCTCACGACGATTTCGTTGTAAGAAGAAAGAAAACAATAGTTAAGAGAATGAGAAATTATCTGGATTATATATGCACTTGTGATTATTTAAGCACATCTCTAATACCAATAGGAGACGGTGTAGCGTTAAGTTATAAAGAAGGAGAGAGAAAGTAATCATGGAAATGAAAAGAGCAGAATTATTGGCTCCAGCGGGAGACCTTGAAAAATTAAAAACTGCCATAATATACGGTGCAGATGCTGTATATATAGGTGGAGAAGTATTTGGAATGAGATCAGCTGCTAAAAACTTCAGTATAGAAGATATGGCAGAAGGTGTTGAATTCGCACACGCAAGAGGAAAAAAAGTATATGTAACAGTTAATATAATACCTCACAATGAAGACTTTAAATATTTAGATGAATATTTACTAGAATTACAGAGAATAGGAATAGATGCGATAATAGTATCTGACCCAGGGGTTATAAGTGTTGCTAAGAGAGTTGTTCCAGAAATGGAATTACATTTAAGTACTCAGGCTAATACTACAAACTTTGAAAGTGCTAATTTCTGGTACAACCAGGGAATAAAAAGAGTAGTTGTTGCTAGAGAAATGTCTTTTGAAGAAATAAAAGAAATAAGAGAAAAAACTCCAGATGATTTAGAAATAGAAGCATTCATGCACGGTGCAATGTGTATATCTTACTCAGGAAGATGCTTAATAAGTAACTACATGACAGGTAGAGAAGCTAATAAAGGTTCTTGTGCACAGTCATGCAGATGGCAGTATTACCTAATGGAAGAAAAAAGACCAGGTGAATACTTCCCAATATACGAAGACGAAAGAGGAACATTCTTCTTCAACTCAAAAGACCTTTGTATGATAGAACATATACCAGAACTTGTTGAATCAGGTATAATGAGTTTAAAAATAGAAGGAAGAATGAAAACAGCTTACTATGTTGCAACAGTTGTTAGAGCATATAGAATGGCATTAGACGCATATTATGAAGATCCAGAAAACTGGAAATTCAACCCAATGTGGATGGAAGAACTTAAAAAAGGAAGTCACAGACACTTTACAACAGGATTCTATTTACACAAACCAGGTACAGAAGATCAGAACTACGAATCTGCATCTTATGTAAGAAACTACGATTTCATAGGTGTTGTTAGAGGACATGATGAGGAAACTGGTCTTGCAATAGTAGAACAGAGAAATAAAATGTCTGTTGGAGAAGATATAGAAATAATGGCTCCATACAAAGAAACTATGTACGCTAAGATATTAGAAATGTACAATGAAGATGGTGAGCCAATAGAATCAGCTCCACATCCAAGACAGATAGTAAAAATGAAACTAGATGTTCCAGTTGAAGAAGATTATATGCTTAGAAAACCTATAGAAGAAAAAATAGATAATTAATAAAAATTATGGACTCTCTCTATATAATAGAGGGAGTCCATTTTTTTATTAATTGAAAAATTATACAGAATATTATTTTAGAAATTATAAGATTTATGATAAATTAAAAGTTGAGGATAGATTAAAAATAAAAAATAATATTAAATGAATATAATAATGAAAATTTGATGATTATATATATTGAAAGGAGAAATTTTATGGGAACAAATTCAGAAACAAGAATCTTTGCACTTTTAGGTCATCCAGTGAGTAATAGTTTTTCACCTAATATGCACAGTTATTTATTTGAAAAATACGGCGTAAATGGAGCGTATCTATGTTTTGATATAGAGCCTAGAAAAATATACAAAACTGTAGAATCTATGAGAATTTTAAATGCAGTTGGATTTAATGTAACCATTCCATACAAGACGGATATAATGGCGGGACTAGATGAGATAGATAGAAACGCAGAATTAATAGGTGCTGTAAATACTGTTAAAAATGAAGATGGAGTTTTAAAAGGGTACAATACAGATGGAAGAGGATTTGTAAAAGCTATTATAGATAGAAACATATCTATAATAGGTAAGAGCGCTCTTATACTTGGTAGCGGTGGTGCATGTAGAAGTATCGCCATTGAAATGGCATCTAACGGAATTGGAAAAATTGATATAAGAAATAGAAGCCTTGAAAATGCGGAAAAAATAGCTAAAAGAGTAAATTCTGTATTTGGTACAGAGGTTGTATATTCAAAAGAGGTAGTCACTAAGAATGATTTAGAAAAATATGATTTTCTGATAAATACTACTCCAATAGGTATGGAAAGCAAAGAATGCCCTATAGACGAGGGTATAGAGGTGGATAGCGATATAGTAGTATACGATATAGTATATAAGCCTCATAGAACCAATTTAATCAAATGGGCGGAAAAAAATAACTTAAAAGTTATACATGGAATAGATATGCTTATAAATCAAGGTATAGATGCATTTGAAATATGGACTGGTAAAAAGGTTGATTCAGAAGATGAAGAGATTCTAAAGGAGATGTTCCAATCTGAAAGAATCTAAAAATAGAGGGTGATGTAAATGGGTTCCTAAAACTTAATAAACGCAGAGGTGGATTTATAATAACTGATGCAATTATTGCGGTGTCTATATTATTTCTAGCTATGTATTTATTTTCTACATTCAATAATAATACAAACTTTATCCTAAACAAAGAAAAAGAATACAAAGAACTTGTGTACATGGCAGAAAAAGAGCTTAATTTAGAACTTGATAATATAAAAAATGGAAAATTTAATACAAAAGATAAATTTGAAAGTAGTTCAAATCCAAATGAAGTAATGATAAGTAAACGTATTGATATTATAGACAAGCCTAGAGGTGTATACTTGGTTACAATAGATCTTAAAAAAGGCGATGAAAGTATCAAATTGCAAGGATATGAGAGATATGCACATGTTGAATAAGAAGCGCTTTAAGATAAATAAATTTAAAAGAAGATTTGGAAGTGCTTCTATTATGGCGATAATGGTTCTTACACTTTTAACACTTTCTTGTATGTCGCTTCAAAAGAGATTGATAGATTATGGCAAAAGTGAGTGGATAGATGTACAATCTGAAAATCTTTTAAGAAAATCGGAAGGAGCTATGATAATCACGCAGGAAAAAATTGTTGAGGCAACTCAAAGACTGTACGATATAAGCCCATATAGAGATGATTTTAAAAATAGGATAGAAAGTTTTGAGTATAGAAAGCAGTATGTATCTGAGATAGAAAGCTTGTCAGATGTAAATATGGAAAATGTAAAAATAGATGTTAAAAAAGATGATATTTCTGAGGATGGCTCATCACTGTATAAATTCTGGGTTAATGTAACTGCATATGAAAATGAGTATAATATGAAAAGAAACCTAGAACTATGTGTTACTATGAAAAATTTGAGGAAAGATAGACCTATCAAAGAAGATAATGAAAATAATATAGAGCAAGGAAACGGCTCTGCTCCTAATGAAAGTCCTGATGGAAATGTAGAAGAGCAGCTACCTGAAATTGAGCCAGAAGAGGATATTGTAGAAAATATAAACGCAAGAGATGCATTGATATTTAGAGTAGTTAGAGAATAATAATTTCAAAATAGGAGTTTTATTATGAAAAGAGAAGGAATGTGAGTTTAGCAGAACTTATTATCGGAATGAGTCTTGTTATATTGCTTATAGGAATTGTAGTTCCAAAGTCAGATTCCGGATATATGAAGGCTGAATGGGAACGGAGAAAACTTTGTTCTGAACTAAGGCTATTGAAAAGGAAAAACCTATCTGGAATAGGTGAGTATATGCGTATAGCTAAGGTAAATAATAGGAGTTGTTATAGGACATTTTTTGATTTAAAACTTATAAAAGAAAAGTATGTAGATAAGGATATCAAAGTTGCAAGTAATATAAAAAGAATAATGTTTAAATCAGATGGTATACCTATGGATTCTGGTACTATTGAAGTAAGATATAAGGAAAATACATATACAATAACTATAACACCTATATCTGGAAGGATTTTATTTAAGGAGGGAATATACTCCAATGATAAAGAATAAAAAGCGAAAAGAAGGATATTTAATGGTTGAGGTATTTGTAGCTATATGTATATCGTTAATTGTTATGAGTACTGTAAATTTAATGCTAAATGAATCTGTATCGCTTATAAGTAAAACAGATAATAGGATTGAGCTAATGGAGCAATTTAATGAGATGAAGTCGAGTTTAAAAAGAGAGATAAGAAATTCAAGTGATATAAGATTTTACAAGGATAATAAAAATATAATACCTGAAGATGGATTTGTAGAGGTTGATAAAATCAAAGTTTCTCGGGTTGATGATGTTAAGCTAGGCGTTACAAAAGTAAAAGATAAATCTATACACGTAAACAAATATAATAAAAAGCTGTTTATATCATATAATGGTGGTAATTATGAGATAGGAAATTATGCTGAAGGAATTGAAGCAAAAAAAGATTCTGAGAATTCTTTTTCAATTAAACTTAAACTTAACAAAAATAATAATCAATTTAATGATATAATTAATATAAGGTTGAGAAATTGATATTGTCAAATGTAAAAATACTTGTTTAAATCATATGATTTATGATATTATGTTATCAGTAGGATTATGAATTATTATAAGAATACACAAAATAGCCTTTAGAGGTTAAGTAATATTTATTGGAGGTTATATATATGGTAACAGCAAGTGAATTCAGAAAAGGTGTAACTTTTGAAAAAGACGGTCAGCCATGTCTAGTAGTAGATTTCCAGCACGTTAAACCTGGAAAAGGGGCTGCTTTCGTTAGAACAAAATACAGAAATCTTATAACAGGAGCAACTAGAGAAGAAGCTTTCAACCCAAGTGATAAATTCCCTAAAGCTCAGATAGAAACTAAACAGATGCAGTATCTATACAACGATGGCGAATTATACTACTTCATGGATCAGGAAACATTTGATCAGATAGCATTAGATTACGTACGGGTTGAAGATGCTATAAAATTCATGAAAGAAAATGAAGTTGCTACAATAAGATTCTTCCAGGGAAGTCCATTCGAAGTTGAAGGACCAAACTTTGTTGAGTTAGAAATAACTGAAACAGAACCTGGTATAAAAGGAAATACAGCAAGCAACGTAACTAAATCAGCTACAGTTGAAACTGGAGCAGTTGTTCAGGTTCCTTTATTCATAAATGAAGGAGACAAAATAAAAATAGACACTAGAACTGGTGAATATTTATCAAGAGTAAACAACTAATATCAAATTTCAAACCAAATTAAAAATGTATAGCACCGACTAAAGTCGATGTTAAAACAAAGCATTGAAAGCGAGGGGCAGGACATGAAAGTAAAAGAAGATGTTGCATACCTAAGAGGATTAGCAGAAGGACTTGAAATAGCAAAAGAAGGTAAAAATGGAAAAGTTATAGAAAAAATGATAGTAACTTTAGACAAATTTGCTGATGCTATAAATAGACTTCAGGACGAAAATGAAGAACTTCGTGAATATATAGAAGGCGTGGATTCTGATTTAGCAGATATGTATGAAGATATGGAAGAATTAGAAGAAAACATAGACGATATATACGATGAATTAGAAGACATGGAAGAAGATATAGAAGATCTTTATGAGTGTGAATGCGATTGTGATTGTGAGGACGAAGACGACGACGATTACGGCTACATTGAAATGGAATGCCCATACTGCGGTGAACTAGTAGAAATAGATGAAGATGAGCTTTACGATGATGACCTAGATATAGTTTGTCCTTACTGTGAAGAAGTTATATTATCTTCAGAAGACTTCGATGATGAATGCGAAGATGGATGCTGTTCATGCGAAGGATGCTGTGGAGAAGACGAAGAATAAATCGATCTTTATAGAAAAGTAAAAATCTATGTAAAATTAAAAAATGCCTATGAGATTGGTTTTTCATAGGCATTTTTTTATGATACAATTAATCATAGAAATGCACGGAGAAATTTGGTAAAATAAAAAATTTATCATAAAAAATGGAGGCAAAATATGAAAATGAAATCTTTTAATGAAATAAAAGAAAATATAGATAGATTTGAAGCTGCAATAGACTACAAATTTAATAACAGAGAGTATATATTAGAGGCTTTAACACATTAAAATGGTCCCTATGTCAAGGACATATATAAAAAAGTCTTAAGCAGCAAGCAGCTGACTTCTATATTGAATAGGAGTCAGCTGTTTTAAATTCCACTGACAACGATCATTATTATAATAATCCATATAATCATCTATTAAACTTTTTAACTCTTCAAATGTATTGCAACTTTTATAATCTATTTCATCTTTCATATGACCAAAGAATGACTCCTGCGGAGCATTGTCCCAACAATTACCTTTTCTAGACATAGATTGACCTAAATTATATTTTTTTAACAAGTTCTGAAAAATAGTACTTGTATAATGAACTCCTTGATCAGAATGAATAAATGCATCTTTATGTAATTTGTCTGAATTTGATAACATGAGATTGTTAATAGTTGAAATAACAATATCCATTTTTAAATTCTTCGATAAATGATACGATAAAATTTCATTCGTAGAAGAATCTTTTACAGTTGATAAATATGCTGTTTTCCCATTGCCGTACGGCATATACGTAATATCAGTTAAAAGTACTTTTCCTGGTATACCTTGTTTAAATTCTCTATTCAATTTATTAGGAACTGTGTGATGTTCTTTTCTTGCTTTTCCCATACGTTTAGCTGGATTTGACTCGCGAATAGGACATTTAATTCCATATTTTTTCATTATTCTTTGAATTTTTTTTCTGTTAAATATTATATTAAATTTACTTTTTAAAATCATTTTTATTGAACGAGAACCTTTTTTGTATCCTCTGAACTTATATGCTTTAAGAATTATTTCTTTTGCTTCTAAATCCTTTTCTTCTTGTTTGCT
This sequence comes from Peptacetobacter hiranonis, assembly GCF_008151785.1. Lineage (GTDB taxonomy): Bacteria > Bacillota > Clostridia > Peptostreptococcales > Peptostreptococcaceae > Peptacetobacter > Peptacetobacter hiranonis. The sequence goes on from NZ_CP036523.1 coordinate 996,247, forward strand.
TATTACATTCTTGTTTTTTAAATAGTTATAAAATCCAGATCTAGATACTCCTGCAACAATACATAGATGTTTTATCATTTTTTTTAAACAATATTTATTTATTACATCATTAATTAATTTGAATATTTTCACCGAAGGTAGCTTATTATTCATCACCTGCCTTTCTTCGAAGTCTAGCTTTTTTACTAGTTCTAGCTCTGCTTTAAGATATGCTATTTCAGCATCCTTCTTATCTATTATCTCTTTATCTGTTAATTTTCTTTTTCTTGGTCTTCCAGAATTATTAACTCTAGAATCATCTAGTCCCAAAATACCATTTTCTTTATATGACTTTCTCCATCGCTCGCTAGCGCATTTAATACGTTTTGCACCTATGATGTTAGTGTCAAAACCTGCTTCTTTAAATATCTGTGTTGGATTTTTTCCCTTATTGTATTCTGTTATGAAATGTATTTTAAATTCATTTGTATATGTTATTGATTTACAGCTTACATTCTTTACAAATGGATTTTTTGATAGCTCTAATGTTTCTTCTTTACTAAATTGTTTTTTACTCATAAATTACTCACCTCTATATTAAAATTATACAAAAAAAGAACCTATAGATGAAACACCTTTTTACAAGTGTCCATTCTATAGGTTCCATTTTATAATACTAAGGTCCTTTTTTAATACTTAAGAAATAATATGTATGATTATTAGATGAAATTTTGATAACTTTTAGAAAATCTTTAGTAAAATAAAATATAATAGTATTAGTAGAAGTAATAAAAATGAATAAAATGTTTTCAAAAGCATTTTAAAAATGTATACTAATATATTGTGGGACTAAATAAAGGGGACTAAAGGTTATGAGAAAATTAACAAGTAAAGAAAAGAAGATAGCACAGTACGGATTTCTTCTGTTCTTAATTGGATTTACACTTTATATAATATCTACAACGGTTGATTATAGAAGGATACCAGATGTAATTGCATTTGTAGATAAGAAATTCTTATTTATGGGAATGGGATTAGTTGTAATTTATATAATTTTAGAAACGGCTGTTTTTCAAGCTATTATAAACTCGGTAGAGAAAGATAAAAAGAAGAGGACTATAGGTCTTCAAATGGGAACCATGGGGCTTTATTATAACTTAGTTACACCATTTGCATCAGGAAGTCAGCCTATGCAGATTTATGTTATGAATAGGTATGGTATCGGTCTTAGTAAGGCTGTTGCGATAGTTACAAATAAAACTGTATTATTCCAGACAGTTGTTACTATAATATGTGGTGTTATAATATTCTTAAATAAAGCTATGATTGTTTCAAAGTATAGACATATAATAATGCTATTAACAATAGGTATGGTAATGAATTTGGTTACAATACTTGGAGGACTTATGATAGTACTTAGTCCTAAGTTTATGAAAAAATTTGCAGATATTGTTATAAATGGTCTTGGTAGATTTAGAGTATTTAGATTTTTAAGAGGAAAAAACGAAAGATGCTATAATTATATTGATGAATTTAATAAGTCTATATTAATGTATATAACAGACGTAAAATCTTTAATAATTACGTTGATTTTAACGTTTTTACAGCTTTTTATATATTTTAGTATAGTTTTCTGTATATATAAAGCATCGAAACTAGCTGGTGCTAGTTTTTACTTATTATTCTCTTTACAGGTATTGCTTTATATGACAATATCGCCTATACCTACTCCTGGTAATGTGGGAGCAAATGAGCTTACATTCTTTGGAATTTTTAGAGGAGTATTTCCTAAAAAATATATAGGATATGCTGTTATTATGTACAGCTTTTTAGTATACTATTTTATACTATTATTATGTGGAATATGTACATGGATTTCGCATTATTATATGAATAAGCTTGAAAGTCAGGGTAAATTTAAAAGGATTAGCAACGAAGAGGATACTTACCCTAGATAAAATTAGAGAGTAATAAATTTTTAGAGGTTATTTTTGGAGGAAATAAGATGGAAGGAAAAATATCAAAAGCGATAGGAATATCTGAAAAAGGAATCGAGCTTGTGGATAGAATTTCAAAAATGGACATAAGCCATACTTTTATAGAAAGAATAGATAAAAACAAGGATGTAGACAAAGATTTTGTTAGAAAGCTTCTTGATGAAATAGAGATACTTTATCTTGTATTTGATTCTACAGACAAAAGAGCTGTTGAAATAGTTAAGGCTATAGGATTTATGGCTGCTGAGAGAAAAACTCTTTGCATAGGATTTGATTTTTCAACAGATAAACCTATAAAAATAGAAGAAATAGATAGATATATACAGGCTGAAGAAGAAAAATTCTCAGAAATAGCAGATCTTATGGATATGATGGCAGAATCTATAACAGAGGAGCCAATTCTTAACCTGGATATAACTGATTTAAGAGATATAATGATAACAGATAAAGATATAAAATATATCTGCACTCAGATAGAATATGGAACAGATTCAAGAACAGCTGTTGAAAAAATAATGGAAGATATAGAAAGCACTGGAGATGAATTTATATCTAAAAAATGTATAATGATACTTGAAGGCGATGAAAGAGTTACTTTTGAATATATTTCTGAATTAATGCTAGAATTTGAAGAGAGATGTACTGGAGATAAGAGCTCAGTAATATTTGCAAACTTAGTTAAACCAGAGTCTAAAAATGTAAAAGTATGCGTGTTATTCAACTAAAAAGAATTATAACCAGATTGTAAAGCAGTTACTAAAGTTTAGTAGCTGCTTTTTTATTGAATGAATTTGTTGACTGAAAGTGAAATATAAGATATCATATAAGGGATTGTGTTGAATAGAATTATTTAAAGTTAAAACGAAAATAATAAATTTATCAAATATAAAAATCAAAATAGAAAGGGAGAAAAATTTATGTTACAGGTAACGAATGTCGGACTTAGATTTGGCGATAAAGAACTATACAAAGATGTAAACCTTAAGTTTACAAAAGGAAACTGCTACGGAATAATAGGAGCTAATGGAGCTGGTAAATCTACATTCTTAAAGATATTATCAGGAGAAATAGAGCCTAATACAGGTAGCGTTTCAATAACAGAAAAAGAAAGAATGTCAGTACTTAAACAGGACCACTTCGAATACGAAGAAGAAGAAGTACTAAACGTTGTAATAAGAGGTCATGAAAGACTTTGGAATATAATGCAGGAAAAAGATGCTTTATACATGAAAGAAGACTTCACAGAAGAAGATGGTATAAAAGCAGCAGATCTTGAAGCAGAATTTGCAGAGTTAAATGGATGGGATGCTGAAACTAATGCAGAAAAAATCCTTATGGGACTTAGCATAGAAAAAGATATGCACCACAAACTAATGAAAGAGCTTACAGGTGCTGAAAAGGTTAAGGTTCTTCTTGCTCAGGCATTATTTGGTGAACCAGAAATACTATTACTTGACGAGCCTACCAACCACCTTGATTTCCAGTCAATAAGCTGGTTAAACAACTTCATAATGGATTTAGAAAACTCTATAGTAATAGTTGTATCACACGATAGACATTTCTTAAACCAGATATGTACAAACATAGTAGACGTAGACTTCGGTAAAATACAGATGTACGTTGGTAACTACGACTTCTGGTATGAATCAAGTCAGTTAGCATTACAGCTACAGAAAGACCAGAACAAGAAAATGGAAGAAAAAATAGCTCAGTTAAAAGAGTTCATAGCAAGATTCAGCTCAAATGCTTCTAAAGCAAAACAGGCTACTTCAAGAAAGAAACAGTTAGATAAATTACAGGTTGAAGATATAAAACCTTCAAGCAGAAGATACCCATATGTTGGATTTACTCCAGCTAGAGAAATAGGTAATGAAGTACTTGAAGTTCACAACCTAACAAAAACTATAGATGGTGTAAAAGTTCTTGATGATGTATCATTCAGACTTGAAAACGATGAAAAAATAGTATTTATGGGTGATGAAATAGCTACTACTACATTGTTCAACATAATAATGGGAGAAATGGAGCCAGATAGCGGTTCATACAAATGGGGAGTAACTACAACTCAGGATTACCTTCCTAAAAACCACAATAAATTCTTCGATGGATGTGAATATTCATTAGTTGACTGGTTAAGACAGTTCTCAGAAGAAAAAAGTGAAAGTTTCGTAAGAGGATTCTTAGGAAGAATGTTATTCTCAGGAGATGAAGCTCTAAAAGAAGCTAAAGTATTATCAGGGGGAGAAAAAGTTAGATGTATGTTCTCTAAAATGATGCTTTCTAACGCTAACGTACTTGTTTTAGATGATCCAACTAACCACCTTGACCTAGAATCTATAACATCTGTCAACCAGGGACTTGAAAAATTCCCAGGAGTAATACTATTTACTTCTCATGACCACCAGATGATAGAAACTTTAGCAAACAGAATAATAGAAATAACTCCAAATGGAATAATGGATAGAAAAATGGAATTCGATGAATATATAGAAAACAAAGAAATCCAGGCTAAATTAAAAGAAATGTACGGAGAAGCTAAATAAGTAGTATATATTTAATAGATTTGAATTAAATAAAATAAACAATGATGTGTTAAAGTAATGATTTAATGTTAAAAAAACGATTTTATGTTATACTAGTAATGTCAGTTATATTTTCAAAATGAAAATATTTAACTAAATTCCAATTATAAACCGGAATACAGACAAGGTTAATTTAAGTGAAGTAGTTCACGGGCAAAATTTTAAATGGAAAAGGGGTAGTTAACATGGCCAAAATCGTTATCAAAAACGAAATCTTAGAAATGATGCTTTACATCTGGGACTCAGTGCATCAGAAAGAAAAAATAGCGGATTCATTCTTCTTTGAAATAGCAGATAATCCAAATATGAAATATCTATATGATGGCGAAGAATTTACACCAGATTCAGTAAGAAAAGTACTTTCTGCAATATCAAACAGAGAACTTTTAAACAAACCTACTAAAAAAGAAAGTAGATTCTGGAGTAAAAATATGTGGATGCTTGAAGATTTAGGATTCACAAATATGATGGTAGAACCAGTTAAACAGTTAAACTTAACTGATTTAGAAGATAAGCTGCCAAAAGATGAATACGAAGTAGTATTTATACCAGGACATATGGACGAGTACTATATAGATGGAAACAAATTAGTGATAAACTTCTTCAATATAGTAATAGACTTCTTTGGTGATGGACCAGCTACAATAGCTGACAAACCAATAAAAGAATATATAGAAGAAAAGCTTCTTAGTATGTAATTGAATAGATAATATTAGATACCTATTTGTATAAAAGATTTAAAATCTTTTAAGCAGATAGGTATTTTTTATACTGAAAATACAAGAAAATTAAAATGGTTTGCAATAGTATATTGAAAAGTTCTGAATAAAATAATATAATAATATTTAACGACTTTCAACTGAAAAGAGGGATTGAATAAGAAAAAATAGAAATTAGTAAGTAAGAAATAATTTTAAGATGAATATATTCAAGGAGATGAGCTTATGGGATTAAGTTTTAGAAAAACTATAAATTTAGGGAAACATGTAAAGGTGAATTTAAGTAAGACGGGTGTAAGTGCTTCAGTTAAAGTCGGGAACGTAACTTACAACACTAAAAGAGGTATTTCTGCAAATTTAGGAAATGGTGTAACATATAGGAGCAATAAAAAGTATAAGAAGAAAAAATAATCATTGTGAGGTGATTAGATGAAAAAAATAGAAATATTTGGGGATTTTATAAATGATGAAATCCAGAAAGTGGATGAGTTTGATGAGCGGTATTTAGATGATATAGACTATTACGAGAACAATGAAGCTGATGGAGTATATATTAACAATACTTATTATAGCTATGATGAGTATGAAAATCTAAGCTATGACGATGAAAATGACTATGGTCAATGGAATGATGATTATATTGACGATTACGACGATTATTACGATGATAAGTATTACTCATCAAAATATCAAAGCACAGCCAGTAGTAAGACAATAAAGAAAATTGATGAGGACGATAAGAAAGAAGTAAAAAAAGAGCCCTTATTGGTAACAGATGTAAATAAAATAACTGTTAAAAAATTACCAGGATTAACTATAGAATATAAACAAGATACTAGATCTTTATTAAATTCTAAAGAAAAAAAAGCAAAAAAGACAGCAAAAGTATACTATGCTGTTAGAAATGGAAGAGAGGTAGGTGTGTATGAGTCTTTAGAAGAAGCTCAAAATCAGGTAAAGGGTGTATCTGGCTCAGAATGGAAAAAATTTAAAAATTTGGAAGATGCCAACAAATATATTGAAGAAGGTAAAATGTATAAAGGAAAGTGTTATGTCGTTGCAAGAGGAAGGAAACCAGGTATATACAAAAATTATGAACTGGCAAGAGAACAGACTGATGGATATTCTAGTGCATATATGAAAAAATTTAATACTTTAGAAAAAGCAAAAGAATATATAAACAAAAATAAAGAGTTAAGTGATTTAAAATATATAGATTTTGTAAATGATGAAAAAATATTAAAAATATACACAGATGGATCATATTGTGAGGCTACGAAAAAATATGGTGCAGCATTTGTGGTTATTGAAGCTGACAAAGAGATATATAGATATTCTTATGCAGAAAGAGATATAACAGGCAAAAAGAATATATCGGGAGAACTTGTAGCAGCTATGAGGGCGCTTGAATGGGTATTTATTACAAAATATTCTGATGAAATTGAAATTAACCACGACTTATCTTTCATTAAAGATATATGTACGAATAAAATAAACCCTAAAATAGACTATGGAAAAATCTTAAAGCAATTGTACAATATGTGTATTAAAGATGGAATTTCTGTTAATTTCAATGAAATAGAGTCGCATAGTGGAAATTATTGGAATAATTTTGTGGATAAATTGGCTAAAAAAGTGGCTAAGATAGAAGATAAAGAGGGGATGCCGTTCTTTAAAAATATAGAAGGAAATAAAAAGCATATACATATATATGATAATGAAAACATAGCTAAAAATATAATAGAAAATAGACGAAAAGCTAGAGATAAGAAAAAACTACTGGATAAAAGAATTAAACCAACTTGTGTATTTACCCAAATTGGATTTTTAGATAGAGTAAAAAATATATTTAATAAAAAAAGATAAGTTTTTATCTAATGAAAAAAATAAATAAAATAATGTTATAATAAAAAAGGGATTAAAGATTTTATTTATAGATGGAGGTTTAAAATGGAAACAGTAGAATTTCAAAATCTAAGCGAAAAAGATCAAGTGTTAGAAATAATACATACAATAAATTCTAATGATATGGTTAATGTTCTAACATATAACACACTAACAGGAATATCTATGTCTATACTAGAATTTATCGCTACAGAAGGGGATACTATCATGAATGCGATACTTCAAGACGATAGAGTAGCTACTGTAGACTATTCAAAAGTAGAAGGCTTTTCAATGGATGAGGAAACGGTATTATTAGCTGAAAGGGATAATATAGTTATTTTTACAAAGAAATCAGACTTAAATTCAACAGATATTCAAACTATATTAAGCGGATTAACTGAGTAATTATAAAAGATTTTAATAGCAATAAAGATGATAATTAATGCTATAGATGGAGAGCTGATATTTTAAAATTCTATCTATAGTTATCTATAATACGATAGATTTTAACGATTGGACTATTATGAATTAAAAGTGTATTATTAAATTAACAAGTACAAAGTATGTTCATAATAGTCCTCGTAACTCCACATTATGGGGATTGAGTATGATTTATAATAGTTCTAATTTTTCTGGCAGTCTTGGTACTGCTTATTTTTTTGCTTATTTTTGGAGTTGAAATATTTTTGTGAGTGTAGATAAAAAATTATAAAATAATAAAACTTACGACATATTTCCGGCATAGATTATAATATAACACTTGATTTAAATACATTTGAACGACAAAATGATTTTAGTTTTTAATGATTAAAGAGGAAAACATAGGGTATAATATAAACATAAATAAAAATCTTATAAAAAAGATTAAAACTTAGGAGGAAAAATCATGATGGAAAAATTCAAACCAAAAGCAAACAAAAGAACATTATTCTTCATAGCTGGAGCAGTTTGGGCTATAGCAGGACTTAATATATTAAAAATAGCAGAAGAGGAATTCGCTGTAATGAGTAGCCTTAAAGAAGTAGCTATAATACTTGGGCTTATAGGATTTACAATATTCTTCTCAAAAGTGTTCTACAAAATGTTTAATAAACACTCTAAAAGAATAGTTAACATGGAAAATGAAGAACCTTGTTTATTCGCATTCTTTGATAAAAAAGGATATATGATAATGGTATTTATGATGACTATGGGTATATCATTAAGAGCATTTAACCTTATAAGTGGAGTACCACTAGTTGTAATATACCTTGCAATAGGTCTTTCACTTTTAGTATCAGCAGCATCATTTTTACTTGCTGGAATAAACTACGAAAAAACAGTTGAAAAACATTTAGTTGCATAATAAAATTAAAAAAATAAAAGGGATTATCACAGAAATTAACTGTGACAATCCCTTTTTTAGTTCTCAAAAAACTCTAAGAAGTTATACAATATTTTAGCTGTTATCCCCCAAATAACGTAATCTTTATACTTATAGAATAAAACCTGAGATTTTCCATTTTCAAACTTATAATTCTTCTCTCCAGGAATCAAATCAAAAGGAAGATTCTGATCTGGTAAAACCTGAACAGTATTAAAATACTTTTTAGGATGATTTTCTAAAAGATATTTTAAAGGAACCATAAAAACATGGTCAACTTCATCTTTATTCAAATTCATGAGGTCTATATTATCCAAATATCCAGCAAATGGATGAATTATATATTTTACAGGAGTTATAAGTAAATCCAACTCAGAAATGATTTTGATATCTTCAGGATAAGAGCCTATTTCTTCCTGTGTTTCTCTTATTGCTGCCTGTAATGGAGTTTCACCTTCTTCTATACCACCGCCTGGAAACGATATCTCAGATGGCCGGTGTTTAAGACTACTTGCTCTAACTTCAAATAGTATATGAATTTCTCCATCCTTTCTCACCATAGGAATAAAAACAGCAGCTCTCCTCATATATTCAGAACCATTTATATAAGGTTTGTGATTTGTAAGTCTATCTAAAACTTTCTGTCTATTAAACATTCCAACGCTCCTTGTAGTGAAGTTATATACTCTTTATTATATTAGAAATTGTATTAAAATTAAAGTAAATTTACGAATCTATAAAATAATGTTATAATGAATGATAAAGTGTATAGTTGTATACTAGAAATAATTTAAAGAAATAAATAATAAAAGAAAGTTGGTATTGATATGGAGTTCAATGAAAAATTACAATATTTTAGAAAAAAATCTAATTTGACTCAGGAAGAGTTAGCTGAAAAGTTATTTGTATCAAGAACTGCGATTTCAAAATGGGAGTCGGGAAGAGGAATGCCAAGTATAAGTTCATTAAAAGCTATATCAGAAGTTTTTGATGTTTCAATAGATGAATTATTATCATCTGAGGAGATTATAGAGGCTGCAGAAAAAGAAAAGAAAGAAAATATGAAGTCGTTTAAAAATATTATATTTGGAATTATAGATTTGATGAGTATAATATTTTTATTTATACCGTTATTTGGAAAAGAGATTAACGGATATATATATTTAGTAAATCTTTTTTCTATAAATCGAGTAGGGAAATATATTTATTTGATAATAATAGGAGTTACAATATTATACGGGGCAGCTGAACTTATTATGTCTAAGTTTGAAAATAAATCTGTTGATAAAATAAACAGCATTATTTCATTAGGACTTACAAGTATAGCTATAATTACATTTATAGCGACTAGAGAGCCGTATATAGCATTTATAGAATTTTGGATATTCTTGATTAAAATAGTTGTGTATATCAAACAGAGTAAATAATAAATGCTAATAAAAAATAATATAGATAAAGTCAACGATACTATAAGTAACATGTTGAAAAATAGACATTTGATACTATAGGTATCGCAATGTGATAGCTAGATTCTTCATTAAAATTTATTTTTAGATTAAAGTTTTAACTGTCGACAAACAAAAGAATTCTAAATTTGATACAAGACAGTCTTAAAAAATAACAGTGTAAAAAATCTAAAAACAGGTTAATGGAGGATCAAAAGATGAAGAAAAAAATTTCTATAAGTTTATTATTTTTATTTGTAATTTTTACAATTGGAGCAAAATTTTTAGACGTACAATCATTGGGCGTAAATAATACTGAGATAGGATTTGCAACTTTAAATGTGTTTATGCATAGTTTTTTAGGGGTAAATAAATCTTGGTACAATATTACAGAAGTATTGGGAATAGTTCCTATTATTATAGCTATATTCTTTGCTGGAATAGGTGCATATCAGCTTATAAAAAGAAAAAGTATTTTTAAAATAGACAGAGATATACTTGTGTTGGGAGTATTTTATATAGTTGTAGCGATTAGTTATTTAGTTTTTGAAGTTGTAGTTATAAATTACAGACCAGTTCTTGTAGATGGTGTTTTAGAAGCATCATATCCATCATCTCATACTATTTTGGCTATTTGTATAATAGGTACGGCAATTATTCAGGCAAATAAGAGAATAGATAATGATAAGATAAAAAAATTTGTGGACTTTGTGTTAGCTTTAGTAATGATTTTAATTGTAGTAGGTAGATTATTATCTGGAGTACATTGGTTTACAGATATAATTGGAGGAACTATACTTTCAATATCATTTGTAATGTTTTACAGTTATGCTGTCGATTGTTAAAAAAATTAAAATGAATTTAATCTAAAGAATATTTGATTAAAAAAATTAGCGATAGTATAATATAATAGGTAGACAATATAAATGGAAAGGAATGATAATTATGGTAATAGCTGACGTAGCAGTAATGCCTCTACGCCCTTATGCAAACGAAGATCAGGCATATAAAATAGTAGATGCATGCATAGCGTTAGTAGAAAAAAGTGGATTAAAATATGAAATAGGTGCCATGAGTACTACTTTTGAAGGAGAATTTGATGAAGTATTTGAGCTTATCAAAAAAATGCACAAATTACCTTTTGAATTAAATTGTGAAAGAGTAATAACTGTAGCTAGAGTAGATGAAAAGGCTGGAGGTTTAACTATTGAGGACAAACTTAGAAACCACAGATAGTATAAAAAAAGCCTCTTATCCAATTATTACTTTTTTGGTTATAATAGCTGTTTGGCAATTTGCTGTGGTACAGTTTGATATACCACAGTACCTTTTACCAGCACCTACAGATATAATAGAAGTTTTCTTTACAGATTATGAAAACTTAATTAATCATAGTATTATTACGATATTTGAGTCTATATCTGGGTTTATGCTGGCTGTATTAATAGCACTTTTAATGGGAATATTGATGGATTTTGTAGATATTATTAGAAAATGTTTATATCCATTAATGCTTATAACACAGATGATACCTACAATAACAATAGCGCCACTTCTTGTGATTTGGTTTGGATTTGGAATACTTCCAAAGACTTTAATGGTAATATTAACGTGTTTCTTCCCAATATTGGTTAGTTTTGTAGATGGTTTAGAGAATGTGGATAAGGACTATTTAAACCTATTCAAGACAATGAATGCTAGCAAATTAGATACATTTATACATTTAAAATTCCCTATGTCTATAGAAAAACTTTTCTCTGGATTAAAGATTTCTGCAACTTATGCTGTTATGGCTGCAACTGTAGCTGAATGGCTTGGAGGAACTGTTGGACTTGGTGTGTATATGGTTAGATCTAAAAAGGCTTATGCATTAGATAAAGTATTTGCATCTACAATACTTATAGTAATATTCAGTTTAATATTTGTTGGAGTAGTGCAAATTATAAGAAAAAAAGTTTTAAAAAATAGGAATGTCTAAGGAGATAATTTATGAAAATTAAAAAATATATATCGATAGCCCTTGCTGGAGCCCTGATGCTTACAACTCTTTCGGGATGTTCTAAAAAAGAAGAAAAATCAGCAGATGGAGGAGAAAAAGTAACTGTAGTATTAGACTGGACTCCAAATACTAATCACACAGGACTTTATACTGCTTTAGAAAATGGATACTACAAAGATCAGGGACTAGATGTTGAAATAGTTCAGCCCCCTGAAGGAGGAGCAGCAAGTCTAGTTGCATCAGGAAAAGCAGATTTTGGTATATCATATCAGGAAGAAGTTACATACGCTAAAACTTCTGATGATCCGCTTCCAATAAAAGCAATAGCAGCTGTAATTCAGCACAATTCATCAGGATTTGCATCACCAAAAGATAAAAATATAAAAACACCAAAAGATTTTGAAGGAAAAATCTACGGAGGATGGGGTTCTGAATCAGAAACAGCAGCTATAAAAGCAGTTATGGAAAAAACTGGAGCAGACTTTAATAAAGTTACAATAGCTGATATAGGACAGGATGACTTTTTTACAGCAACAACTAATAGCGTTGATTTTGCTTGGATATATGAAGGATGGGATGTTGTTCAGGCTAAATTAAAGAACTTTGATTTAAACTTTATACCACTTAATCAGTTTGATAAGAGATTAGACTATTACACTCCAGTAATAATATCTAATGAAACTTTATTAAATGATAATCCAGAACTTGCTAAGAAATTTATGAAAGCTACTACAGAAGGATATCAGTTCGCTATAGATAATCCAGAAGAAGCAGCGAAGATATTAGTTAAACATGCTCCAGAAATAGATGAAGAATTAGCTATAGAAAGCCAGAAATTCTTAGCATCAAAATATAAAGATGATGCACCTAGATGGGGAGAAATGAAGGATGAAGTTTGGAATAATTATACAGCATTTTTAAAAGAATACGGTTTAATAAATAAAGACTTAAAACCAGAAGATGCTTATACAAACGAATTCCTACCTCAGTAGAGAATAAAATCTTAATAGATAATAAAGAAATCGAGAGAATATGAATAGAGAAGATAATAAAATTAAAGATTTAGAGTCTAAGGATGTATTAGAGTTTGATAGTAGTTTAGATTCTGATAATAGATTAGATTCTAAGATAAGAATTGAAAATATTAGCAAATCATTTGATGGAGATAAGATAATTGATAATATTTCTATTGATGTTAGAGAAGGAGAGCTTGTATCAATACTAGGTCCAAGTGGATGTGGTAAGAGTACAATTTTTAATATGATAGCAGGTCTTTTGAAGCAGGACAGTGGTACAGTTGATGTAAATGGAAAGCTTAGCTATATGTATCAGAAAGATCTTCTTCTTCCATATAAGACAATAATAGACAATGTTTCGCTTCCTCTTGTTCTTAGAAAAGAAAAGAAATCTCAGGCTCGAGAAGAAGTTAGACAGTATTTTAAGGTATTTGGACTTGAGGGTTATGAGAACAAGTATCCTAAGGAGCTTTCTGGTGGTATGAAACAGAGGGCGAATTTTATGAGAACTTATGTCAATTCAAATGATATTATGTTGCTAGATGAACCATTTGGAGCATTAGATTCGATTACAAAGTCTTCTATGCAGAAATGGCTTTTGGATATTAGGAAGAAAGTGACGTCGACTATTTTGTTGATTACGCACGATATTGAGGAGGCGATTTTGCTTTCTGACAGGATTTATGTTATTTCTAATAAGCCATCGAGTGTTAGTATGGAGATTGTTGTGGATCGAGATAGGATAGGGGATGTCGAGTATTCGTTTAAGTTGAAGAAAGATATTCTGGATGTTTTACATGTGTAGAGTTTTTAAACGGTTGGTACGAGAGTATCAGCCTTTTTTATTGGAAAAATATATTAAAAATAACTATGATTGATCGCGAATACTTAAAATGATACAATAAAATTATCAACAAAAAGGAGAAAAATCATGCTTAAAAATGGTATCTACGAACAAATAATCAACGAAAACATAAACCAAGAACTAATAGATAAAAACGACGAAAAACACATAGAAAAAGAAACTGTAGACTATGCAGAATCATCAAAAGTATTTGCAAAATATGTATCTGAAATAGTAGAAAAAGGACTAGACATTGTAAAAGAAGAGGAAGAAAAAGCCACAAAAGGTAAAAAAGACGAAAAAGAGAAAAATGCCAGATTAAAACAAATATCTTTAATAAATAAAATAGTGGACTTAATAAAAGAAGAAACTAACGACGAAGATTACAAAAAAATGTCTGTAACAGATGAGGGTGAGCAGTTACTTGCACTTTACGACAAGAAAAATACAGTACTTTCACTAGATGGAAATAAGAAAGTAACTAGACCAGAAACTTCAATTGCTCAAAGTAGCTTATTTACAGGAGCTGTGCATGAACCACAGATGTTTACAGAACTTAAAAAAGAAATAGCATCTAGTGATAGGATAGATATGCTTGTATCTTTTATCAGATGGAGTGGTTTGAGATTGATAATTGAGGATTTAAAAGAGTTCATTGCTAGAGGTGGAGAGCTTAGAATTATAACAACTTCATACATGGGAGCAACTGATATTAAAGCTATTGAAGAGCTTAGGGAACTAAACAACACCAGAATAAAGATAAGTTATGACACAAAAAGAACTAGACTTCACGCAAAGACATATGTATTTTATAGAAATACAGGTTTCACAACTGCCTATGTAGGATCATCAAACATATCAAATGCCGCACTATCAAGCGGGTTAGAATGGAATGTTAAGGTAACTCAAAAGGATTTACCAGAAACAATAGCAAAAATAGAGGCTACATTTGAAAGTTATTGGAACTCTAATGAATTTGAATACTATAAAGAAGACCAAAAGGAAAAACTAGCAAGAGCTTTAAAAGCTGAGAAGTATTACGAGTCTAATAACGAAGAGATGTACACTATTGATATTGCACCATACTCATATCAGCAAGAGATTTTAGATAAACTTGATGCAGAGAGAAAAGTTAGAGGACATTACAAAAACTTGGTAGTTGCAGCAACAGGTACTGGAAAAACTGTAATATCTGCACTAGACTACAAAAGATTTAGAAAAGAAAATCCAGACAAACCTTGTAGGCTTCTATTTGTAGCACATAGAGAAGAAATTTTAAAACAGAGTATGTACACATTTAGGGCTGTGTTAAAAGATGCAAACTTTGGAGATATGTTTGTTGGTAACTACAAACCGGATAGTTTAGATAATTTATTCATATCTATTCAGACATTCAACTCTCAGAAATTTATAGAGAAAACTGACAAAGATTTTTATGACTATATAATTGTCGATGAGTTTCACCATGCAGCAGCGCCTACATATCAGAGTTTATTGACATATTACGAACCAAATATTCTTCTTGGACTTACTGCAACTCCAGAGAGAATGGATGGAAAGAGTATTTTAAAATACTTTGATAATAGAATTGCTGCAGAAATTAGACTTCCAGAAGCAATTGATAGAAAGCTACTTTGCCCATTCCAGTATTTTGGGGTTACAGATAATGTAGATTTAGATGATTTAAAATGGAGTGCAGGTGGATACGATAAGAACGAGTTATCTAATGTCTATGCTCTAGATAGAAAGATTGCTGAAAAAAGAGCGGATTTGGTTGTAAATTCAATATTTAGATATGTCGCTGATATAGACGATGTTAAGGGAATTGGGTTCTGTGTATCAGTAGAACATGCTGAGTTTATGAGTGAGTTTTTAAATGAAAGAGGAATTCCCTCAATGTATTTAACAGGAAAATCTCCTGATGAAGAGAGAAAAACTGCTAAAGATAGACTTGTAAAAGGAGAAGTTAGATTTATTTTTGTTGTTGATATATATAATGAAGGGGTAGATATTCCTGAGATAAATACAGTATTATTCTTGCGTCCAACAGAATCTTTGACAGTATTTTTACAGCAGTTAGGTAGAGGTCTTAGATTGTCTGAGGGAAAAGACTGTTTAACTGTACTTGATTTTATAGGACAGGCCAACAAAAGATATAATTTTGAAGATAAATTTGCAGCGCTTCTATCAAATACTAACAAGAGTGTTGAAAGTGAGATAAAGAGAGGATTTGTAGGTGTTCCAAAGGGATGCTATATTCAGCTTGAGAAAAAAGCTAAGGAACATATCATGTCTAATATAAAAGCATCCTATGGAAATAGAGCAGCATTAGTAAACAAAGTGGCTACTTTTGAAGAGGATACTGGTTTAGAGTTAAATTTAGCGAATTTCTTAGAATATTATCATTTGGATCCTAAGATAATTTATAAATATAAAGATTTATCATTTAGCAGACTATGTGTAGCTGCAGGCGTTACAGATGATTTTGAAGACTCTATAGAAAAGGAGATGAGTGCGGCGCTGTATACTTTTACATCTTTAGACTCAAGAAGATGGATAGAATTTTTAATAGTATTTTTAAAGAATATAGAAAATGTAGAAATAAACCATATGTCTGAATTAGAAAAGAGAATGCTCCAAATGTTTTATGTTACAGTTTGGGGAGAAGTAGCTGAGGATTGGAATGATGAGAAAGTTTTAGAAAATATAAATAAATTAGTAAAAAGTGATTATATGAGAAAAGAGTTGATAGAACTATTAGAATATAATTACAGTAAAATAGATTTTATTGATGAAGAAGTTGATTTAGGATTTGATTGTCCTATAGATTTACACTGTACATATACTCAAAGACAGCTTTTAATGGGATTTGATTATCTTAGTTTCTCATCTGTAAGACAAGGAGTGCTTTGGATTGAAAGCAAGAAAACAGATATTTTCTTTATAACTCTTAACAAATCAGATAAAGACTACTCACCTACAACTATGTACGAGGACTATTCTATAAACGACGAATTATTCCACTGGCAGAGTCAGAGTACAACTAGTGAAGATAGTAAAACAGGTAAGAGATACAGAAATCACGTAAAAGAAGGAAGTAGAGTTGTACTATTTGTTCGTGAATTTAAAAATGATAAATATGGAAAAACTATGCCATATACATTCTTAGGACCGGCAGAGTATGTAAGTCATACTGGATCAAAACCAATGAATATTATATGGAAATTAGATAAAAGAATTCCGGCAAAATATCTTAAAAAGACAAATAAACTTGTTGGATAAAATCTAAAGTAGTAGGAAAAAAATATGCTCCTAGTAAAATATATAATATTAAAATAAATTAAAAAAGGTCAGGAAAATGTAAAAATCTTCTGGGTATATAGAATTTTTTCTGTAAATAAGCCCTCTATGGCTTAAACTACCGTTAGGTAGTATAATAGACTTAAAATAATTTATGAGTAAATGGCTAACGCCTTTGAACACATAATATTATTTATTTTGTTGCATGTCAAGAAAACCAGCTAAAAAGCGGTTTTCTTGACTTTTTTAATTATTACAATCTATCTTCATACATTATTGAAAGTTCTCCGTAAATATAACCCCAGTTTCTAATAGGCATACTCCATTTTTTGCTTATTTTTTCAATTGATAGGTATAGTGATTTTTCTAGAGAAATCTTATTTGGAAAAACAGTTCTTTTTTTATTTATTTTTCTAAGCTGCGAATTTACACTTTCAATGGCATTTGTAGTATAAATTACCTTTCTAGTTTCTGGCGAAAATTTAAATATCGGTATAATTGAATCCCAGTTACTAAACCAAGATTTCATAGAATTTGGATATTTTTCATTCCATTTTTCTGAAGTACGTTCTAAATTAGCTAGAGCCTGTTCTTCATTAATGGCATGATATATTGTTTTTAAATCATTAGCAAATTCCTTTCTATCTTTGTATGATACATATTTTAATGTATTTCTAACTTGATGAACAATACATCTTTGATATTCAGTATTTGGAAAAGCGGAGCTTATCGCTTCTTTTATTCCTGATAGTCCATCAGCACAAACGATTAAAATATCTCTTACACCTCTATTTTTTAATTCATTTAGCACAGAAAACCAATACTTAGAGCTTTCAGTATCTCCAATATACAATCCTAGAATTTCTTTGTATCCTTCGGAACTTATACCAAGAATTACATAGACAGCTTTTTTCTTAACAGAACCATTTTCTTTAACAGAGAAATGGATAGCATCTATATATACAACAGGATATACACTTTCAAGAGGTCTATATTTCCATTCTTCGATTTTAGGTATTATTTTATCAGTTACATCTGAAATCATTCCTTCAGATAGTTCAAATCCATAAATATCCTCTATTTGAGAAGTTATATCTCTATTACTCATGCCTAAAGCATACATATTTATTATCTTTTGCTCTATTTCAGAAATATCCTTTTGTCTTTTTTTGACAATTTGAGGTTCGAAAGAAGAATCTCTATCTTGAGGCACATCAATTTCATATTCTCCCATTCCAGATCTTACTCTTTTTGTTTTATATCCATTTCTTGAGTTGGTATTTTCACCACGTTCATATTTTTCATATCCAAGATGCTCATTCATTTCAGATTCAAGCATTTCTTGAATAGTATCCCCCAAAAGATCTTTAAGTGCATCCTGAATGTCTTGAGCGGTTTTAATTTCATATGTTTTAATTAGCTCCGCTATTATATTTTTCTTTTCTGGATTCAATGGTTCTCTTTTCTTTCTGCCCATAAAAAATCGCCTCCTATGATTAATTTGATATTACCATAGAAGGCGATTAAATTTACAGACTTTTTTTCATATACTCAATCTTCTTGACCTTTTCTAATTTATTTTTTTAATAATTCTTTCAATAGCAACTCAGAATTATTAAGTTCAATATTTAATTCTAATAACTTATTTTCTCGATATTCATTAATAGTTTTTGTATACCTTTCTATTTCAGAGTCTGCTATTTCATTAACTTTTTTAATTTCTAATTGAAGATCATTAATTTTTTTTAATATTTCATTTGTATCATAATTACACATTATAATTACCTCCTTATTATTTTTATCCTAACAACAACACACTAATCAACGGAATTGACACCACCGAGAACAACGTCGTAAAGAACACCGCCTGGGAAGCCAACGCAACATCCGCCCCATACTCATTTGCCATAATAGCAGTATTTGCAGCTGATGGCATAGCAGAGATAACAACTGGAATCGCCATAACAACTGAATCAAAACTAAATGGTCTAAGTACCAAGAACACAAGCACAGGAATAGCAACAAGTCTTAAAACTGCTAACATATACATATCAAATCTTTTAAAACATTCCATTGCAGAAGATCCAGCAAGCATAGATCCTATAACAATCATCGAAATAGGAGTAGTAACATCTCCTAAAAGCTCTAATGGATGGTTGATAAACACTGGAAGTTCAGTACCTGTAACGAATAGAGCAAGCCCTATAAATACAGCAATCATAGAAGGATTTATCATAGATTTTATTGAAAACTTAGCATTACTATTTCCTTTTGACAAGAAATACACACCAAGTGTAAAGCAAAGGAAGTTAAAAGGAAGATTGAAAATAGCTGCATAAAATATTGCACCTTTCCCTAAAACCGCCTCTACAACAGGATATCCCATGAATCCAGAATTAGAAAAAACTAATGCATATTGAAAAATTCCTAACTTTGAATCTGACTTGATAAAAATTTTCAAACAAAATGCAACTATAGTAGACACCCCAAACATCACCATAGACACAAAAAGAAGAGAAAGAATCTTTGGAATCATCTCTTTATCAAATTGAATCTGCATAGCAGTAATTATCATAGCAGGAAGAAAAATATTCATAACTAAAGAAGAAAGTTTAGAAGTTGAAGACTCATCTAAAAGGCCTTTCTTTCTTACAAAATATCCCACCAAAATTATAATGAATAAAACTGCTACCTGTGTAAAAATATTTTTAAAACTCAAATACATCACCTCACAAAATTTCCTCAAAAAATACTTTATATACAATAATTTTATCATCAATTTGTTGAAATAGCTATAATTTTAAGGATGGATAAAATCAATACAAGATGCTTAAAATAATTAGAGTAAAGTTAAATAAAGAAAGGAAAAGGTTTTAAAAGTTATTAATAAAAAAATAAGTTAATACAAAAATACTTTTGGGTATTATAATAAAAGAAGATGTAAATATTAAAAATTAAATAGAATAATAAAATTAAAAAAACTATCAAGAAAAGAGGAAAATTTTATGAAAATAACAATGCTAGGAACAGGAAATGCAATGGTAACTAAATGTTACAACACAACTTTTGTACTGACAAATGGAGAAAAACAGCTACTAGTAGATGGTGGTGGTGGAAATAAAATATTCAACCAACTAGAAGATGCAAGTATAGATTGGAAAAATATCAAAGAAATATTTGTAACTCATAAACACGTTGATCATGTTATCGGCGTAATATGGATGATTAGAAAAATTTGCCGGTCAATGAAAAAAGGTGAATATGTAGGGGATGTAAACATATACGCACATGGGGAGCTTTGCGATATAATAAATAGTATTGCTCACATGCTTCTTAATAAAAAAGAAACAGATTTTATAGGTGAAAGAGTACATATAATACCTGTTGAAGATGGGGAAGAAAGAGAAATAATAGGAAACAAAACTGTATTTTTCGATATACACTCAACTAAAGCAAAACAGTTTGGATTTAGTATGATTTACGATAACGATAAAAAACTTACTTGCTGTGGTGATGAACCATACAACGAAAAAGAAGAAAAATATGCTAAAAACAGCGATTGGTTACTTCACGAAGCCTTTTGTCTATATTCAGAAGCTGATAAATTCAAACCTTATGAAAAACATCACTCAACAGTTAAAGATGCCTGTGAATTAGCTACAGAACTTGGTATAAAAAACATACTTTTATATCACACAGAAGATAAAAATATAGCTAACAGAAAAACTATGTACTACAATGAAGGAAAAGAATTCTTTAGTGGAAACATAGCAATACCAGATGATTTAGAAACTATAGAACTTTAAAATTTAGATAGAAGAAAATACTAATCAACAAAAATATAAAAAATATATCATATTTAACAAAATTTGAAAAATAAAATAAATGAGAGTATAATATTTCTATATTTAGATTAGATAAATAGCCGGCATTAAATCTAATTTGTCGGCTATATTGCTATAATTCTACAAAAAATAAGAATTATAAAAGCAAAACTGAACTTATAATAAAAAATAGAAGGGAGGTTTACATTTTGGAATATAAAAATGTTGTTCGTATAGCGACGGATCTAAAAGAAGAACAGGAAGAATTTTTAGAGTGTGAAAAATGGTGGATCTTTGCAGTTCTAATGTTTGTAGGTGGATTTTACGGTGCGTATACATATACAGCAAGGGGAGGAATATTCTGTAATGCACAGACAGCAAACCTTGTAATGTTGGGAATGGCTATAGGAAGCAAAAACTTTGGAAAAGCAGCGTACTACTTAGTTCCACTTACTGCATATCTTGCGGGAACTATGCTTTCTGAAGCGTGGGCACTTTCAATCAAAAAATTCCACTTCATAAGATGGGATACAATGTTAATATTAATAGAAATTATAGTTGTTATAATACTTGGATTTGTACCAGATAGTGCACCATACCAAATTGCTCAGATTTCGATAAACTTCCTATGCTCAATGCAGTACAACACATTTAGACAGGCTTACAAAATACCAATGGCAACAACATTCTGCACAAATCACGTTAGACAGATTGGGGTTGCACTTACAAAAGCGATAAGAAATCATGGCGAACAGAAGTATGTAAAAAGAATGAATACTCACATTGCTATGATAATAATGTTTGTACTTGGAGGAACAGTTGCTACAATACTAGTAAACTTCTTTACAGGTAGAGCAATCTGGGCTGCAGTAATACCTCTTACTGTAATATTTGTTGACTTATTACATGCAGACCTAACAATAGAAAAAGACAAACTTCATAAAAAACCAAGCGGACACTAAAATATAGCTGTTATTAAAATTTTGAAATAGAACAGACTTAACACAAGTATTCGCTCTCCAGGCTTCAGCGCCCAACCCATTTATGTAACACATTTTAATGGTGTTGGGTGCTTACAGAATTGTCGGTGGGAGCTATTTGTGTTTAAGTCTTAAATACTATTTATAAAATTTTAATAACAGCTATTTTATTGTAAAAAATTATATGTACTTATCAGTTTACTACAAGCTAAATAAATCAAAATTTATATATTAATAACTCTCGGGGATTGAAGTGAATAAAATTTTAAGCATCTTTTTATTCAAGTTGTTATAATTTTACTTTCTTTTTAATCCTATGTAAAAATTAAAACTTTGCCAAGAATATTGATATTATGAGCATAGTAGCATATAGACAAAACTCTCTCGACAATCTGCAGACGCGTATTTTAATATAAACTAGACTATTTTTCGCTTACGCGTCGAAGCCTGGAGAGAAGTTTGTCTATATCTACTATGCTTCGCATAATAACAATATATTTCGGTAAAATTTGATTTTATCTTACAATATTGTAAGAATACTTAAAGTTAGTTGTAAGTTTCCCCATTTATTATAAAAGTATAGAAAAATAGTTTATCGAAAGTTAGCAATACAAAGGGGGAAGAAAAATGTTAGAAGTTAAAAATCTTTATAAATCATACAAAGTAGGAAACAAGAATTATCCAGTACTACAGGGAGTAGATGTAAACATAGAAAAGGGAGAGTTTGTATCAGTTATGGGACCTTCAGGAAGTGGAAAGACAACACTTTTAAACTGTATATCAAACTTTATACCTTATGAAAGTGGAGAAGTAATATTAAATGGAGAAAACATGGAAAAACTTACAGAAGATGAATTAGCAACTGTAAGAAATGAAAAATTAGGATTTGTATTTCAAGATTTTATGCTATTAGACGGATTAACAGTATTTGAAAATATATGTATGCCTAAAATAATAAAAGAAGATGATTGGCGAGAAATGGAAGACAAGGCAAATAAACTGCTAGATATATTTGGAATTAAAGAAATTGCAGATAAATATCCTGTTGAAATATCAGGAGGGCAGAAGCAGAGGGTTGCAGTTGCGAGATCTTTAATGAATGATCCACTAGTAATATTAGCCGATGAACCAACAGGAAACTTAGACAGTAAATCAAGTGAAGCAGTTATAAAATCATTCATAGAAGCAAAGAAAAAACTAGGAGCTACAATATTTATGGTAACTCACGATACAATTTCTGCAAGCTACTGTGACAGGGTTATAGTTATGAAGGACGGAAAAATATTTACAGAGCTAAAAAATAGTGGAAATAGAAAAGAATTCTTTGATGAATTATTAGGTGTATTAAAAGAACTTGGTGGTGATGGAAATGACAATGAGTAATATACTAAAAAAGCTTAGAAATTATAATAAAAGTAATTACAATCAGTTTGAATTTTGTATAACATTTGCTGTGCTTTTAATGACAGCAATGATGAGTATTGCTCAAATGCCTATTGTTCAGCTAGTTTTTCCTGTAGGTGGTGACTCAAGAAAACAATTATACCTAATACTTTCAGTATCTATAATAGGATGTGTTGTATTTTCACTATACGCAGCATCACTATTTTTAAGAAATAAAACAAAAGAAATCGGAGTAATGTTAGCTCTTGGAACAGTAAAAAAGGACTTAATAAAACCATTAAACAAAGAAATAATATCTATAGTATTAAAATGTGGAGTGATTGGAGTAGTATTAGGAGAAATAGTTACATTTATAATATGGCAGGGATTTTCTCAGTTTATAGTAAATAAAGAATACGCAGTCTTCTCAATATCAGTTCAAGGAATATTGTGGGGAGTGATATTTGACTTAATAATAGGCTTATTAATAGTAGTAATGTCTACAAGAACAATCAAAAAGGCAGATGTAATATCTATTATAAAAGCGCAGAACACTAGAGAAAAAGTTGGAGAAGTTTCTAAAAAACATCTAGTAGTAGGTATGATTTTAATAGTTAGTGGAATTTTCTTTGGATTATTACTTCCTAAGATAATAATATACACATTTGATAAAAAAGCGCCTGGTATATTAAATGTGATAATGTTACTAAGTGTAGTTGGAACATACATGGTTATAGAATATGCGGTTATATACCATAAAAAAGGGAAAAATACTAAAAAATACTATAAAAATCTGGTATCTTACGGAATGATAAAATTTGAAGGTAAGCAGAATATCAGAAATATGCTAGTAGTATCTGTACTATGTGCGGTATCTATATTTGCAGCATCTTATATATCAAATGTATCTTCTTCAGTAATGTCTGCGGGAAAATCTAATCCTTATGAATTTGTAATTTACAGACCGCTTGTATCATCAGAATTAAATAAAAATTATATAGAAGAATTAGCTAACAAAAGTAGTGTCACAATAAAAGACTATAAAGAAATAGAATTTGCATGTCTGAGTGCAAGCGGAGTAGAAAGAGATTACGACGACAATGGAAATGTTGTAGAAAACTACAAAAAAGATCATTCAACTTCAGAATTCATAAGTCAAAGTGAATACGAAAAAATTACTGGAGAAAAGGTAAATGTAGAAAAAGGAAAATATATAAGAATAGTACATAAAGACGAAAGTGAAAACTTCTTTACAAGATACTATGATATGGACTATATAGAGGATAAAAATAGCAAACAGGGAATGAAATTATCATTCCAGGGAACAATAGCAAATGAGTATATGCTAACTAACAACTGTGAAAATAGATACATCTTAAATGACGAAGATTACAAAAAAATTGCATCAAAAGTAGGCGACTCAAACAAAGTACAGCAGATTATATTCAACACTGCAAACGAAGAAAAATCTTATGAATTTGCTGAAAATGTATATGTAGAGTTTTTAAAAAGAGCGGATAAAGAAATGGCAAATCCAAACACAATGTACGACGAAGGTGCTATAGAATCAATGGGACTAGAAGGAACTACAATAGAGCTAAATCAGGATAATCCAGACCTTATGGGGTATTGGAAATGGTATCCATCTATCAAAACTTACGATGTAAAAAACTTTGCACAGAGTGTTGCAGTATACTTCCTAGTATTCTCATTCATAAGTGTAATATGTCTAGCTGCATCAGCGATAATGCTTTATTCAAGAAGTATATCTGTAGCATCAAGAAACAAAGATGTATTTGAAGATCTTGAAAAACTTGGAGCAAACAAAAAATATGTAAGAAAATGCTTAAAACAACAGATATCAAAATTATTCACAGTTCCTGCAATATTAGGCGTAACTTTAAGCATGCTACTTACAGGAATAATGTTTGTAATGAACGACGGAAAAATTTCAGAATCAGAAGTAATAGCATATTCTATAGATTCGTTAATATTTATCGCTGTTCTAATATTTATATTTATCGTATATAAATATAGCTTAAATAAATGTAAAAAAATCTTAGACATTGAAAAATAATTTTTAATATTTTATAAATTTTATCGAATATCTAAAAAGCTAACACTTATTTCTATGATATAATTTAAGCTATAAAACATATTGTAGGATAGAGGTGTGAAAACGTGGGAAAGATTTTACTTTTAGAAGACGATAAATCTTTAAATAGAGGAATTAGTTTCAAATTGAAAAAGGAAGGATTTGAAGTTGAAACAGCATTTTGCATTGGAGAAGCTAAAAATATTTTTGACAATAATAAAATAGATTTAATAATAACAGATATTGGATTGCCAGATGGAAGTGGATTTGATTTTTGTGAGGAAATAAGAAAAATAAGTAACGTTTATATTATTATGTTAACTGCCTTAGATGAAGAGTTTAATGCAGTTATGGGATATGAAATAGGTGCAGACGATTATGTAACAAAACCTTTTAGTCTTGCAATTCTTGTATCAAAGGTTAAAGCATTTATGAAAAGAGCTGGAAACGATGAAAAAGAAAAAACATCAGAAAATATTCTAATATCTGAAGATATAGAATTTGATTATGGAGATTATACACTGATTCTAAACAGGGAAGATACAGAAAAAGTACAGCTTACAAAAACAGAAGGAAAACTTCTAAAACTTTTAATGGAAAATGCTATGAATATTATTCAAAAGGAACAGATACTAGATATTCTGTGGGACATGGACGGGAATTTTGTAGATGATAATACGGTTGCTGTTTACATGAGACGACTTAGAAAAAAGGTAGAGAAAGATCCTTCAGAGCCGATATTTATAAAAAATATTAGAGGAATAGGATATAAATGGAATGCGGGGTGCGTTAGAAAATGATAAGAAAAGTATTTTCAGAGATAAAGAATGATTCTTTCCTTAGAAAATGCGCAGTAGTATCGTTTGCTATGTTCCTCGCATTTTTCATATCTGTTTTGTCTGTAGAGTCTGTATTGTTTGAAAAAATTACAGAAGATAGATACAAGCACGATGCAGCTGTTGTAGGCTATCTTTTGGAAAAATACCCACAGGATAGGGAGATAATAGTAAAGTCTGTAATAGGTGATAACAATAAATATATAGAAAGTGGAGCAAATACACTGGCTAAATATGGATATACTTCAAAAACATCTGATTTAATAGACAAAAGTGAAAATAAAGTAAAGATGATGATTATATTCTTTGTATTTTTATTTGCAGTATTTTCAATAATTATTTTAGTTATAGCTATTAAAGCTATGGGATATGTTTTAAAAATATTTGAAAGTATGTATTATAAGATGAAAAATATCTTTAATACAGTAGATAATATTAAACATTCAAACACATTAAATAAGAATGACAATAAAACTGATAATGCTTTACAAGAAAGAGAAAGTATTGAAAATGATAGTGTAGATTTGAATAAATACAACGAAAATCTGCTATGTAGGATAAATATGATTTCTGAAAAAGCAGAGAGAAATATGAGAATAAACATGAGAAAAATCGAAAATGAAAAAGAAAATGTAAAATCATTGGTAACAGATATTTCTCACCAGCTAAAAACTCCTCTTGCAAATGTAGAACTTTATAACACGCTTTTGGCAGAAGGAGGAATAAGTGATGAGGAAAGGTTGGAGTTTTTAGAAACTGAAGGAATAGCAATAGAAAAATTAAAGATGCTTATAGATTCTCTGATAAATATATCTAGACTAGAAGCGGATATGATAAGTATAGATAAAAAAGAGGAGAATTTAAAAGAATGTATAGAAAGTGCTATATCGTCAGTAAAGGCAGATGCAGCTAAAAAGAATATAACTATAAAAAATGATATAAAAGAAGATTGTATTTTAGCAATAGACAGAAAGTGGACTACAGAGGCAATATTTAATTTACTTGATAATGCAGTTAAATATACTGCTCCAAATGGAAAAATAAATCTGAGTTTAGACAATGGAATAAATTATTTTGCATTAAATATAGAGGATAACGGAATAGGAATTGATACAGATGAGTATAATGATATATTTAAACGATTCTATAGATCGAGAAATGATATAGTGCAAAATGAAAAAGGTTCTGGTGTAGGTCTTTATTTAGTTAGAAAAATTATGAACTTACAAGATGGAAATGTAATGGTTTCATCAGAAAAAGGAAAAGGAAGTACGTTTACTCTTTACTTCTCAAAATCGAAAGGAGAATAAAATGAAGTTATTCAGAGCTAGAAATTTAAAAAAATATTATAAAACAGAAGATATTGAGATAAAGGCTGTAGATGAAATAAATTTAGAAATAGAAGAGAGCGAGTTTATAGCCATTGTAGGTAAATCTGGCTCTGGAAAGACAACTCTTTTAAATATTTTAGCTGGACTTGAAAAGCCAGATAGTGGAACTGTAGAAATAAACGGAAAAGATATTTCTAAGATGGATAGAGATGAGATGGCTATATTTAGAAGAAGAGAGATTGGGATAGTATTTCAATCATATAATCTTGTTTCTACACTATCAGTATTAGATAATATACTTCTTCCATTTGTGTTAGATTCTCAGAATCCTGATATGAAATTTGTAGATGATATAATGAAATCTCTAGGCATTTATGAGAAGAAAAATATGATGCCTCATCAATTATCTGGAGGAGAAAAGCAAAGAACTGCAATAGCAAGGGCAATCGCTATAAAACCTACAATTATTTTAGCTGATGAACCAACTGGAAACTTAGATTCTAGGATGTCAAAGGATGTTATGAATATGCTTAAAGTTATTTCTGAGAAGTATTCTCAGACTTTGATTGTCGTTACACATGATGAGAGTATAGCCCAGCTTGCAGATAGAGTGATACATATAAGGGACGGTAAAATTATGAATGGGGTGATTTAGTTGAAGAAATCTCAATTTATCATAAAAAATATTAAAAATAACAAAAAATCATATATACTTCCATTTATAATAACTGCAACAATATCTTTTATTGTTTCGTTAATTTTGATAATATCTGTGAGTTCTCTTAGATACAACTTAAAATACGAAAAAATATACTTTGGAGATTATGATGCGGAGATTTCAAAGTTAGATGAAAATCAGATTGAAAATGTAAAAAATCATATATCTGTAGGCAAAACAGGAGAAGTGTTAGATACTGAAGAAACTACGGATATTTTTTCTGAGTTAGGATATTTAAAAAATTATGATAAAAACTCATCAAATATGCTTGGGTTAGAGCTTGCTGCTGGAAAATATCCTATTGAAGAGAATGAGATAGCTATTGAAAAGAAGTCAGAGAATTTAATAAGGAATTATTCTGTATCAGAAGAAAACATTTCTAAATCAAAAGAGAATTCAAAAGAAGATAAAAACGCTTATCCATATTCTATAAAAATTCCTGTAATAGATAAAAATGGAAATAAAAAAGATAAGATATTAGTTGTTACAGGAGCTATAAACGAAAAATATGATAATGAAAACTGGGAGAAAAATATCTATGTTTCTAAAAGTTATGCGTATAATGTAGGATATAAAAAATCGGAAATTATAAAATTTAAAGATGTAGGTAGATGCAACGTAATAAAAATACAGAATAGCTTAAAAAAATTAGCTTCTGATGTGGGATTTGATCAATCTGGGATAAAACTAGTGTCTAGAATAGATTATATTAAATTTATATTTTTAGATAACTTTTGCGTTACTGTGGCCTTATCATTAGCTATATTACTTGTATCGTATATAATTTTAAAGAATATAAATAGAGCTAGACTTCATAGAAATATTAAAGATATGGCAATTTTAGAGGCGATAGGTGCATCATCAGCACAGATAAAAAATATAGTAAATATTCAAGCGTTTATTTTATCTATCATTTCTGTATCTATTGGAGTAGGAATAAATTTATTATTTATATTAGTTTTAAAGATAATGTGTTTAAGTAAAATCAATCTATCTAATACAAGTGGATTATTTTCTTTAATGCAAGCAACTAGTGAAAATATACGATTTTTAGATATATTCTTTATATTTGTGATTATAGAATTGCTTGTATTTTTATCGTATATTTTATCTTCAAGAAAAACAGTGAAAACTATGTTAAATATGGATATTCCATCTTCAATAAACAATCCGTATGCGGTTTATAGTGAAGTTAAAAGAGATAAAGGAAAAGGTACTTGTAAAGCAAAGATAAGTAGAAAATATAAAAATAAAAGTAAGTATAAAAACAAGTATGATAAAAAATATAAATATAATAATACTGGTAAAGCATCTATAATAATAATCTTTGTAATTCTTGCATTTACTGCATCTATTGTAAAAAGTATAGATTCTGGAAGTGAATCTTTATATAAAAATGACGTAGATTACATAGTTAGAAATATAGATATGTACAGCGAAAATAAAAGTAATCTTTCTCTAGAAAAAATTTTCTCTAATGTAGCTATTACAGATGATATGGAAGAAAATATTTCTAAAATATCTGGAGTAACCGCTATCGAAAAAAATTACACTACTCCTGTAAAATACTATGAAAATAATAGTTCTGCATATGTATATGGATTATATGGAATAGATGATGAGGAATTAGATAATCTAATAAAATCTGCAAGATACGATAACTTTGATGTGGAAAAATTTAAACGAGGAAATGCAATTTGTGTACATAGTATGTATGCAAAAGAAATGGGAATAGATGTAGGAGATAAGATTAAACTAGAGGTTTTAGAAAATGGAATTCAAAAGAAAAAAACATTTGAAGTTGTAAATATATCTCAAATAACTCCAGATTTTGCGTTTATTTACCAATCAGCTTTTGATAAAGGACTTGCAAAAAATATAAACTCGATAAATATAAAATGCAGCGATGATAAGAAAAAAAGCGTTAAGATTGAAATTGAAAGAATGTTGGAGTCAAAGAGCGGGAATGTGGAATTTGTTGATTGTGGAGAAGAGTTAGATAAAAATGAAGCATATATAAGTGCTATAAATATAATATTTAGTGTTGTAGCTGGATTTGCAATTATTCTAACTATATTCAACTCAATCAATGGATCTATATACGAAATTATGTCTCAAAGTGCTGATTTTGGAGTGCTTATGGCAATAGGAATAAGTGATAAACAATTAGAAGAGGTTATTTCAAAGAAAATAGAAGATAGAGTGGCTATTCCAGCTATATTGGGAGTAGTGATAGGTAGTATCTTCGTATTTTTAATGTCTAAAGTTTTGATAGAAGTTTCTACAATTAAGCTAAATATATCTACACCGTGGATATTATACTTATTTATAATAATAACAGCTATTTTGAGCGTAAAGATAGGAACGAAATATGTATGCAATAAGATGAAAAAGCTCTCTCCTACTGATATAATTAATAATGTATAAAATAAAGATTAATTTTGAAAGGAAGATAAAATTTGAAAAAGACATACAGCATATCTGAAGTTTCAAAACTTCTCAACATAACAGTAGATACACTGAGATTTTATGAAAAAAAGGATATGATTCATCCAAAAATAAACCCAAACAACAAGTATAGAATGTACGATATGTACAATATTTTAGAGATACTAGATATAATTTTTTACAGAAATTTAGATATCTCTGTATCTGATATGTACTCAATAATGAACGAAAACGACGAAAAAAAGGCACTTGAGTTATTTGAAAAAAAGAGAATAGATTGTAGAAACAGGATAAGATATGAACAGCAGCTTTTAAAGAAACTAGATTATCTATGTTCTACAATGGGACCTGCAATCTCTGGAAATATGAGTATTAAAAAGAAACATTTTGAAACTTCGTATATTCTATTTGAAGAAACAGAGGAAGAGAGTAGTGCACAGAAATTAGTTCTTAAAAATATTCCGAGTATAAGTAATGAAGAATTTGTACTAGGTGCGGTAATAAAGGAGTATAATTCTGATTTGACTGAAAAGGCTACATACTACACTATTGAAAGGCAGATAGTAGAAGATCTTTTTGAAAATGATATAAATAGAAAAGAAAGCAATCTAAGTAAGGAAAGTATTTACGAGGAAAATAAAAAGAACGACAAAATAATAAACGGATTTGATGCTTTGAGTATGGTTGTGCCATCTGAGGGAAGTAAGCTAAATAAGAAATATATAGAAAAAATAAAAAATTATGCTGATGAAAATCAAATAGAGTTAGAAAATTATATACTAACTCATGAGATAAATACAACAGCTTATGCAGATAAGCAGCATGAATACAAGGAAATCTACATAAAAATTAAACAGAGATAAACTATTTTTTAAAAAAGTAAAAAATTTTTTTGAAAAAGTGTTGACCTTGGTCTTAGACCATAGTTTAAACTCTTCTTTGGTGAAAGGAAGGTGTTTAAATTATGAATAAAGACTTAACAATAGATAAAAAAAGAATTAATAGACAGTTTATGCATTACGTAATACCATCAATGATAGCGATGTTATTCAGTGGATTTTACTCAATAGTCGATGGACTATTTGTAGGAAACAGTATAGGAAACGTGGGGCTTGCTGCGATAAACCTAGTTTATCCAATACAGGTTGTACTTAATGCAACAGCTACAGGTGTTGGTATAGGTGGATCTGTTCTTGTTTCTATATACAGAGGAGAAGGAAAAGAAAGAGATATGGAGCACAGTGCCATGCAGACAATAATACTTCTTCTAATATTTGGAGCAATACTTCCTGTTTTCTTCTTAGGTACAAAAGGAATTATACTTAACTTCTTAGGAGCAGAAGGCGCAATATATAAGGGAGCAGACGATTATATAACTACTATATTAATAGGTGGAATGCTTCCTGTTTTAGGAAATGGATTAAATCCAATAGTTAGAAATCAGGGAAAACCAATCATAGCTACTCAGAATATGGTAGCAGGTCTTGTTACTAATATCGTACTTGACTATGTATTTATATACAAAATGAATTTAGGAATGTTTGGTGCAGCTTTAGCGACAATAACTGCACAGGGTGTAGTTGCTACAATGAATGTTATATACGTTGTAAAATTAAACCATAAAAACTTTAAAATGGATTATATACTACCAAATATAACTAAAATAAAAAGAATAATGAAAATAGCAGTATCTCCATTTGGACAGACAATAGTTCCTTCAATAATAATAATACTTACAAACTGGAAATGTATTGAATACGGTGGAGATGGAGCAGTTGCAATATACTCAGTAATAAGCTACGTACTTGCATGTGCACAGCTTTTAATACAGGGAATAGGTGATGGTGTTCAGCCATTATTCAGCTACTACTTTGGAGCAAACAAAGAAAGAGAATTACACTATGTGTACAATAAAGCATTCTTCTTATGCTCAATATTCTCAGTATTTTTAATGGTTATGACAATGGTATTCAGCGTACAGTTAGCTAAATACTTCAACATATCACCAGAACTTATGAATGAAACAGCTTTAGCATTAAAAACAACAGCATTTGCTTATGCATTCTTTGGAGTTACAAGAGTAACAAGCGCATACTTCTATGCAACTAATCATACGAAATTCAGTAATTTATTAATATACATAGAGCCAATAGTTATAGCACCTGCTATGCTTTGGATATTCACAGAATTATTCGGATTATCTGGTGTATGGATGGCATACCCAGCAATACAGGTAATACTATCAAGTATAAGTTTAGTATTAAAAAGTCCAAACATGGAACACAAAAAAGAACTTAAAGTAGCAACAGTGCAATAAATTTATAAAAGATTATATGAAAAGGGACTGAGCAAATACGCATCAGTCCCTTTTTTGTGAGTTGTGTATAAAGTAAATTTAAGTTAAAAAAACTTGCGATTATTAATTAAGCTATAACTCCTGCTCTTCTTTCAAGATCAGCTTTTGTTGTAACTTTATGATTTTTGAATACTTTAGCACCTACAAATCCTGCTATAGAACCACCGATTGCTGCTATAACAAGAGCCATTACAACTTTCATAGGATCATTGAATGCGAATGGAGCTAATAATCCAGGTATTGGAGAAGCTGTACCAGGAGCATTATTTATTATACCTAAAGCTGCTGCACCCATTCCTGCGAAACCTCCACCGAAGAAGTTAGAGCAGAATATTGGTATTGGGTTTGAAGTAACAAGTGGTGCCTGAGTAAGAGGTTCAAGCATAACTGCGATTACGTTACTCTTATCTCCTAATTTTAAACCGTGGAATATAAATCCGTTAGTGAATGATCCACCGAAGCAAGCTATTGCTGCGATACCCATTGCTAAACCTTTAAGTCCAAGCATAGCAGTTAAAGCCATTGAACTTAGAGGAGATGTACATATCATCTTCATTATTCCACCTAAAAGGAATCCCATTACAAGTGGTGACTGTTCTGCTGCTGCAGATATTGTTCCACCTATCTGTACTAGAGTAGCATCTACTAATGGAGTAGCACCTATTGCTATAAATCTAGCTAGAGGAGCTATTAGTAAAGTACCGAATATTAAGTTTAATCCTTCTGGTAATTTCTTTTCTATTATTGGTATTATAAATCCAACTATATAACCAGCTATAAATCCAGGAAGTATACCACATCCGCCACAAGCAACACCGGCAACGATTGAAAGTACTGGGTTAGCACCCATTGCTATAGGAACTGCGATTGCTGAAGCAACTCCACCCATTCCTCCTGAAATACTACCAACTTCTGCTAGGAAGCTTATACCAAATAAATCACCAGAGATGTATTTGTGTATTGCTTCTACTAGGAAAGTAGCAACTGCTGCATCTGCCATACCACCCATAGCTACAGATCCTTTTGGCATCTTGAAGCTAAAGAATGAGAACCCAGCAAGTACAAGTAATAATAGACCAAGTCCAGATAAAATTGTCATCATAAGCTTTCACCTCATAATATTATAGATTGTATTTATAAGAAAGGGTTTTCTTATCGTTAAAATCAATATAATATATGAGTTTTAAAAAGTTTCAAAAAGTTACAGAAAAGATGAAAAAAATTTAACGAAAAAATTGAAATTTTTTCAAAATTAATACAAAAAAATTATTTTGCGACTCAAAAAAATTATATAGTCCTTTAAAAAATAATTTTTAAACGAAAAAAATCGAAATAAAATTCTATGGTAAACATTTTCAAAATTAACAAAGTTAAATTGGGCGAAAAAAATAAGAAAAAAACAATATAAAACTTGTTCATATTTTTAACAATTAATTAGATGAAATGAAATTTATAAATTGTATAAATGAATAAAATTACAAATAAAAAGAGGCTGATTTTGAAAAATAACTTGAAAAATTTATAAAAACATATAGTTATTAACAATAGCTGAAAAAATTGGAATGAAAAAAGGCACGATTTTTGCTAAAAATAAATCATGCCTATTAATACATATATTTTTTTAGATAACTTAATTCTGAACATAAAGTACAAGAGAGTTTAAGAAGTTTCTAATTTTTACATTTCCATGCTTAGTACTTTTTCCTCTTATATAGTCCATTTCCTTTCTAACTTGCTCGAAGTTGTAAAGGTTTGTCGCAAATTCAAGGAATATATCATTTGAATAGTCTTCAATTCCAAGATTAGCTAAATTTATCATACCAGTATTTGCCGCACGTCTTATTCTTTGTTCCATAGATTTAGGGTTATCTGTAAATTTAGAACAAAGCTCATTTAAAGTAACATTTTCTATATTCCGATTCTTTTCTATGATGTATTCTATTAAAGTTATAATATCCTTGCTTCCTATTTCGCCTATTATACCAAGCTTTTGAAGAACAGTTTTTAGTTTTGGAAGCCATGTTTTTTCAGAAGGAGCAGTAGTATCTTTACTTCCAAGGCTATTGTTAAATAGATTCTGTACAGTTGCTACAGTTCTTTTTAGATTTAAGGAATCTTTTACCTTTTTAAGAACAGATTCAACTTCTATACTGTTTATAGGTTTTTGTATATAGAATTCTATACCGTTTTCGTATGCTTCAGAAATCATATCTTTTGAAGAAACCTGAGATATCATAACAAAAGCAAGAGATGGATCAATTTCAGCAGCTTTCTTTATAAAAGCTATACCATCCATATTAGGCATCAATAAATCAACAATAACTATATCCACACTACTAACGCTCAAATCTTCTATAGCGTCTTCAGGATTGCCATACGAACCGACAACCTCACCTATGTTTCTTTCTTCTATAATTAGTTTTAATATTTTTCTTATATTTTTATCATCATCAACTAAATAAAATTTCATTCTTTTAAATCACCTTCAATTCATTTTTTGGAATATTTATCACAAAAGAGGTATTTCCAGGCTCAGAAGTAACACATATACTTCCGTTAAACTGATTTTCTACGATGTCTTTAACCAAATTAAGCCCTAACCCTCTGTTTATTTCTCCAGTTTCAAAATTTATCTTTGTTGAAAATCCTGGCTCAAATATTTCTAAAATATCTTCTGAATCTATTCCAGGACCGTTATCTCTAATTAAAATAGAATAATATTCCTCGTCTATATCTTTTTTTGTGCTAGTTTTAAGCTCTATTTTGAAGTCTATTACAATTTCTTTATCTTTAGCAGCTTCAACAGAATTGGTAAATAGATTTCTAAAAATAGACATAAAGAAATACTCTTTATCTGTGTATAGGTTTTCATCGAAGTTATTATTAAAAATAACAGTTTTTCCTTTTTCAGTAGCTTCATCAGATGTAGAACCTTCTAAAAGATTTACTATATCTGATATATACATACCGTTGTTTTCTAAGTTTAAATTCATAGCTTCAGAAATTCCCCTAAGAATTAAGACATATTCTTTCTTTATTTCGTGTATATCTTTAGCAACATTAAGAGCTTCTTTTGATATTTCTTCATCAACGCCCCGTTTTTTCATATCATTGAATAGCTTATAAGAAGAATTCATAGTTTCTTCTATTAATGAAGTATTTTTCTTCATCCAAATTATTTCTCCATTTAGTTTAGAAATTAGTAGCATAAGCTTTTTATATCTAACTGCATGTTCTTCCTTCATAAAAGTAAGATGGTACTTCTTTAGGAAGGTAATCAAAGCCCATATTATAAATGATCTGGATATAGCAACAAATATTATACAAAGCTGAATTTTTATTTCAAATGTATTTATGCTAAATCTAAGAATAAGTTCTACTAAATTTGCCAAATAGTCCATTAATATAAACCAAATTATGTCGGAATCGTTTTCTAGAA
The DNA here is from genome assembly GCF_008151785.1 of Peptacetobacter hiranonis. GTDB lineage: Bacteria > Bacillota > Clostridia > Peptostreptococcales > Peptostreptococcaceae > Peptacetobacter > Peptacetobacter hiranonis. Next base: position 1,032,788 of record NZ_CP036523.1, read on the forward strand.
CCTTACTTCTTTTTTTTGAATACAGATAAATAAGAAATCCATATGCAATGTAGAAGAAAGACTCAGGCAGGCAATTTAAAGCCGCTTGTTCTTGAAAACCTTGTTGTAGCCAAATTGCTCCAAATCTGGTTATAAAAACTCCTATCGCAGAAAAAATACTAACCGGTATAATTGGAAAATCTTCAATTAAAAATAAAAATACTGGAAAAGTTATTATTCCTATAGATATTTTAAAATTATTTAAAAATAAATTTATATTAAATTGTGCAGCAAGCACTGTTATTAATCCAAAGAGAATTGTAGTTTCAAAAAAATTTTTTCTACTAAATGTTTTATATTTCATCTTTTTCCCTCGTTTTTTATTATTACAAAATATATTTTAACACGTAAATAGTATTATTGAAAGTTTCTATATAAATAAATTTTAAAATATATTTTAACTATAATTATTGTTTATGGCATAAAAAAGAATGAACATATAAACCAATTAATATGATAAGATATTATTGTAAGAAAGGAAGTGATTTAAGCATGAAGAATAATGTAGATAAAAATTATTTCAAAGACCTAAACAGAAAAGATTATATAGAAAAGGCGTATGAAATAATAACTAATGAAGGAACAAAGGCTATTTCGATAAGAAGAATTGCAAAGGAAATGGGATGTAGTTCTACATGTTTATATAGATACTTTAAAAATTTAGACGAGCTACTGTTCTATGCACATATGGGATTTTTAAATTGTTATCTTGAGGATTTAGAAAATGCAGAGAAAACATGGAAAACAGTATGGGATCAGCATCTAGGTGTATGGGAGTGTTATACAAGAGCAGCATTTAGATATCCTGAAGCATTTGATATGATATTTTTACATGAAAATAGCAAGAATTTAGATACAGCTGTGGTTGAATATTATAATATGTTTCCAGAAAATCTGAGTGGATTTAAAGAACATTTAAAAAAGATGCTTGAAACTCCTGGATTTTACGATAGGGACTTTGAGATGTGTATGCAATGCGTTGATGCAGGTCAGATAAGTTTGGAAAATGCAAAGAAGATGAACCATATGGAGTGTACTCTTTATATGGGATATTTAAAGGATATTCTTAGCAATGGTATTAAAGAAGAGGATATAGAAGATAGAGTTAGATGTTTTGTTAGAGAAGTAAAAGACATAGCTAATTTTTATGCAGATAAATTTGAATATACAGGAGCAATTATATAGTTGTTAAAAATATAGTCAAAAATATACATATATAGACAAATGTATTTTTATAGACAAATGTATTTTTTACAAAGAGCTCCCTACATTCATAAAGAGTGTAGAGAGGCGAGAAATCGCCCAAAACTCCTTTAATTGCTGGAAGTTCCTAAAGCTAGTTAAACTACAATGTAGAATTGAAAAATATTCAAGCGTGAATGTTGCGAAAGCAGAAAAAATTAACTAGATAGCATAAGGTTAAATCCTAAGTGCTTTAATAATGGATAATCAGCAGCCAAGATCCGAACAGGATAAGGTTCAACGACTAGGCAAATGCCGTACATCACAAGCTATTGGTGGTGGAAATGGGGAGCATCTAAAAAATTAGATGGTGATATAGTCTGTGCTTAATGGAAACATTAAGAAGTTCATAAGAGAACTGATTGGAAAGTAGCGATTCCGATTGAACACTCTAAAAATATATACGGATGTATTTTAGATATAACGACCGTATTTTTTATTTATTTAAAAACTTAAAAAAATTTTTATATTATTTGTATAATATAACTTCGATTAGTATATAATACAATTAGAAAGATAAATTTGTTATAGAATCGAGGTGAGGTAAATGAAAAAGACAATAACTAAAACTGTAAAACAATATTCCTATAAAATTGATGATTATAAGGTTGAAGAATTATTAAAAATAGGAAAAGAATATAAAAATGTTAAAAATTACGTATATTCAAGATATAGTGGAATAAAAAGTCTTTTAATCATTGAAAAACCTCGAAAAATCAGAGATGCATGGGTAAGTACAAAGTTTTATGAACAATGGAAATTACCAGCTAGATATTGGAAATTAGCATTACAAGATGCAATTGGAAATATAAAGTCTGGTTGGTCTAATACAAAAAATGAAATTAGGACTGCTGCTTATAATAATGAACATTTATCTACTGATGATAGATATTATATAAATTATATACTATCAGCAAATAAGCTTTATTATAACGTATTAAACAATATAAACTTTGATATTCCTAAAAAATTTGTAGGAAAAAACTTAAATATTAAATATTTGAACAACTTAATAAAAAGATACACTAGAAGATATAAAGGAAAAGTACCATACACAAATAAAATAAATTCTTTTTCGATAGATACAGGTTTATATAGATATTCAAAAAATAACACAAATGAAAATTATATTTATATATCTTCAATGGAAACAAGAAAAAGAGTAGCGATTAAATTGAGGGATTCAAATAAATACAACAAAACACTTAAAATCAAAATCATAGATAATGTATTGAGAATAAATATTCCATTAGAAGTGGAATCAAAGGAAAATAACAACGAAAATATTATAGGAATAGATAAAGGATATAGATACTTGCTTGCAACATCAAATGGAAATCTGTATGGAGAAAAACTTAATTATTATCTAAGTAAAGAAACAGAAAGATTGAATAATAAAAATGCTAATCGAAACAGATTTTTCGCACTTAGAAGAAAATACATTGAAGAAGGTAACACTAAGAAAGCAGACAATATACTTAAAAATAATTTAGGAAAGAAAAAATACAGAAAAAACAAAAATAAACACAATGAAACAGTTAAATCTTACATCAACAAAAATATCAATGAATTTATAAAGTCAGAAAAGCCGAAGGAAGTTGTAATGGAAAATTTAGATTTTGTAAATTGGGATGACAGATATCCAAAATCTGTAAAAAGAAAGTTATCTAGATGGATTAAAGGCTACATAAGAGATAGACTTGAATACAAGTTTAAATTAAATAGTATTGAATTTACATACATAAATCCAGCATATACAAGTCAAATTTGTAGTAAATGTGGAAGATTTGGTGTAAGAAATGGAGATTCATTTGTTTGTGAGTATTGTGGAGAAATTCATGCAGATATAAATGCAAGTAAAAATATTTTAGAGAGAAAGTATGATAAAGAAATAAAGATGTTTACAAGTTATAAGAAAGTTAAGGAAATACTAGAAAGTAGAATTGCTGATATAAAGTAAAAAGATAGGTTAAAAGTATATTTTATTTAATCACGAATATATTTTGTATTTATCCAACTGTTGATAAATAGAGGGTATATTTTATCGGTGACGGGGGTTAGATAAAATGCTTTAAATAAATAAAAAATACGGTTGTGGGATAATCGAGATAGAAATTTTATCGAGATAACTGGCTCAACCAAGACTTAAAACTATCAAGAGATAGAATAAGAGCGAAATATCTAAAATGAATACATTTGTATATATTTTTAGAACCAGACTTTATTTAATAAATAATTTATGATATTATGAAATCGGGTATAGAATTGAATTGGAGGAATTAAAATGTTTGAAAAAGAAAAATGTACTATAGTTACTAACAATGATAGAGTTGCCGATAAATATAAGGATATAATGAAAGTTGAATTGGTTAATTCATATGAAGAGGTTCTTATTAAGGCTAGAAATATGGTTTATGATAGACATAGACTGCTTACTCATCCACAGGCTGGTAGCTTAAAACCGAATCAAACTCCATACAGATCTATAATTGTATACCCATCTGATAACAGTAGTAATATGGACGATGTTATGATGATAGAAAAGGCTATTGAAACTTTTAACAAATTTAGAGAAATAAAAGAAACTCCAAAATATGAAGAAAAAATAGCTAATGATTATAAGACAATAGATTTATCTATGATAGATAATGTAATGCCAAGAATACAATAATAGAAAAAACATATAAGAAATATATATAAATAAGCTTAAAAAATTGAATAATTGATTTAAAAAGACATTTTACTGTTTATTAGAGTGAAATGTCTTTTATTTTATCTATTTTTATATGAATTTTTTTACAAAAAGGTAAAAAAATAAGAGAAAATATTCTCATAAATAGAATTAAAGATATAAAATTTATTTGTAAAAATAATTCTGAAAATTTAATGATAAAATATAGACAAACCTTTTCCTATGTGATAATATTTAAGTATAGAAAAAATCTATACCTGAATAAAGACAGAATAAATAGAAATGTCTAAGATTGGAATAAGAAATTAAAGTTTTATAAGCCAATCATTTTTTTAGACTTTATGTTATCACGATAACTAAATCGAAGGAGGTAGCTACATGAAACTAGAATTAGGCAAAATACGTATCGATGATATTCAGTTCGGTGAAGAAATATGTGTAAAAAATCACACACTTTTCGTTAATAAGCAGGAAATTATCGACCTTGTATTAGAAGACGATAAGATAAAAGACTGTAAAATCGAACTAGCTAAACCAGGAGAGTCTACAAGAATAACTCCTGTAAAAGACGTTATAGAACCTAGAGTTAAAGTTAGTGGTGGAGGAGAAATTTTCCCAGGTGTTATAGGAAAAGTTAATCCAACAGTTGGAAATGGTAGAACTCATGCACTTGATGGTGCTTGCGTTATAACAGTAGGTAAGATAGTTGGTTTCCAGGAAGGTGTAATAGACATGAGTGGACCAGCTGCAGATTACTGCCCATTCTCTAAAACTAACAATATATGTGTAGTAGTTGAACCACAGGAAGGTTTAGAAACTCATGTATATGAAAGAGCAGCTAGATTAGCTGGACTTAAAGTAGCTGCACACATAGGAAAAGCAGGAAAAGATATAGAACCAGATAGTATAGAAACTTTTGAAACAAAACCTATATTTGAACAGGCTGCAGAATATCCAGATCTACCAAAGATAGGATATGTTCACATGCTTCAGTCACAGGGATTACTTCACGATACATATTATTACGGAGTTGATGCTAAACAGATAGTACCAACATTTATGTATCCAGAAGAAATAATGGACGGAGCTATAGTATCTGGAAACTGTGTTGCACCTTGTGATAAGGTTACAACATATCATCATTTCCACAATCCGGTAATAGAAGATTTATTTAAACGCCATGGAAAAGAATTAAACTTCATGGGTGTTATATTAACAAATGAAAATGTATTCTTAGCAGATAAAGAAAGACATTCAGATATGGTTGCTAAATTGGCAGAATGGATGGGACTTGACGGATTACTAATAACTGAAGAAGGTTACGGTAACCCTGATACAGACTTAATGATGAACTGCAGAAAAGTAGCAAACAAAGGTATAAAAGTAGCTATAATAACTGATGAATTCCCAGGAAAAGACGGAAAATCACAGTCATTAGCAGATACTTGTAAAGAAGCAGATGCAATGGTATCTTGCGGACAAGGTAATGCAGTACTTCACTTCCCACCAATGGATAGAATAATAGGAATGACTGATTACATAGAAAATCAGATAGGTGGATGGTCTGGATGTATGAATGAAGACGGAAGCTTTGATGCAGAACTTCAGATAATAATAGCATCTACAATAGCTAATGGATTCAACAAACTTGCAGCAAGAGGAAATTAATAATAGAAGAAATTAAACTTATTTTAGATAAGATTATTTTTAATGGTAATCGAGAAATGTTGAGATATTAAATTTACCGGAAAGGGGATATATCAAGATGGCAAAATATAAAATAGTTCATTATATAAATCAGTTCTTTGCCAATGTAGGTGGAGAAGATATGGCAGATTATAAGCCAGAGCTTAGAGAAGGAGCAGTAGGACCAGGGCTTAAATTAAATGAGTTACTTGGAGAAGATTATGAAATAGTTGGAACTATAATATGTGGTGATAACTACTTCGGCGAAAATCTTGATGAAGCAACTGGAATTGTTTTAGACATGGTTAAAAAATGTGAAGCTGATGCAGTAGTTGCAGGACCAGCATTCAACGCAGGTAGATATGGTGTTGCATGTGGTACAGCTTGTAAAGCAATAGAAGAAGAGTTAAATATACCTACAGTTACAGGAATGTACGTAGAAAACCCTGGTGTAGATATGTTTAGAAAAGATTTATTAATAGTTGAAACTCCAAACTCAGCAGCAGGTATGAGAAAAGTTCTTCCTAAAATAGCTAAATTAGTAAAAAAATTAGTTGAAGGTGAAGAAGTTTTAGGACCTAAAGAAGAAGGATATATTGAAAGAGGTATAAGAGTTAACTACTTCGCTGAAAAGAGAGGATCTGACAGAGCAATAGATATGCTACTTAAAAAAATAAAAGGCGAAGAATATGTAACTGAATACGAAATGCCAGTATTTGACAGAGTAGATCCTGCTGAACCAGTTAAAGATATAAAAAATGCTACAATAGCAATAGTTACATCTGGTGGTGTAGTTCCAACAGGAAACCCAGACCACATAGAATCTTCAAATGCAACTAAATACGGTGAATATAGCATAGCTGGAATGGAAACCATGAGCAAAGATGATTTCACTACTATACATGGTGGATATGATAGACAGTTTGTTATGGAAAATCCAAACTTAGTTGTTCCTCTTGATGTTTTAAGAGAGTTAGAAAAAGAAGGTGAATTTGGAAAATTATACGATTCATTCTTCACAACTACAGGTACTGGTACAGCAACAGGAAGTGCTGCTAAATTCGGTGATGATATAGGTAAAAAACTTATCGCTGATGGTGTAGACGCTGTTATACTAGTTTCTACTTGAGGTACTTGTACTCGTTGCGGTGCAACAATGGTTAAAGGGATAGAAAAATACGGAATCCCAGTAGTGCATATGGCTACAGTTGTTCCTATTTCATTAACAATAGGTGCAAATAGAATAATCCCAGGTGTTGGTATCCCATATCCTTTAGGAGATCCAACTCAGGGTGAAGTTGATTCTAAGAAAATAAGAATGAATATGGTTAAGAGAGCTCTTAAAGTTCTTCAGACTCCAGTTGATGGACAGACTGTATTCGAAACAGATGATTTTTAATATAGCTTAATACATAAGGGCTAACCGACCTCCTATAAGAGAGAGTTTTCATAGCATTCGGTTATGCCCTTATTTTTTATTTGATATTAAATATTTATGTTGTACAGCAATATATTAATAGTTGTATATACTTACATTAATATAAGTGCAATTATAACTAGCATACCTACAACACCAATAAATGCAAAGAAGTTTAAAAGATAATTAAGAGCAGTTTTTGCAGTTTGGAAGTCTTCATACATTTTAGATACTTTTTCATCGCTTTGATTATTTTCTCTGACGTCATCTAAATCTATGTCCTTTATCAGTTTGTCAAGAGATATATTAAAGAAGTCACTTAGTAATACAAGTTTTTGAAAGTCAGGATAGCTTTGTCCAAGTTCCCACTTTGATATAGTTTGTCTAGATACTCCTAGTTCGTTTCCAAGTTCTTCTTGTGATAGTCCTTTTGCTTTTCTTAGTTCGATTAGTTTTTCGTTGAATTTCATATAAATCACTCCTAAGTTAGTTTTCTTATAAAAATAATAGCAAAATATATGAGTTTTACGCAACCAATAAAGGTTGGCAATTTGTCAATTAGAGTTAACATTGGCTTAATTTCAAGGGTTTAGGAAGTAATAAATATAAAACTGTATATTCTGTGAAATTTTAAGTATTTTAAATTTTAAAAACTATTAAATGAAAGAATTTATTGTTATAATAAAAATATAGGATGTATGTAAGATGATTTTATTTTATAAAGGTTATTATTATAATGAATATAAAGTTTAGCCTACATTCTAAGTTAAGGAAATAGAAATGAATTGTTAGCTATATTTAGCTGATAGATAAGGAGGAGTATTTTGAAAGAGATAGTAATAAAACTGACAAGAGATACATTTGATTATAAGTTTAAGCAGTATGAAGGGAAGTTTTTCCATGCTACTATAGATGAAAATAGTGATATAGTGAAGTATAAGGTTACTTCTGATGAAGCTGGTAAAGAGCTGAAAGAGTTTGGTAATACGCATATAAAGGATGGAAACTTTTTATTTATTCCGCAGCTAGATATTTATATTGATTTAAAGAAGATGAAATAATTTGAAGGGAGAAGTTAAATGATAAATGTAATGATGGTTTGCCATGGGAATATATGTCGCTCAACTATGGCAGAATTTGTTTTAAAGGATATGGTAGAAAAAGAAGGATTAGCAGATAAATTCCACATAGAATCTTCAGCGACAAGCAGAGAAGAAATTGGAAATCCAGTACACCATGGAACAAGAAAAAAACTAGCAGAAGTTGGAATATCAACTGCTGGAAAATACGCAAGACAGATAACTAAAAAAGACTACAAAGATTTCGACTATATACTAATAATGGATGATATGAACAGAAGAAACCTAAAAAGAGTAGTTGGAGAGGATGTAGACAACAAAGTATACAAACTACTTCATTTTGCAGGAAGTGAAAGGGATATAGCAGATCCTTGGTACACAGGAAACTTTGATGTTACTTACGATGATGTAATGGAAGGATGTAGTGCTTTCTTAGAATACTGCAAACAGAATGAATTGTAGTAGTTAAAAGAGGAGTAATTATGAGTTCGATAAAATACGAAATAATAAGTTTAATAGATAGACAGGATTTAAAAGACGAAGCAGCGAATTGGTTTAGCTCTAAGTGGAGTGTTCCAAAAGAGGCTTATTTAGAAAGTATGGAAGAGTGTTTTACAGGAGAAAGTCCAGTTCCTCAATGGTATGTAGCAATTGAAGAAGGAAGAATAATTGGTGGATTGGGAGTTATAGAAAATGACTTTCATGAAAGAAAAGACCTTGCGCCAAATGTATGCGCTGTATTTGTTGAGGAAGATAGACGTTGCAATGGAATTGCAGGTGCTTTATTAAATCACGTATGCGAAGATATGAAAAACAAAGGCATTGATACATTATATCTTCTTACAGACCATGACTCATTCTATGAAAAATATGGATGGGAATATTTCTGTGAAGCTTATGGAGATGGAGAAGAAAAACCTTCTAGTATGTATATACATAGATAAACAAGTTATATAGTGATAAATAAAGCTATATAATATAGTTAAAAACTTATAAAAGGGGTGTTAACATGAAAGTATTATTAATCAACGGAAGTCCACACGCAAATGGATGCACATACACAGCACTTTGCGAAGTGGAAAAAGAACTAAAGAAAAACGACATAGAAACAGAAATAATCCATGTTGGAAACAAGGATATAAGAGGATGTGTCGCTTGTGGTACTTGTAGACAAGTTGGAAGATGTGTATTTGATGATATGGTAAATGAAGTAGCTCCAAAATTTGCTGAATGTGATGGAATAATTGTAGGGTCTCCAGTATATTATGCATCAGCTAATGGTAATCTAATATCATTCTTGGATAGATTATTCTATAGTAGCAGTTGTGATAAGACTATGAAGGTAGGAGCAGCTGTTGTATCTGCAAGAAGAGGTGGATGTTCATCTACATTTGATGAATTAAACAAATACTTTACAATAGCTGGAATGCCTGTAGCATCAAGCCAGTATTGGAATAGTGTGCATGGAAACACATCAGAAGAAGTATTAAAAGACGAAGAAGGACTTCAGGTTATGAGAACTTTAGGTAAAAATATGGCATTCTTAATTAAGAGTATTGCTTTAGGTAAAGAAAAATATGGATTACCTGAAAAAGAAGCTAAAGTTGCTACAAACTTTATAAGATAATTAATAAAAATAATACGATAACACAATGATAAAAGCTGGGTAAAAAATTACTCAGCTTTTATTTTATATTTATGAAATAGATAATTAAAAGAAATATTGTATCATTTTTAAAAAGAAGTTATCATTAAAATAAGAGGTGATAAAAATGCGTTTAACAAACGAACATAATATGGACGTATCATCAAGAATGTCTCTAGATGATAACAAATTAGATATATTTATAGTAGAAGATGACTTTGTATTAGCAAAAGAAATAAAATTACGGTTAGAAAAATACGGATATACAGCGCAAACTGTGGTAGATTTACAAAATATAACAAACGAAGTACTTATTGCAAATCCAAAGCTAATTTTAATGGATATTAACCTTCCATATAAAGATGGATTCCAGTGGTGCAATGAGATAAGAAGATTTTTAAAAGTGCCGATAATATTTATCTCATCAAGGGATAGCGATATGGATATCATAATGTCTATAAACATGGGTGGAGATGACTACATTGTAAAGCCATTCTCAATACAACTATTAATTGCAAAGGTTCAGGCTGTTTTTAGGCGTGCATATTCTTATAACATCACAGCAGATAGGGAAATCATAAAAGTTGGAGAAATAACACTTAACATAGCTGATGGAACAGTTATAAAAGATGGTATTGTTGTAGAACTAAGCAGAAATGAGTTTAAAATACTACACATATTAATGCAAAATGCAGGTAGCATTGTAAGTAGAGATGAGATAATGGATGCACTTTGGAGCACAGATGAGTTTATTGGTGAAAATACTCTCACTGTAAACGTAACAAGACTTAGAAATAAACTAAAATCAATTGGGCTAGATGATTATATTAAAACTAAAAAAGGACAGGGCTACATAATAGAAGATTTATAATAGTAGCTATGTTTTGAGGAGAAATAAAATGAAGATTATAGATTATTTAAAAAGCAATAAAGTTTATATTCTTCTATATATACTGTTTATACTATTATTCAACATAAATGTTTACATAGATACAGGAATAGATATGGGAAAAGATAGCTTGATTTATCTTAACTTAATATTTGCACTAGCTTTGGTATTGTTTATTATATATGACTTTTTTAAGAAGAAAAAAGAGTTTGATACAATTTTGGATACTGTTAAAGTTATAGATAGTGTAGATGTTGACGAGGAATTTAAAGATGGTATAGAAAAAGAGCTTATAAGACAGATAAAAGAAGAACATATATATTGGATGAATAAAATGGAAAAAATAGAGGACGAGTTAAAAGATGCTAATGATTATATGACAGACTGGATACACCAAGTAAAAATACCTATTTCTATACTAGAAATTATGTCTAAAAGAGTGGATGATGCAGAGATTTCAAAAAATATAAATAGAGAAATAAAAAGAATAGACTCACTTGTTGAGCAGGCATTGTACATAATAAGATCAGGTGAATATAGCTCAGATTTTTCTATTGAAGAAGTTGAGATAGATAAAGTAATAAGAAATGTAATAAAAAAGAATAGATATTTATTTATATACAACAAGCTAGAGATAGACATTAGTGAAATTGGATTTTCTGTTTATACAGATAGAAAATGGATAGCTCATATTATAGAGCTAATAATAGACAATGCGTGCAAGTATTCTCACGAGGGTGGAAAGATAGAGGTTTTTCCAGAGCAGCGTGAAAAATCTAGTGTTATCCATATAAAAGATTATGGAGAAGGAATAGATAAGGTAGATTTGGATAGAATATTTGAAAAAGGATTTACAGGAAAAAATGGAAGAAACAGATTTAAATCTACAGGAATGGGGCTTTACATATCTAAAAAAATACTTACCGCACTAGGAGATGATATAGAAGTAAATTCTGTTGAAGGTGAATTTTGTGATGTTTCGATAATATTCAACAAAGGACACGATTTCTTTAAAGTTATGCAATAAAAGTAAATTATAGTAATAAACAATAAATATATAGATAAAATTGATTGTTGGTCATATATACGGGTATCTACTAAGTAAGCAATCAAAAGATGGAGGATATAAAAATTATGAGTATATATGATTATAAAGTGAAAGATATAGATGGTAATGAAGTTGATATGAGTGAATTTAAAGGGAAAACACTTCTGATATTAAATTCAGCTACAAATTGAGGCTTCACTAAACAGTATGAAGCTCTGGAAGAGCTTTACAAAAAATATAAAGATGAAGGATTTGAAATATTAGATTTTCCTAGTGACCAGTTTGGACAGACTCCGGGCACTGATGCTGAAGTAAAGCAGTTTGGAATTGATAAATATGGTATAACATTTAGACAGTTTTCTAAAATAGAAGTAAATGGTGAAAATGAAGAACCTTTGTTTACATATTTAAAAGGACGGAAAACAGGTCTTGGTGGGAAAAATATTAAATGGAACTTTACTAAATTCTTAGTAGATAAAGACGGAAATATAATAGATAGATTTCCACCAATGATGAAACCAGAAAAATTAGAAAAGAAAATAAAAAAATTATTAAAATAAAAACTTCTAAAATTATTTTTTATTGACAAATAAAAACTTTAATAATATAATTAAAGTTAATTGAATAAGAACTATCTTCAGGGCAGGGTGAAATTCCCTACCGGTGGTAAAGCCCACGAGCTGCAAAGCATGATTCGGTGTAATTCCGAAGCCGACAGTAAAGTCTGGATGAAAGAAGATGAAAAGTACTATTTATTATATATTATAGTTTTATTTGCTCTGGAATGAATTAATCATTTCAGAGCTTTTTTAATTTATTTAGATAATTTTAGCACTTTTAAATGTCTTGGATAGCATATTATTCAAGACATTTTTTATTTTTAGGAGGTGTTAAAATGTGTGAATGTAAATATATGCAATTGGCATTAGAAAATGCAAAAAAAGGTGTAGGATTTGTTAATCCTAATCCTATGGTAGGAGCAGTTATTGTCAAAAATGGAAAAATTATAGGTGAAGGATACCATAAAAAATATGGTGGTCTTCATGCAGAACGAAATGCATTGAATAATTGTTCAGAAAATCCTAAAGATGCTACCATGTATGTAACTCTAGAACCATGTTGTCATTATGGAAAAACTCCACCATGTACAGATGCAATAATAGAAAATAAGATAAAAAAAGTAGTTATTGCTAGTCTAGATCCAAATCCTAAAATGTCTGGTAAAAGTTTGGATATATTAAAAAAACGGGGAATAAAAGTTGAAAAGGGGCTTTTAGAAAATGAAGGCGATAAATTGAATGAAACTTTTAGAAAGTTTATAACAACTAAAAAACCATTTGTATTATTTAAGTATGCTATGACAATGGATGGAAAAATAGCTACTAAAATAAATGAATCTAAATGGATTACAGGTGAAGAAGCTAGATTAAATGTACAAAAAACTAGGCATAAATATTCGGGAATAATGGTTGGAGTGGATACTGTAATTATAGATAATCCGATGTTAAATTGTAAGATAGAAAATGGACTAAACCCAATTAGAATAATATGTGATACAAATCTAAGAACACCTATAGGATCAAAAATAGTATCTACAGCAAAAGAAATACCTACAATAATCGCAACTTGTTCAGATGATGAGATTAAAAAAGAGCAATATATTGAAAAAGGATGCGAGATTTTACAAATTAAAATAAAGAAAAAAAAGATAGACTTACAAGATTTGATGTCTAAATTAGGAGAAAAGAAAATAGACAGTATACTTCTTGAAGGAGGTGCAACTTTAGCATGGAGCGCTTTTGAACGGGGAATAGTAGATAAAATACAAGCATATATAGCTCCTAAAATATTTGGTGGAAATGGAAAAACAGCAGTATTAGGAGAAGGGATTGATTTTCCTAAAGATGCAATAATGCTAAAAAATAGTGAAATCTTTAGATTTGGAGATGATTTTATGATAGAAAGTGATGTGACTTATAAATGTTCACAGGAATAATAGAGGAAATAGGAAATATTGTATCGATTAAAGTTAATGGTGATTCTAGGAAATTATTTATAAAAGCAGATAAAATATTAGAAGATGTGCACAGAGGTGATAGCATAGCGGTAAATGGAATTTGCCTTACTGTTACAGAGTTTTCTGATTCAGAATTTTCAGTCGATGTAATGCATGAAACTATGAAAAGAACTTCCCTAAATAAGTTAAAAACAAATAGCAAAGTTAATTTAGAAAGGGCAATGGCTGCAAATGGAAGATTTGGAGGTCATATAGTAAGTGGCCATATTGATGGGACTGGAATAGTTAAAAATATAAATAAAGATAGTAATGCGATATGGTACACAATTGAAGCTGATTTAAAAATTATGAAATATGTGGTTGAAAAAGGCTCTATTACTATAGATGGAATAAGTTTAACAGTGGCTAATGTTAGAACAAATAGTTTTGATGTCTCAATAATTCCACATACTCTAGAGAACACTATCTTAGCTTTTAAAAAAATAAATGATATTGTAAATATTGAGAATGATTGCATTGGAAAATACGTAGAAAAATTAATGAATAAAAATAAAAAAGAATCAAATATAAATAGAGAATTTTTATTAAGAAATGGATTTTAGAAGTATTTACTAATAAACTATTTTTTAGATTAGGAAAGATATTTTAATAATTGGAATTTTTAAGGGAGGAAAAATGATGAGATTTGAATCAGTAAAAAAAGCAATACAGGATTTAAGAGAAGGGAAAATTATACTTGTAACAGATGACGAGAACAGAGAAAATGAAGGTGATTTAATCTGTGCAGCTGAGTTTGCTACAACAGAAAATGTAAATTTTATGGCAAGTTATGCAAAAGGTCTAATATGTATGCCTATGTCAAAAGAATTAGCTAAAAAATTAGATTTACCACCAATGGTAACTCATAACACAGATAATCACGAAACAGCATTTACAGTATCAATAGACCATGTAGACACAGCTACAGGAATATCTGCTGTTGAAAGAGGATTAACTGCTAGAAAATGTGTAGAAGATGATGTAAAACCAGAAGATTTCAGAAGACCTGGTCATATGTTTCCTCTGATAGCAAAAGATAATGGAGTGTTAGAAAGAGATGGACATACTGAAGCAACAGTTGATTTTATGAAATTAGCCGGACTTAAAGAATGTGGACTTTGTTGTGAAATTATGAGAGAGGACGGAAGAATGATGAGAACAACAGAGTTAAAAAAAATGGCAAAAGAATATGGATTAACATTTACAACTATAAAAGATTTACAAGACTACAGAAAAACATATGATAAATTAATTGAATGTGTTTCAAAAGTAAAAATGCCCACAAAATATGGAGAGTTTATGGCTAGTTGCTACATAAATAAATTGAATGGAGAACATCACATAGCCTTAGTAAAGGGCGAGATAGGAGATGGAGAAAATATTCTTTGTAGAGTGCATTCAGAGTGTTTAACAGGAGATGTATTTGGATCTTTACGTTGTGATTGTGGGGAACAATTTGATGTAGCTATGCAAAAAATAGCAAAAGAAGGAAGAGGAGTTCTGCTTTATATGAGACAGGAAGGAAGAGGTATTGGTCTTGTTAACAAAATGAAGGCATATAAACTTCAAGATGGGGGAATGGACACTTTAGATGCAAACTTAGTATTGGGATTTGATGGAGATGCTAGAGAATATTACATAGGAGCTCAAATTTTAAGAGATTTGGGTGTAAGGTCTTTAAATCTTCTTACAAACAATCCAGATAAAATATATCAGTTAAAAGATTATGGAATTAAGATAAATAATAGGATTCCTATTCAGATAGATGCAACAGAATATGATGAATTTTATTTAAAAACAAAACAAGAAAGAATGGGACATATATTAAATTTAAAGGGGGAAAACTAAAATGAAAATTTACGAAGGAAAATTATTAGCAGAAAGTGATATTAAAATAGGAATAGTAGCAGCGAGATTTAACGAATTTATAACATCAAAACTTCTTTCAGGAGCAGTAGACGGATTAAAACGTGAAAATGTTAAAGAAGAAAATATAGAAGTGGCTTGGGTTCCAGGAGCATTTGAAATACCAGTAGTAGCTTCAAAAATGGCTAAGAGTAAAAAATATGATGCAATAATATGTTTAGGTGCAGTAATCAGAGGAAATACAAGTCATTATGATTATGTATGTAGTGAAGTATCTAAAGGAATAGCTCATGTAAGTTTAGAAAGTGAAATACCTGTAATGTTTGGAGTACTTACAACTGAAAACATAGAACAGGCTATAGAAAGAGCTGGAACAAAAGCAGGAAATAAAGGATTTGAATGTGCTCAGGGAGCAGTAGAAATGGTAAATCTTATGAAATTGTTATAATAAAAATACTAGTACAAATTAAATATTAAAAATAAAGTAAAAGAGGGAGGTATCGTAAAAGATACACTCCCTTTTTAAATTGGTTATTAAGTATTTTAGTTACTTGAAAGCAAAATTAATTATTTTACCTCTGAATATTTCATAACTGTATATTTTAAAAACTCATTGAACTTATTATATTCTTCATCTAATAAATCTCTACCAAAACTCATAATTTTTAGACTATGTCCATCAAATCCTTTACGATAAGGAGGATGGATATGGTGGAATTGTTGAAGTTTAAAGCCTAAATTTGAATAGAATTTCAATCTCTTTATAGAAACCTCATCTACAGGTTCGTCTATTTCAATGATAGTGTTCGGATTTTCTTTGCAGAATTCTGTAAGTATTTTAGAACCGTAGTTTTTACCTCTCAATTCTGGAGATATCGCTAAATGTTCAATATACACAAATTCCTCATCTTTAAAATCGTACTTCCAATAGAATAATAGACCGATTAAAGTATCGTCTTCGCATATTATATCTGCGTGGTAGTCCTTGCGCTCAAACACCTCGTCTTGATCCTTTAATAGCCTCTGCTCGAAAATTGGGAAACTACATTCATATATTTTCATAGTTTCATCAAAGTACTTATCATTTTTTGATTCTAATCTTATAAACTTCATCAAATCACCTCTTAAATTATAGTATTCAATAAATTCTATAATATTACTTTATAACTATTTTGTAAATGATAATTGTTAAAATATTATTTAACTACTCTTTTGTAAAGACTTATTGCAATAATTGCTGCCACAAATTCCGCTATTGGGAATGTAATCCAAACACCTGTAAGTCCAATTGATTTAACAAGTATTAAAGAAAGAGGAACTATTATAATAAGCTGTCTAAATATTGATATCAATAAAGAATAAAATCCCTTACCTAATGCTTCAAACACACCACTCATAGTTATTCCAACAAATGAGAATGCAAATCCAAGTGAAAGTATTTTAAGGCCAGGTATACCAAACCCTAAAAGCTCATCTGTTGCACTGAACATAACTAATAAATCTTTTGTAAATAGGTTAAATGCTATAGTTCCTGAAACAAGAATAACTGCTGAGAATATCATAGCGTATTTTATTGTTTTTAAAACTCTATCCTTAAGTTCTGCACCATGATTATAACTTACTATAGGTCTCATCCCCTGAATTATACCAGTTACAGGCATATTTACGAATGTCTGTAACTTGTAGTATATACCGAAGAATGCTATACCTGCATGTGATACAGATGCTAGTATTCCGTTAAGTATGGATACTAAGATTGAAGGTAAAGACATCATAACCCCTGAAGGAAGTGCAACTTTATATAAATCTGATATAAGTTTAAAATTAACTTTTAAATGGTGTTTTTTTATTTTTACCGGAGATTGTTTTAAGAATAGGATAACTGCAAGTGTAGCAGCACAGAACTGACCTATTATTGTAGCTACTGCAGCTCCTAAAACACCCATCTGTGGAGCACCAAACATGCCAAATATTAAAATAGGATCTAATATTATGTTAACTATAGCTCCTATTCCCTGTAAAAACATTGGAACAACCATGTTTCCATTTGACTGGAATATTTTTTCAAATAATATATGGAATAATGATCCAAATGTAAGAGTTATAACAACTGAACCGTACTGTATTGCGTAGTTTATAACTTCTGGATCATTTGTAAACATTGAAAAGAATGGTCTAAGTCCAAATAAACCTATTAATACGAATAATAACGCATGAACTATTGTAAGAATTATTCCCTGTCCAGCATAAGAATCTGCCTTCTCCATGTTTCCTGCACCCATGTTGATTGCTATATTTGCATTTACCGCAACTCCAAGTCCAACCCCAAAAGATAGTGAAAGATTTTGAAGTGGGAACGCTAAACTTACTGCTGTAAGAGCATTCTGACTTATCTGTGCCACGAAAATACTATCTACTATATTGTAAAGTGACTGTATCAACATTGAAATCATAGGCGGAACTGCCATTGAAATCAATAGAGGAACAACACTTCTATCTGTCATCGGATTGTACGACGACGGTTTTGAATTACTTAATTTTTCTATGTTTTCCATTAAAAAACCTCCCCTTAAAAAAATAACTGCAATAAAAAAAGCTATAGACACACTAGTTTATTCTCAGAAACTAGGAAATCTATAGCCCAATTGGCAAAAATATATATTTTTAATTCACAACTATTAGTTATTTTATAATATAAAAACAAACTCGTCAACAAAAATTTCTACTACAAATGTTTTCCTATAAAAAATAAATTTAAACAATTATTATGCTTTAAAACTATTTACCAAAGATAAATCTCATCTAAGCAGTTTCAATATTATAAAATTGAAATGGTATATATGTGTCATAGCCAGCGACAATACAACTTGATTGTCTGGAGCGGATATGACACATATATACTATTTTACGAGCAAACCTTACGAAATTGTAACATTAGATGCCGTATTTTGTAAGGTTAATCGATTTTTAGAAAATCAGAAAGAATATAAAATAAAATCATAAAGAAAAACATACGAGAGGAGGAAAATTTTATGAGGAATGTAATATTTATAATTTCAATGATACTATTATTTCTAACACTACTTGTTGGGCTAGAAAGTATATTCACAGGTGGGTTTCAAGGACTATTGAGAAAATCAAAGATTATAATTCCATTAATGATAGGATATGTGGTTTTATATTCAGTTTATATTTTTAACGTATAGTTTGAAGTGTATTTTTAGTAAATATATTGTATTATAAATTTAAGATGGAAGGTGAAAAAATGATTAAAGCGGAAAAATTAAAAAAAGAATTTAGAGTACACGGAAACGTGTTTAAGATACTAGAAGATATAGATATTGAGATAAACGATGGAGAATTTATTGCAATAATGGGGCCATCTGGAGCGGGTAAATCAACGTTGCTAAATATTCTATCTACTATAGAAAGACCAACTTCTGGAAGTGTGAAATACGATGGCAAGGAAGTATTTAACATGAAGAACAAGGAGATTTCAAAGTTTAGAAAGGATAATATAGGTTTCATATTCCAAGATTATAACCTTATAGATTCAATGTCTATTGAAGATAATATAGCATTGCCGATGGTTATTTCAGGAGAAAATTATAAAAAAATAGAAAAAGAAGTAGATAAGTATGCAGGATTTTTCAATTTAAATCCTCAATTAAAAAAATATCCGATAGAGTTATCAGGAGGTCAGAAGCAGAAAGTTGCAGCAGCTAGGGCATTGATAAGTGATCCAAAGGTAATATTTGCTGATGAGCCAACAGGTGCCTTAGATAGTAAATCATCTGTAGAGCTTTTAAATTGCTTTAAGAAAATGAATGATGAACTAGGAAAGACAATAGTAATGGTAACTCACGACTCTTTTGCAGCTAGTTATGCAAAAAAGGTCCTATTTATAAAAGACGGTAAAATAAATATGCAGTTAAATAGTAGTGGAAACAGAAAAGAATTTTTCGATAGCATAATGACAGTACTTTCTTCAACAGGGGGTGCGGTTAATGAGATTGTTTAAAATATCTTTAAAAAACATAAAATACAACATAAAAAACTACGGAATGTACATATTTTCAATGGTTTTCTGTATAGCTATATTTTACAATTTCATGTCTATAGGTAGCAGTGAACAGCTTGAAGCAATGAGAGATTTTAAAACTTTCAATGCAATTGTTGGTGTATGTACATTTGTTTTAGTTATATTTTTCATAGCATTTATCAGGTATTCGACAGGATTCTTTGTTCAACAGAGGAAAAAAGAATTCGGAATATATACATTCATGGGAATTGAAAACAGAAAAATAGCTCTATTATTTGCTCAAGAAGGTTTATTGATAGGAGTATTGTCGCTTTTATTGGGAACTCTTTTGGGAATAATTACCAATAGGATGTTCATAATGGCAATAATGAAAATTTCTGAATCAAAAAATGCAATTAGCTTTGAAATTTCTAAACCTGCAATAATCTACACATTGCTGATTTTTGGGGTTATACTTCTATATTCATTCTTTAGAGAGTATAGAGCACTTGTAAAAACTGATATAGCGGAACTTGTAAAAGGTGCAAAAATTAAGCAAGATTATGTTGTAAAAAGCTCAGCTACTAGATTTTTATTAGGAGTAGTAGGAGTTGTGATTCTATTTGCAGGATATTATGTCGGTGTTTATTATGATAAGTTAAATATGATAATGATGTTTGCAGTAATAATAGCACCAATACTTGTAATAATTGGCTTAAAGCTAGTTTGCTCCGGGTTCTTAACTGAAATTTTTGCAAGAATAACAAAGCATAAAAAGATAAAATACAAGGGAACTAATATAGTAAGTTTGAATAGTATCGCATTTAGCATAGTTGAGAATAATAAAATAATGTCATTGACTTCTATATTAATAGTTTGTTGTATAACAGCTCTTTCAGCAGGACTCACTATGAATAATATATTTAAAAATATGAAAGAAACAGATTTTCCATACAGTATCTCTTGTATAGCTTATGATAATCAGGATGAGGAACTTTTCAAAAGAGCATTAGAAGAAGATAAATCAAATGTCAAAGAGCAGGTAAAGATTAGATATATGAGATCTTTGGCAGACGCATTTTCAACTTATCCAGGATACAACGATATAAGTGTTGTGAAATATTCTGATTATGAACGTGTGAAGGCATTGAAGGGAAAAGATATTCAGAAAAATATGGAGATAAAAGAGCCAAAATCTGGAGAAGCGGTATTTTTAAAGACTCCTAGAAGTATGGGAATTGAATCAAGAGAAAAATTTAAAATTTTAGGTATGGAATTTAAGAAAAAAGGTATGGTAATAAATCATATATTTACCTCTCCTGACGAGGGATTTGGATATATAGTTTCTGATGAGGATTATGAAAAACTATATCAGAAAAAATTGCCAAAAGATATGATAAAAGAATTAACTATAATAAAAAATGAAGAAAAATTCTTAAAAAGCTTAGATACAGCTAAAACACAAAAGGATTTAGAAGTAACATTTTTAGCTGCAAATACTAAGGAATTTACAGAAACACAGAAGATAAGTAGTTATATAAGGGACAACGGAAATTTAGAATTTGTAGCTGCAGAAGATTTTGATTACAAAAATTACACAATCTATAATTTAGTTGGATTTATTTCTCTATTTATGGCGATTGTGTTCATAATTTCAACAGGGGCGATTCTATACTTTAAGTATATGGTTGGAGCTGTTGAGGATAAGAAAAAATTCTATATCCTTAGAAAGATTGGAGTAGGAGAGGATTTTGTCAAGAAATCTGTGATAAAGCAGACAGCTATATTCTTTATGATTCCGTATGTGTTTGGAATTGGAAGTGGAATTGTTGCAGGTCAGTCGATTCAGAAAGTTTTTGCTTTGGAAAGTAGCTTGCTGATTTCAAATCCACCGACATTGATTGCAATTGCGGTGTTTACGGTTGTGTATTTTGCTTATTATGTTTGTGCTGTTAGGAAGTATCTAGTAGAGATTAAGTAATATCCTCTTTGGGAGATTTTGATCGCAGTTATTTCCCTTCCAGGCTTCGGCGACTCGATATAAATTTTTTAAAAATATAAAATAAAGTATAATAAAAGTGACATGGATGGGAAAGTATATATATGAAGATTATAATAGTTTAATTGACACACGTGTTAATACGTATTATAATCTAATTAAGGTGAAAACCTTAATAGTTAGCTATGAAGGGTAGGTAAATATTATGCCTATGACACCTAGAGAGATGATTGCTCATCTCAAAAAATCGGGTTTTGTGGTCGTCAGTCAAAATGGATCTCATGTAAAATTGAGAAATTATAAAACTGGAAAACAGACTATAGTACCCTATCACTCTAAATCTTTGAAAAAAGGTTTAGAAACACAAATTTTAAAACAGGCAGGGCTTAAATAGCCCTGTCGAGTTTAAATGGAGGATTTGTTTATGAAAAAATTATATTATCCAGCAGTGTTTCATATAGCAGAAGAAGGTGGATTTTGGATAACTTTTCCTGATATTCCAGAGTGTATGAGTGAAGGAAATAATTTAGAAGAAGCCTATAAAATGGCGAGCGATGCATTGGGATTAGCAATTACATCACGTATGGAAGATAGAGAAGAAATACCCACACCTTCACAAATAACTAGTATAGATTTATCAGAAAATAAGGATGAGTTTGTTGCGATTATAGAATTTGATTTGGAAGAATATAGAAAAAAACATAGTTCCAGATCAGTAAAGAAAACTCTGACAATACCTGAATGGCTTAATAAAGAAGCTACTGATATGGGGCTTAATTTTTCTAAGATACTTCAGGAAGCGTTAATAAAAGAAATAAATGAAAGGGTATAGTCTTTAATTATGCCCTTTTAAGTTTTAATTATAAAGTTTTTTATTTATAAGTAACATGAAATTAATGTAAATTAAATTACAAATTTGTAGTTTAGAGATTATATTTTCTAATCATATTTTCATCAATTGTTACAATTTTTTAACTTGATAAAAAATAACTAAAGTTTTATAATATAAATATGTTCTTAGAATAAATACTAGAAGTGTTTAAAATGTAAAGTTTTGGGAATATAATATAGTAACAAGAGATTTGGAAAGAGGGCGAGTAATAATGATGATATTACCAATAGCAATATTAGCAGTTGTAGCAGTTTATGGACTTTCAGTTGTATCATATATGGCAGATGAAAATAATTAATAATGAGAATATATAAAATAATGAGAATATATAAAGAAACCTCCAGTGAATAGCTGGAGGTTTTTGCGTTTAAAAAATAAAAAGTTAAAAAATAAAGATATACCATATAATTGATAAAATACAAATACTATAGTAGTATACATATATAGAAACTAATACATTATTAAGTGAGG
Organism: Peptacetobacter hiranonis; assembly: GCF_008151785.1. Taxonomy (GTDB): domain Bacteria; phylum Bacillota; class Clostridia; order Peptostreptococcales; family Peptostreptococcaceae; genus Peptacetobacter; species Peptacetobacter hiranonis. Next base: position 1,055,830 of record NZ_CP036523.1, read on the forward strand.
AGTTTATAAAATGGATAATAAGTTTTTAGATATATTATTAGAAACAAAGGAATTAAAAAATTCTCTGTATTCTATATTAAAACATAGCTTTTTGTATCACTCTAATAAAATAGAAGGAAGTACTTTTACAACGGAAGCGCTGGCTTTATTATTAGATAAAAATGTTGTAACAGGAAAGCATACATTAGATGATGTTCAAGAAACAGTTAATTCAAGCTATGTATTTGATACAATAGTTGAAACATTAGGAACAAAAATAAGTCATAGTTTTTTGAAAAACTTACATTCAAGCTTGATGTTTAACACAACTATTCATTCAAAAGGATATGCTGGAATATATAAAAAAATACCTAACATGATAATAGGTACAGATACAAAAGTAGCACAACCATTTGAAGTTGAGCCAAAACTAGAGGAACTATTTGAGTGGTACTATAATTTGAAAAATATTACATTAGATGATATAGCAGAGTTTCATTATAGATTTGAATTAATTCATCCTTTCCAAGATGGAAATGGCAGAATAGGTAGATTTTTAATGCTAAAACAGATGCTAGAAAACAATCTACCTATAAAAATAGTATCATGGGATACAGAAGATCTATATAGAAACTCATTGAAACTATCTTCTATTGGAAATTATAGTCCATTAAGTACATACCTAAAAACACTTCCAGATTTTAGAGAAGAATATAAAGAGTTTTGGGAGAATGTTTAGATTAAATACAAAATAAATGATAATAAATATAAAAATTAAATAGAAATATTATAAAAAGAACTGCGTAGGGATATACTCCAACGTGGTTCTTTTTTTATTACTAAGTATTATTTACCCTATATAAATTATTGAAAATTATTATTTAATATTGATTGTAACAAAAATAATTATTGTTTATTATTATTTAATATTGTTTTTTATTGAAATTCATGACATAATAATAATTGAAAAGAGGTGATCAATTTGCTACAACAAGAAAGGCATAATCAAATAATCGCAAAATTAAACTTAGACGGAAAAGTTAGAGTAAAAGAATTGAGCCAAGATTTTGGCGTAACAGAAGATTGTATAAGAAAAGATTTAACCATATTAGAAAAAGCAGGAAAGTTGAAGAGAATACATGGTGGAGCGACAACAGTTAGGACAAACCCGCATGTAATCAATGTCAGTGATCGTAAAGATGTTTATGCTGAAGAAAAAAAGGAAATAGCATTAAAAGCAGTTGAGATGATTAAACCAGGAACAACTATTTTTTTAGGTGTGTCTACAATCACTTTAGAGATTGCAAAATTAATATATCAGAAAGATTTAAACATAACAGTTGTTACAAATATGATAGATATAATGAATGTATTCACTCAGGAATGCAGCACAAAGCTGTTCTTTTTAGCTGGAGCGTTGAATGAGGCAAAGGACGGATTTATAGGAACATTTACAATAGAGCAGATTAAAAAGTTTAAATTCGATTTAGCATTTATAGGTGTTGTAGGGATTGATTTGCACGAAGAAGAGGTGACTACATATTCTGTGGACGACGGTATAACTAAAAAAGAAGTGATAAATTCTAGTAGAAGATGCTATATTTTAGCGGAAACTGCAAAACTAAACCTTGAGGGGAATTATGTATTTGCGGATTTAGAAGATTTAACAGGATATATATTTGAAAAGAAATTGGATTTAGAAGATGAGAAAAAATTAGAAGAAAAAGGACTAGAAATTATTTAAATGGTTATAAATCTAGTTTAATAATTAGAAATTAATTGTATAGAGGTGGAAGATGAGCAATTTAATTCAAGGAAAATTTGATAATTTAATTCAGACGAAGAGAATAGATCTTTTAAAAGAGAAGATGTTAGATGCACCTAGATATGCATCTATTGAACAGGCAAGAATAATTACGAGAGTTTACAAGGAAAACGAAGAACTATCTACTTCAAAGAAAAGAGCTCTATCACTTAAAGCATCACTTGAAGAGTTAGAAATAGGTGTTGAAAAAGAGGAGCTAATCGTAGGGAATAGAACAAAGGGAGTTCGCTATGGGGTTGTTTTCCCAGAAAGTGGATGTTCTTGGGTTAATAAGGAGTTTGAAACACTTCCAACTAGACCACAGGATAAATTCTTGGTAAAAGAAGAAGATATTAAAGAATTTAGAGAAAGCATCTATCCATATTGGAACGGAAAATCTATGGAAGATGTTATTAAAAATAATTATGGTAAAGAGATAAATGCGATGGCCAAGGTCGTAAAAATAAATCAGAAAGACCACGCACAAGGACATATTTGCCCAGATTCTGAGCTTTGGTTAAAATTAGGGCCTCAGGGATTAATTGATAAAGCTAGGGAAAAAATGGCAAACTGTGAAGAAAATCAGAAAGAATTTTATGAATGTACGATTCTAGTACTAGAAGGTGCTAAAAACTTTATGATGAGATACCACGATTATATTTTAAATATGATAAATAATTGCGGAGATGATAAAATCGAGGACGAATACAAAGAATCTTTAAGAAATGTTGCAGAAATTTGTAAAAATCTTTCAGAAAGACCGCCTAAAACATTCCACGAAGCAGTGCAGTCATTATGGTTCTTATTTACGATTTTACACATGGAGTCAAATGCTTCTTCGTTCTCTCCAGGAAGAATGGATCAGTATTTATATCCTTATTATAAAGAAGATATTGAAAAAGGTATCATATCTGAACAAGATGCACTAGAAATAATTGAATGCTTATGGTTAAAATTCAACCAGATTGTTTATTTAAGAAATCAGCATAGTGCAAAATATTTTGCTGGATTCCCAATAGGATTCAACATAGCAATCGGTGGAGTTGATGAAAATGGAGATGATATTTACAACAATTTATCGTTATTAATATTAAGGGCTCAATACCATTTAGGACTACCTCAGCCAAACTTATCAGTTAGACTTAATAAAAACACATCGCATGAATTGATGCAGGAATCTATAAAAGTTGTCGCTAAGGGAAGTGGAATGCCACAGTTCTTCAACGATGAGTCTATAATCAAAGCGATGATAGATCTTGGAATTGAGGAAAAAGATGCGAGAAATTACGCAGTTGTAGGTTGTGTTGAGCTTACTACACATGGAAACAACTTAGGTTGGTCTGATGCAGCTATGTTCAATTTAAACAAGGCATTAGAATTAACTTTAAACGAGGGTAAATGTTTATTAACTGGTGAACAGATTGGGCTAAACTTAGGTAAGTTAGAGGATTACAAAACATTTGAAGATTTAGAGGAATCTTTTAGAAAGCAGATAGATTATTTCATAAATGAGATGATGAAGGCAGAAGTTGTGGTGGAAAAGGCTCATCAGGATTGCCTACCTTCTGCGTTTTTATCTACAGTTATAGATGATTGCTTAGAAAAAGGGTTAGATGTTACTAGAGGTGGTGCAAAATACAACCTTTCTGGAATACAGATGATTCAGGTAGCAAACCTTGCCGATTCATTAGCTGCAATTAAAGAGCTAGTTTATGATGAAGAGATGATTTCAAAAGAAGAGCTACTTCAAGCTTTAAGAGATGATTTTAAAGGACACGAAATAACTCAGACAATGTTGTTAAACAAAGCACCTAAATACGGAAATGATGTAAAATGGGTTGACGATTTAGGTACAAAATGGGCAGGGTATTTTAGAGAAAGAATGAAAGATTACACAAATTATCGTGGTGGAGCATATCACACAGGAATGTACACCGTTTCTGCACACGTTCCTATGGGAGAAAATGTTGGAGCATCTCCAGACGGAAGAAATGCACTTACTCCACTTGCAGATGGTGGTATGTCACCTGTGTATGGAAGAGATATTGCAGGGCCGACAGCAGTTATAAAATCTGTATCGAGAATATCAAACGACTACACTACAAATGGTGGGCTATTAAATATGAAATTCTTGCCAGAATTTTTCAAGACAGAAACAGGAATGTTGAAATTTGAAAGTTTCTTGAGAGCTTTTGTGGATTTAGAAGTTCCTCATATTCAGTTTAATGTTGTAAGAAGAGAGGATTTATTGGATGCGAAAGTTCACCCAGAAAGACATAAATCACTTACAATTCGAGTTGCAGGATATACAGCTTATTTTGTTGAATTAGCAGGAAAATTACAGGATGAGATAATTGAAAGGACAGCTTATGAAGAAATCTAATGAAAAGCTAGAATTGAATGAAGAAGTAAAAATTAATGAAAAAATAGAGGATTCTAAAAAAGCGTTGGTGTTTGATGTTAAGAGATTTGCTGTTCACGACGGTGCTGGACTTAGAACAACCGTGTTTTTTAAAGGATGCCCATTGAGGTGTAAATGGTGCCAAAATCCTGAAGGGTTATCAGCAAAGAAAAGGCCGATTTATTTTAAGAATAGCTGTATTCATTGTAGAATTTGCGAAAAAGTTTCTAAAGAAAATCAGATTGAATACAGAGATGATAGACCATATTTTAATTTAGATTATAAAGAAGGATTTGATAATTTAATAAAAGCGTGTCCATCTGGAGCTATTAGATATGATAGCAAAGAATACGTAGTTGAAGAATTACTAGAAAAGATAAAGGAAGATCAGGTATTCTTTAGAAATGATGGAGGGGTTACTTTTTCTGGTGGAGAGCCTTTGATGCAGGGAGAGTTTTTAGTAGAGATATTAAAACGTTGCAAGGAAGAAGGAATACACACAGCCATTGAAACTACTATGTTTGCACCACTTGAGATTATTGAAAAAGTACTTCCATATTTGGATTTGATATATATAGATTTAAAGGTATTTGATGAAAAGTTGCACGAAGAATGTACAGGTGTATCGTCAAAAGTTATAAAGGAGCATATTAAATATGTGCTTGAAAGTAATCATAGAGATAAAGTCATAATTAGAACTCCGCTGATACCAACTATGACAGCTACTGATGAAAATATAAGAAGCATAGCAGAATTCTTAGTTGGAGTTTATCCAGAGGTTAGATATGAATTATTAAACTATAATCCTCTAGCTCCATCAAAGTATGAGCTTGTCGACTTGGAATATGGACTTGATGAGGATTATAAAATGTTTGGCAAAGATGAGATGCAGCATTTTTATGATATTGTCGAGCAGGTAGGGTTAAAGAATTTAATAATAGAATAGAGATTTTGTGAAATATAAAAATTAACTATATAGATATAGAAAAAAACTATATTAGATATTAAAAATATAGAAATTAAATATTTGACGGATAAAATTAACATTGCTAAAATAAAAATGAAAATTATTAATAACGGGAGGAATTCTTATGAATAAGAAATTCGTTAGTCTTTTACTAACAGCGGTATTATCTCTTGGTGTGCTTACAGGTTGTTCATCAAAAGAAGAATCAAAAGAAGCTGATACTAATACAGAAAAAGTAACAGCTGAAGCAGTTGATACAAAAACTGTATTTGTAACACCTGAATGGGTTCAGAGTGTTATAGACGGAAACCAGAAAGAATCTGAAAATTATGTTATAGGCGAGGTATCTTGGGGAACTTATAAAGATAGTCCAAGTTATACAAAAGGTCATATACCTGGTGCTATACATATAAACACAGATAGTGTGGAAGAAGGACCAGTATGGAATATACTATCTCCAGAAAAAATAGAACAGAGTATGCTAGAAAATGGTATAACAAAAGATACAACAGTTATACTTTATGGTGATCCTTCTGCAGCAGGAAGAGTTGCATTTACATACCTTTGGGCAGGTGTTGAAAATGTAAAAATGTTAAATGGTGGAATAGAAGCGTGGGAAAAAGCTGGATATAAAACAGAAACAGATGTAGTTGAAGCTAAAAAATCTGAAGACTTTGGAATAAAAGTACCAGCTCATCCAGAATATTGCTTATCTATAGAAGATACTAAAGAAAAATTAAAAGATGAAAACTTTAAATTAGTAAGTATAAGAAGCGAGGATGAATTCTTAGGAAAAACTAGTGGATATGCATATATAAATAAAGCTGGTGAACCAGAAGGTGCAGTTTGGGGATTTGATACAGATAGATATGTAAATGAAGATGGAACTTGTATAAATATGGAACAGATGAAAGAATTATGGAATGAATGTGATTTCTCAGCTGATAATGAACTTTCATTCTACTGTGGAACTGGTTGGAGAGCTTGTGTACCATGGTTAATATGCTATGAAAATGGTATGACAAACATGACTGTATTCGATGGTGGATGGAATGAATGGCAGATGGATGATAGCAATCCTGTTCAGGTAGGAGATCCTGCTAATGATGATTGCGTGCATACAACTGTTGGAGAATTATCAAACGATAAGGCAGCGAAATAATAATGAAGAAAGTAATATATTGGATAGTAAATTTATTAGAAGTAGCTTTTTTAGTAGGGGCATACCTTGTAAACTATTTTACACCTAGGAAAATGGGTATGGCTAGATTTGTAATGTATAAAAATATGATGATAGAAGAACAATATACTAATCTAGAAAGTATGAAAATTATGGCTGTAGGAGTAGTTATTATATTAGCTATAATAACAATAGTTTTATACTTTGCTAGAAAGAAAAATGTAAAAACTTCTATGATAGTTATTACATTAATAATGACAGCACTATATTGTGGATTTACAATGTTAAATTCAAAAGATACGTATACGGCTTTTTATATTATAAGTCCTCTTATAGGATGTGCAGCCCTATTACAAATAGTAAAAACATTAATAAATATTCTATTCGCTAAACAAAATACAATTGAATCGTAAATAAAAAGTGTGCAGTTAGTTTTCTAGCTACACACTTTTTTTATTCCTAAGGAAATTATATAGAAATTTTAACATAGCTTATAAAAATAATTGTATAATTAAATTAAAGAATATTTTGGAAAAGAGGGATTTTTATGAGAGAAAAATTTTCTGGTTTAATAAATAGTTTTATAAAAGAATACAAATCTAAAAACAATCTTTTTGCTGAATGGGAAGATGTACTTGTAGGATTTTCTAAAGTAGATGATAAAAATATGAAATACCTAAGAGAAGCTGTTATAGAGGATCATCATCTTGCAACAGATTATTTAGATGATGCAAAGACCATGATTTCATACTTTGTACCATTTAAGGAAATTATCGCAAATTCTAACAAAGAAGGCAATCTTCCTTCTGATATTTGGGTACATTCGTATCGGGAAACAAATGAGATGGCGGATAAGTTAAATAACTATCTTGTAGCTGAGATTGAAAAGATGGGGTATAAAGCAGCCAAGCCAGTAGATTGTGGTATAGTTGATGGAAAGGCTAAGAGCAGATGGTCTCAAAGACACATAGCGTATCTTTCTGGACTTGGAACTTTTGGACTAAACAACATGCTTATAACTGAGAAGGGTATAAATGGAAGATTTTTCTCAATAGTTACAAATATGGAGATAAAGTCAGATGAGCCATTGAAAGAAGAAAGATGCCTTTATAAATTGAATGGAAGTTGTGGAAAATGCGTTGAGAGATGTTTTTCTGGTGCGCTTACATACGATGGATTTGATAGATTTAAGTGTCTTGAGATTTGTGTAGAAAATGAAAAGAATAATAAAATGGCAGATGTATGTGGAAAATGCACTATTGGACTTCCATGTACTTTTAAAAATCCATTGAAATAAATTTATTACAAACTTGTAATTTATAAAATTAAATAAAGTGTTTTAAATTTATCTATTAAAGAATATAATAAGATAAAAGTAATTATCAAAAGATAAATATATTTAAAATAAAATTAAAAAATACTTCAAAATGGAGGTACCAATTATGGGACTAATTAAAGCAATAACAGGTGCAGCAGGTGGAACACTTGCAGATCAGTGGAAAGAGTTTTTCTACTGCAATTCAATAGATGCTGAGACTTTGGTTGTAAAAGGAAGCAAGAGAATTTCTTCAAAAAGATCTTCAAATACTAAAGCTAGCGACAACATAATATCTGACGGTTCTGGAATAGCAGTTGCTGATGGGCAGTGTATGCTAATCGTTGAACAGGGAAAAATAGTGGAAGTTTGTGCTGAGCCAGGAGAGTATACTTTTGACAAATCCACAGAGCCGAGTATTTTTACAGGAAGCCTTTCTGATGGAATTAGAAAGACTTTTGAAACAATAGGCAAGAGATTTACTTATGGTGGAGATACTGGAAAGGATCAGAGAGTATATTATGTAAATACAAAAGAAATAATTGGAAATAAATTTGGAACAGCAATGCCTATTCCATTTAGAGTGGTTGATAGAAATATCGGACTTGATATAGATGTTTCAGTTAGATGCAACGGAATTTATTCTTATAAAATAACTGACCCAGTTCTATTCTACACAAATGTATGTGGAAATGTTGAAGGAAGTTATGAAAGAGAAGAAATTGACTCTCAGTTAAAGGCAGAATTTATAGGTGCGTTACAGCCAGCATTTGCTAAAATATCTGATTTAGAAATAAGACCAAATGCTCTTCCTGCTCATGTTGATGAACTTTCAAAGGCAATGAATGCAACACTTACAGAAAAATGGGCAGAACTTAGAGGTATTTCAGTTGTTTCAATAGGTTTGAATTCTGTGACACTTCCAGAAGAAGATGCAGATATGATAAAACAGGCTCAGAAAGCAGCTATTTTAAGAGATCCTTCAATGGCAGCCGCTACAATAGCTTCAGCTCAGGCAGATGCAATGAAAACTGCTGCAGGTAATGAAGGTGGTGCAATGACCGGATTTATGGGCATGGGAATGGCTACAAATGCAGGAGGAATGAATGTAAACGGCTTATTTGAAATGGCCGAAGAAAAGAAAAAACAGCAGATGGAAGAGATGAAAAAATTTGCTGAAAATAATAACTCAACTAGTGCTAATGAAGTTGCAGGTGAGTGGACTTGTAGCTGTGGAGCGAAAAATACAGGGAAATTCTGCTCTGAATGTGGAGCTAAAAAGCCTGAAGATGGTTGGGTTTGCGAATGTGGAACAGTGAATAAAGGTAAGTTCTGTACAAATTGTGGAAAGAAAAAACCTGCAGGAATGCCTCTATGTAGATGTGATAAATGTGGATGGGAACCAGAAGATCCACACAATCCGCCAAAATTCTGCCCAGAATGTGGAGATAGATTTGACGAAAATGATATAAAAAATGATTAGTAATAAAATAGTTCGAAAGATAAAGAGGTGGTTCTATGCCTAATGTTCAAGAGTTTAAATGCCCCAACTGTGGAGGGAGCATAGAGTTTGACAGTTCAAAGCAAAAGTTGAAATGTCCGTACTGTGATACAGTTTTTGATATAGACGATATAAAAGCCTATGTTGATATAAAAAATGAAGATGTTGCAGATGATATGAGTTGGGAAACTCATGCAGGACAAGAGTGGAATGACGGTGAAAAAGCGACTATGAACGTATATACTTGTAATTCTTGTGGAGGAGAGCTGGTGACAGACGAAAACACAGCAGCTACTAGTTGTCCATTCTGTGGAAGTCCTGTGATTTTGACAGGGAGGCTTGCTGGAGATTTAAAGCCAGACCTTGTTATACCTTTTAAGTTAGATAAGAAATATGCAAAACAGAAACTAAAAGAGCACGTTAATAGTAAAAAGCTTGTGCCAGAACCTTTTAAGGAAGAAAATCATATTGATGAGATAAAGGGCATGTATGTTCCGTTTTGGATTTTTGATGCAGATGCCGAAGCTGATGCAAGATACAAAGCGACTAGGGTACATTTTTGGTCTGATGGAGATTATGATTATACAGAAACAAGCCATTATTCTATAGTTAGAAGTGGTGATATGAAGTTTAGAAATGTTCCTGTAGATGGTTCTTCAAAAATAGCCGATGAGCTTATGGAATCTATAGAGCCATTTGATATAAGTGAAGCTGTTGATTTTGAGACTGCTTATCTTGCTGGGTATTTGGCTGATAGATATGATGTTACAGAGGATGACAGTGTTAGTAGGGCAAATGATAGGATAAAGAATTCGTCAGTTGAGGCACTTGCTTCAACAGTTGATGGATTTTATGCTACAGTTATCCCAGAGTACAATTCTGTAAGGCTTAAAAATGGTTCTGCAAAGTATGCACTTTACCCTGTGTGGATGCTTACAACTAGTTGGAATGACGAAAAATACACATTTGTTATGAATGCACAGACAGGAAAATTTGTAGGAAATTTACCTATGGATAATAAGAAATTCTTTAAATTTTTTGCAATATATGCAATTATAGCGACTTTAGTTGTTTATGCAGCTGCTTTTGCTATAAATATGCTTTAGGAGGTGAAGAAGTTGAATAGTTTAGGAAAAAATAATTTCAAAAAAATATCACTTTCTATATTTATAGCATTTAGTATGATTTTCTGTTCTGTATTTTTAAATTTAAAAACTATTGAAAAATCTTTTGCAGATGGAGATATGGAGTATGCTGTTGACAGTGCTAAGGTATTGACCACAGAGGAATTAGAATCATTAAAATCTAAATTGGCACAAATAAGCGATGAAAATAATATAGACGTAGGTGTTGTAACAGTAGATTATCTGGATGGAAAAAGTGCACAAGAATTTGCAAATGATTTATTTGAACAGAATAAATTTGGTAAAGGCGAAAATAGAGATGGTATACTTCTTTTAGTTGCTACTGAGGACAGAGAATGGGCGATGAGTACTCATGGATCTGCAAAGGAAGCATTTAACGAAGAAGGACTTGATTTTCTATCTGGAGAATTTCTTCCATACTTAGCAGAGGATGATTATTATTCTGCATTTGAAAACTTTGCAAACAATGCTAGAGAACTCGGTGCAATGTATGTTTTAGGAGATCCTTATGGAGAAGAGGAGTATATTGATGATGAAAACTACCCTGTAGATGAAAATATAGTTGAAGAAGAAAAAGGAATAAACAATGAAGTTTGGATACCTTTATCAATTGTTATGGGATGTGCGATTTCATTAGTTATAATGATGATGTATAAATCTCAGCTAAAAAGTGTTAAAAGTGAAAGTAGAGCGGATGATTATCTAATGGATATGAAACTTGTGAAAAGTCAGGATATATTCCTTTACAGAACTGTAACAAGAACTATGAGACCTAAAAATGAAAATAATAGTAGCGACTTTAGCAGCGGTGGTGGCGGAGGAGACTACGGTGGCTCAAGTGGAAGCTTCTAACAAATAAATATAAACATAAAAATATCCCGGTAACAAGGAAGCATTGTTGTCGGGATATTTTCATAATATATGGATCATCGAATAATAAAACTGTCCTTACTTTAATTATAATACTTAACTATGTAAAATAAAAATGAAAAAAATTGATTGGATAGATATAAAATTAACATATATTATGTAAATTACTTATAGAAATATATTTTATCGACAAATAATGATGTAAAAAATGGTATCCTACTTTTACTATATTTTAAATATGAGCTGTTAACAATATAGTTGTAATAAGTCTTATTTTTATATCAATATGTGTCAAATTTACTAACTTAAAAGAGTGGAATAAATCAAAATTTGTCTATATCTCATATGCTTCGCATAGTAACAAAGGGTTGTAGAATTTTGATTTATCTACTTTTAATAAGATAGTAAATTTATAATAGATTATAAAAAATAGGCTGTTACAAATTATTGTAACAGCCTTATATTAATCTTTATTTATTTTTTGCAGCCTGTCTAGCTTTGTTGTACTGTAGTCTTTCGTGTTCATTTAGGTATCTTTTTCTTAGTCTTATAGCGTCTGGAGTTATTTCAACTAATTCGTCCTCATCTATAAATTCAAGAGCTTCTTCAAGAGTGAATATTCTTGGAGGAGCAAGTTTGATAGCATCATCTGAACCAGAAGCACGAACGTTTGACTGTTTCTTGTTCTTACATGGGTTAACAGTCATATCGTCTTTTCTTGAGTTCATACCGATTATCATACCTTCGTAAACTTCAACACCTGGGTCAACGAACATAGTAGCTCTTTCACTTAAAGCATTAAGTGCATAACCCATAGTTGTTCCAGGTCCCTGAGATATTAGAACACCATTACTTCTTCCAGGTATTTCACCTTTGTGTTCTTCAAATCTTTCAAATGATCTTACAAGAGTACCTTCACCTCTAGTAACGTTTATGAATTCACTTCTGTAACCAAGTAGACCTCTAGTAGGAGCTATGAATTCTATTTTTACATAATCTCCTTCCATTTCCATTGATTCCATCATACCTTTTCTCTGGTTTAATTCATTTATTATTGTACCAGAATAAACTTCTGGGCAGTTAACGATAACTCTTTCCATTGGTTCAAGAAGAGTACCATTTTCATCTCTATGCATTAAAACCTCTGGTTTAGATACCCCTAGTTCGTATCCTTCACGTCTCATGTTTTCTATTAATATAGAAAGATGAAGTTCTCCACGTCCAGAAACTTTGTATCCGTCAGTAGTATCAAGAGGTTCAACTTTTAACCCAACGTTTACTTCAAGTTCTTTTTCTAATCTATCTTTTAAATGTCTAGTTGTAACGAATTTACCACTCTTACCAGCGAATGGAGAATCATTTACTAAAAAGTTCATAGAAAGTGTTGGTTCTTCTATGCTTATCATTTCTATTGGCTGTGGGTTATCTGGGTAACAGATAGTTTCACCTATTGATATATCAGGTATACCAGATATAACAACTATTTCACCACTTCCAGCTTCTTCAGTTTCAACCTGTTTTAAACCTTCATACACAGTAAGTTTACCTATTCTACCTTTTCTTGGCTCTTCAGCTTCACCACATATGCATACATTCTGTCCTGGCTGTACTTTACCTTTATAAACTCTACCTATACCAAGTCTTCCTATATAGTCATCGTAAGCTAGAGAAGATATCTGAAGCTGTAATGGTTCATCATCGTAATCAGGATAAGCTTCAACGTGATCTATTATAGTTTTGAATAGAGGAGATAAGTCTTCACTTTCTTCTTCCATATCTAATTTAGCTATTCCCTGTTTAGCTATTCCGTATATTATAGGGAATTCACACTGTTCATCAGTTGCGTTAAGGTCAACGAATAAGTCAAATACCTCGTCAACAACTTCTTCAGCTCTTTGGTCTTTTTTGTCTATTTTGTTTATAAATAATATTGGTTTTAAACCACATTCAAGTGATTTCTGTAAAACGAATCTTGTCTGAGGCATTGGTCCTTCACTTGCATCAACAAGAAGTATAACTGTATCAACAGTTTTCATAACACGTTCAACTTCTGAAGAGAAGTCAGAGTGTCCAGGAGTATCTACTATGTTTATTTTGTAGTCTCCGTAGTTTATTGAACAGTTTTTAGAATATATTGTTATACCCCTTTCCTGTTCTAAGTCGTTACTATCCATTACACGCTCTCTTACTTCTTCATTTGCTCTAAATATTCCGCTCTGAGAAAGAAAAGCATCAACTAGAGTTGATTTACCAGCATCGACATGGGCGATAACGGCTATATTTATAATTTTATGCTTTGCCATAAGTTTAGCTCCCTTCTTTATATCATAACTTAACAAGTATATCACAATCATGAAAGTCACACAAGGAATACAAATGTTATTTTTTTCTTGAAATCATTTTCAAAGAAAATTTTTTTGTGTCAATGTGCAATTTCATTCATCTCTTTAAATTATAGTACATTATAGCACAACTTTTGTAAAAACTAATATAAAATATTTATGAAGAATCATTATAGAATATTATAAAAATATAGATAATTTATTTACAAATTGATTAGAATGTTATTTAATTAAATCGTATTGATATATAAATTATTATTTTTGAGAAAAAATATGTTTGATATTATACCCTAAGGGGGTATAATAAGATTATGAATTACTTCAGAAAGGGGAGGGATAGTATGAGCATAAGAGAAATTACATTTAGAATAGATGGAATGCATTGTGCAGCATGTGCAATGGGAGCTGAAAAAGCAATAAAAAAATTAGATGGAGTAGAAGAAGCTAGTGTAAACATAGCAACAGAAAAAGCATTTGTAAAATATGATACGGATAAAGTTGGAATAGAAGATTTTGCAAATGTAGTAAAGTCAAAAGGATTTACTCCAATAATAGATAAAAAAGAATTAGAAAAGGTAGAAGAAGTTGGAGAAATTTCAAATTTAAAAGAGATTACATTTAGAATAGACGGAATGCATTGTGCAGCGTGTGCAATGGGTTCTGAAAAAGCTCTGAAAAAATTGGAAGGAGTAGAGGAAGCTAATGTAAACATAGCTACAGAAAAAGCATTTGTAAAATATAATCCAGAGCTAGTTGGGATAGAAGATTTCGCAAATGCAGTGAAGTCAAAAGGATTTACTCCAATAATAGATAAAACAGAAACGGAAGAAGTTAAATCTTCAACTGACACAGAAACTGACACAGAGGAAGAAATAGAAAATAGTGGTTTTGTTGCTCAAACAGATGAGGAAAGAAGATTGAGCAAGGAAAAAGAAATTCACGATATGTTTATAAAATTTGTGATAACAATGTGTTTGGCAATACCACTATTTTATGTTGCAATGGGGCCTATGATACCGTCACCACTTGGACCTTGGCCACTGCCAGATATAATAAGTCCTGATACGCATTTATTAAATTACGCATTAATCCAGATAGTTTTAGTTGTTCCAATAATGATAATTGGAAAACACTTCTATATAAACGGAACTAAAGCAATACTTTCAGGATCACCTAATATGGATACACTTGTTGCACTTGGAACAGCAGCCTCATTTGTATATAGTTTATACACTACTTTCCAGATAGCAAATGGTACTGTAGATCATGCACATCACCATCAGCTATACTTTGAAAGTGCTGGTATAATAATCGCACTTGTATCTTTAGGAAAATACTTTGAAACAAAGTCAAAAGGAAAGACATCAGAAGCTATAAAAAAATTAATCGGACTTCAGCCAAATACTGCGATAATAGAAACAGAAGATGGAGAAAAAGAAGTTCATATAGATACTATTAAAAAAGGCGATATAGTAATTGTAAAACCTGGTGAAAAGATACCTTCAGATGGTACTGTAGTTTATGGAACAACTTATGTTGATGAGTCAATGATTACTGGGGAAAGTGTTCCAGTTGCTAAAAAAGAAGGGGATTCTGTAACAGGAGCTTCTTTAAATAAAAATGGTTTTGTTAAGATAAGAATCGAAAAAACTGGAGAAAATACAGTATTATCTCAGATAATTAGATTAGTTGAGGATGCACAGTCAAGAAAAGCTCCAATAGCTAAGTTAGCAGATACTGTGGCAGGATATTTTGTACCTGCAGTTATGACAGTTGCAATAGTATCTGCTCTTTTATGGTACTTTGTTGGTGGAAAAGATTTAGTGTTCTGCTTGACAATATTTGTATCAGTTCTTGTTATAGCTTGTCCTTGTACGTTAGGTCTTGCAACACCTACAGCGATAATGGCAGGTACAGGAAAAGGCGCTGAAAATGGGATACTTATAAAAGGTGGAGATTCTCTTGAATCAGCATATAAAATAGACACTGTTGTATTTGATAAGACAGGTACAATTACAGAAGGAAAACCTGAGGTTACAGATTTAATTCTTTTAGATGGATCTGATTTTGAAAAAGATGATGTTTTAGGATTTGCAGCATCAGCGGAAAAAGTTTCTGAACATCCTCTAGGAGAAGCGATTGTAAGACATGCAGAAGAAAAAGAATTAGAAATATTTGAAACTAAGAATTTTGAAAATATACCTGGAAAAGGTATAAAAGCTATGATTAATGGAAATAATGTTGCAATAGGTAATAAGAAATTAATTGCTAGTGAAAATGTAGAGTTAAAAGATGCAGAAGAAAAAGCAACTACTCTATCTAGTCAAGGAAAAACACCTATGTATATAGCTATAAACGGTAAATTACAGGCTGTGATAGGTGTTGCCGATGTTGTTAAGGAAACAAGTAGAGAAGCTATAGAAAAACTTCACGAAATGAACATTAAAACAGTTATGTTAACTGGGGATAATGCAAAAACTGCAGAAGCTATAGCTAAAAATGTTGGAATAGATACAGTTGTTTCAGATGTTCTTCCTGAAGAAAAGGCTAAGGTTATAGAAAATCTTCAGAAAGAAGGAAAATTTATCGCTATGGTTGGAGATGGTATAAATGATGCTCCAGCACTTGCAAAGGCAGATATAGGTATAGCGATAGGAAATGGAACTGATATAGCTATTGAGTCAGCGGATATTGTGCTTATGAGAAATAGTATTTTAGATGTTCCTAAGGCTATTAGATTGAGTAGAGAAACTATAAAGAATATTAAGCAGAATTTATTCTGGGCGTTTGGATATAATACTGTTGGTATTCCAGTTGCAGCAGGGTTATTGTATATCTTTGGTGGACCGCTACTAAATCCAATGATAGGGGCTGCGGCAATGAGTTTAAGTTCAGTATCAGTAGTGTCAAACGCATTAAGATTAAAAACTATAAAATTATAGAAAAAGATGTCTCAGATTTTCTGAGACATCTTTTATTGCTTTGGGGAAAAGAAGATTTTTTATGATATAGAAAACAGGTCTCTTAAATTTTTCTATAAATCTCTATTTTGAGCGAGAACTTAAAATAGAGATTTATTTGAAAAATTTTACGATACCTTTATTTCTATCCAGAATAAAATCTTCTTTTTTAAAGAAAGTAAAAAATATAGACTCAGGAAATTTGAAACTCATTTTTATAAATTTTAATACTTTTTAAAATCTTAGAGCTTATTGGATAGGATAGGGGATAAAAAGGATGTAATTAGAAAAGTTGATACATTTTTATTATAAAATTATTATAAATTTTGATACTTTTTAAAACTTTAGGAAATATTGAATGATAAAGAGTATTGATTGATAGTTTTTTAATATGAATTTAAATAATATATAGTATTTTAAGTCAGAAATGAATAAAAGTTAATTTTTAAATAGTCAAAGTAAAGTATTTATTAATATTGAAAATTCTAAATTCAAATGTTATACTAAGAATGAAATCGAGCTGACAGTGAGGGTGTTGTTCCCGAGTTGAAAGGCGATGTTTGCACATAAAATTATCCCCATATTATTTGGCTTTTTTAGTCCAGGTTATACAGGGATTTTTATCTACGAGTATTAAAATTTATAAACGATTGTTAAAAATAGATTGAATATTTATTTTATAATATGCTATTTTTGAATCATTTTTATTTTTTAGAGTACTGAACTTTTATAAAATGGAACCTATAGAATGGACACTTGTAAAAAGGTGTTTCATCTATAGGTTCTTTTTTTGTATAATTTTAATATAGAGGTGAGTAATTTATGAGTAAAAAACAATTTAGTAAAGAAGAAACATTAGAGCTATCAAAAAATCCATTTGTAAAGAATGTAAGCTGTAAATCAATAACATATACAAATGAATTTAAAATACATTTCATAACAGAATACAATAAGGGAAAAAATCCAACACAGATATTTAAAGAAGCAGGTTTTGACACTAACATCATAGGTGCAAAACGTATTAAATGCGCTAGCGAGCGATGGAGAAAGTCATATAAAGAAAATGGTATTTTGGGACTAGATGATTCTAGAGTTAATAATTCTGGAAGACCAAGAAAAAGAAAATTAACAGATAAAGAGATAATAGATAAGAAGGATGCTGAAATAGCATATCTTAAAGCAGAGCTAGAACTAGTAAAAAAGCTAGACTTCGAAGAAAGGCAGGTGATGAATAATAAGCTACCTTCGGTGAAAATATTCAAATTAATTAATGATGTAATAAATAAATATTGTTTAAAAAAAATGATAAAACATCTATGTATTGTTGCAGGAGTATCTAGATCTGGATTTTATAACTATTTAAAAAACAAGAATGTAATAAGCAAACAAGAAGAAAAGGATTTAGAAGCAAAAGAAATAATTCTTAAAGCATATAAGTTCAGAGGATACAAAAAAGGTTCTCGTTCAATAAAAATGATTTTAAAAAGTAAATTTAATATAATATTTAACAGAAAAAAAATTCAAAGAATAATGAAAAAATATGGAATTAAATGTCCTATTCGCGAGTCAAATCCAGCTAAACGTATGGGAAAAGCAAGAAAAGAACATCACACAGTTCCTAATAAATTGAATAGAGAATTTAAACAAGGTATACCAGGAAAAGTACTTTTAACTGATATTACGTATATGCCGTACGGCAATGGGAAAACAGCATATTTATCAACTGTAAAAGATTCTTCTACGAATGAAATTTTATCGTATCATTTATCGAAGAATTTAAAAATGGATATTGTTATTTCAACTATTAACAATCTCATGTTATCAAATTCAGACAAATTACATAAAGATGCATTTATTCATTCTGATCAAGGAGTTCATTATACAAGTACTATTTTTCAGAACTTGTTAAAAAAATATAATTTAGGTCAATCTATGTCTAGAAAAGGTAATTGTTGGGACAATGCTCCGCAGGAGTCATTCTTTGGTCATATGAAAGATGAAATAGATTATAAAAGTTGCAATACATTTGAAGAGTTAAAAAGTTTAATAGATGATTATATGGATTATTATAATAATGATCGTTGTCAGTGGAATTTAAAACAGCTGACTCCTATTCAATATAGAAGTCAGCTGCTTGCTGCTTAAGACTTTTTTATATATGTCCTTGACATAGGGACCATTTTATTACGTTCAGTCCTTTTATCATACCTAGTTTTCCAGATAGTGAGCTTATCACATCGGAAGGCGCATCAATTATAACACTAATGATACTTACTTCCTTTTTAGGATATGGGACTCCCATTCTTCCGACAATATAGGGAGCAAAGTCGTGTAGTGTCTTATTCAGTGCATCAGACGCTTTTAAATCTTCAACAATTATCCCTATAAGTGCTATTCTTGTTTCCATAAAGGCACCTCCTCAGATTTCATTAATTAGATTTTATATTTTTAAAAGTTTATAGTCAATAGCGAAAGGAATTCAAATGAAAAACCTAATAGATAAACTAGAGAAGAATCAGATTCTTTCAAAGGAAGAATTTGTAAGGCTTTTGGCAATTTCTGAAAAAGATGATATAGATTACCTTACAGAAAGGGCAAAGTGTGTCAGAGATGATATTTACGGCAAGAGAGTTTTTATAAGAGGCTTGATAGAGATATCAAATTATTGTAAAAATGATTGTTATTACTGCGGTATTAGAAGAAGTAATAAGAATGCCCAGAGATACAGACTTTCAAAGGAACAGATTTTAAGTTGCTGCGAAAATGGATATGAGCTAGGATTCAGAACATTTGTTATGCAGGGCGGAGAAGATGCGTTTTTTAAGGATGATGTTGTATGCGATATTGTTTCTAGCATAAAGGAAAGATATCCAGATTGTGCAGTTACTCTTTCTTTAGGAGAAAGAAGTACTGAAAGCTACAGAAAAATGAAGGAAGCTGGAGCAGATAGGTATCTTTTAAGACATGAAACATTTGACAACATACATTACAACAAGTTGCATCCAGTTGAACTAGATCCTGAAAATAGAAAGAGATGTTTGAGAGATTTGAAGGCTCTTAGATATCAGACAGGAACGGGAATAATGGTTGGCTCTCCATATCAGACGCTTGAAAATATAGCAGAGGATTTACTTTTTATCAAGGAATTAAATCCTGAAATGATTGGAATAGGACCATTTATACCACATAAGGATACACCATTTAAAGACTTTGAAAGTGGAACAATGGAGATGACTTTAAGGCTTATTTCTATTTTAAGATTACTATGTCCAAAGGCTCTAATACCTGCTACAACTGCACTTGGGACAATAAGTCCACAAGGTAGAGAAAAGGGAATATTAGCAGGTGCAAATGTAATAATGCCGAATCTATCTCCAAAAGAAGATAGAAAGAAATACATGCTTTATAATGACAAGTTAAGTGATGGAGAAGAGGCAGCAGAAGGATTAAATAAGCTAAAGGAATCTATGAGAAAAATCGGCTACGAAATAGTAGAGGATAGAGGAGATTGCATAGCTTTAAAAGATAGATAAAAAATTATAATCTAAAAGAAAACGATTATTAACTAAGGTTAAAATCCTTAGTTTAATATAATAAATTTAAAAATAGGAAATTAATTTTGCAATTAAATTACGAATGGGGGACTTTAAAATGTACAAATACGATCCAAAATCACTAAAAGCAGAAGAATTTATAAACCATGAGGAAATTCTTGAAAGTATAGAATACGCAAAGGCTAATAAAAGTAATAGAGAATTAATCGAATCTATAATAGAAAGAGCTAAAGATTGCAAAGGTTTAACTCATAGAGAAGCAGCTCTTCTTTTAGAATGTGACCAGCAGGATTTAAATGAAAAAATGTTTAGCCTAGCAAAAGAAATAAAACAGAAAATATACGGAAATAGAATAGTAATGTTCGCTCCTTTATATTTATCTAACTACTGTGTAAATGGATGCGTATACTGTCCATATCACCTAAAAAATAAACACATAGCTAGAAAAAAATTAACTCAGGAAGAAATTAAAAAAGAAGTTATAGCGCTTCAGGATATGGGACACAAACGTTTAGCACTTGAAACAGGTGAAGATCCAGTAAACAACCCAATAGAATATGTATTAGAAAGTATAAAAACTATTTACGGAATAAAACATAAAAATGGAGATATAAGAAGAGTAAATGTAAATATAGCAGCTACAACTGTTGAAAACTACAGAAAATTAAAAGAAGCTGGTATAGGAACTTATATATTATTCCAGGAAACTTACAATAAAGCAAACTACGAACTACTTCATCCAACTGGTCCAAAACACGACTACTGTTACCATACAGAAGCAATGGATAGAGCTATGGAAGGTGGAATAGATGATGTTGGTATAGGTGTACTATTTGGACTTGAAATGTACAGATACGACTTTGTAGGTCTTTTAATGCATGCAGAACATCTTGAAGCAGCTCAGGGAGTTGGACCACATACAATAAGTGTTCCAAGAATTTGTCCAGCAGATGATATAGACACTGATGATTTCTCAAATGCTATATCTGATGAAATATTCCACAAAATAGTTGCTGTAATAAGAATAGCTGTTCCTTATACAGGTATGATAATATCTACAAGAGAATCTCAGAAATCAAGAGAAAAAGTTCTTGAATTAGGTGTTTCTCAGATAAGTGGAGGATCTAAAACAAGTGTTGGTGGATATGCAGAGCCAGAACCAGAAGAAGATAACTCAGCTCAGTTTGATGTAAGCGATACTAGAACATTAGACCAGGTTGTTAATTGGTTATTAGATGGTGGATTTATACCAAGTTTCTGTACTGCTTGCTATAGAGAAGGAAGAACAGGGGATAGATTTATGTCACTTGCAAAAACTGGTCAGATAGCAAACTGCTGCCAGCCAAATGCACTTCTAACTCTTAACGAATACTTAGACGACTATGCTTCAGAAGACACTAGAAAGAAAGGTAAAGCCCTTATAGAAAGAGAATTAGAAAATATAACTAATCCAAAAGCTAAAGAAACTTGTATAAAATACTTAAATGCAATAGATGAAGGAAAAAGAGATTTTAGATTCTAATAAATTTTAATTATAAAAATATGGTGTGTCGGTATTTTTCTGACACACCATTAATCTATAAAAACATATAACAAGGAGAGAAATATGGCTGGACTTAATGAAACTCCAAGGGCAGAAAGGCTACATATTGGAATATATGGAAGAAGAAACAACGGAAAATCTTCATTAATAAATGCTATAACTGGTCAAAATATATCATTGGTATCTGATTTTGCTGGAACCACTACAGATCCTGTCTACAAATCTATGGAACTTCATGGAATTGGACCTGTTGTGTTTATAGATACAGCAGGATTTGATGATGAGGGTGAATTAGGGCAGATGAGAGTAGAGAGAACTCTTGATGCAGTGAATAAGACAGATATAGCAATTGTAGTACTTTCTGATGAAAATATATTGATTAAAGAGGAAAAAATGTTTAAAGGACTGGATATTGAAATAGAAAAAGAATGGATATCTAATCTAAAAAAAGCTAAAGTTCCTTATTTAGTTGTAATAAATAAAATAGACAAAATATCTGATTTAAATTTAGAAAAAGCAACAGAAAATATATCTGATGAATTAAAAATAAAACCTATATTAACCAGTGCAGTTGATAAAAAAGGTGTAGCGTTAATAAGAGAAGAGTTAATAAGGCTTTTACCAGAAGAATATTCTATGAGAAGTATAACAGGTAAAATTGTAAAAGATGGGGATACTGTACTGCTAGTAATGCCACAGGATATTCAAGCACCAAAAGGAAGATTAATACTTCCTCAGGTTCAGACAATAAGAGATTTATTGGACAACAAATGTCTTGTATTGTGTGCAACTGCAGATACTATGGAGTCTATGATATCAAAACTTGTATCTCCTCCAGATTTAATTATCACCGACTCACAAATTTTTGGAGATGTATATGCTAAAAAGCCTAAAGAAAGTAGACTTACTTCATTCTCAGTATTATTTGCAGATTTTAAAGGCGATATAGATTATTATAGAGAAAGCGTTAAAGCCATAGAAAATCTTACAGAAAATTCAAGGGTTTTAATTGCCGAGGCATGTACTCACGCTCCACTTGAAGAGGATATAGGAAGAGTAAAAATTCCAAATAGACTTAAAAAGAAAATTGGTGAGGGACTTACTTTTGATATAGTTGCTGGTAGAGATTTTCCAAAGGACTTAAGTAAATACGATTTAATAATTCACTGCGGTGGATGTATGTTTA
The DNA here is from genome assembly GCF_008151785.1 of Peptacetobacter hiranonis. GTDB lineage: Bacteria > Bacillota > Clostridia > Peptostreptococcales > Peptostreptococcaceae > Peptacetobacter > Peptacetobacter hiranonis. The sequence continues at coordinate 1,078,577 of NZ_CP036523.1, forward strand.
ACAGAAAATATGTATTATCTAGAATCGAAGCTGCAAAAGAGCAAAACATACCGATGACTAACTACGGTGTTGTTATGGCTTATTTAGCTGGAATAATAGATAAAATAGACTTTTAGTTAAAAAAGTAAAGTAACTTGAAATAAATTTAAACTTCAAACTAAATTATTAAATATGAAATAAGATTTATTTTCTTAATAAATATTGAAAAGATAAGAGCTTTTGGTCTATAATCATAGACAAGGAAGCTCTTTTTTTATTAATAAATATTAAATTTTTCTCGAATTAAAAAAATATAGGTTTAATTTAAGCTTAGAAGGGTAAAATTTAGAAAAATACCCGAAATTATAATGAAGTTAAAAAGAGGAAAGTGTGATATAATATAAGGGAGTATGAATTTATAAGGAGGGATAAAATGAATTCTTCTATATTAGTAATTGAAGATGATGCTAGCATACAGGATTTAATCACAGAGTTCTTGAGCGCAGAAGGATACAATGTGGATGCAGCAAATGATGGAATAGAGGGGATACAGAAATTTAAGGAAAACAACTATGACCTTATAATCTTAGATATAATGATGCCTAATCTAGACGGATATGGGGTATGTAAGATGATCAGAAAGACATCTAGTGTACCTATCATATTCCTTACAGCTCTTAACCAGGAGAGCGACCAGTTAAAAGGATTTGAAATAGAGTGTGATGACTATATAACAAAACCATTCTCATTTAACTTACTTGTTAAAAGAGTAGAGGCTATATTGAGAAGAAGTAATAAAACAATAAGTGATAACTTTATAACTTTTGAAAAACTAAAATTAAACCTAGATACATATTCAGCAGAAATAGATGGAGATGTAATAGAGTTAACTCTTAAAGAATTTAATATACTAAAAGAGCTTATAGAAAAATACCCACAGGTAATAACAAGAGAAAGCCTATTAGATAGCATATGGGGATACGACTACTACGGAGATACAAGAATAGTAGATGCACATATTAAAAATATAAGAAAGAAAATAACTCTTCCTTATATAAAAACTGTAAAAGGAATAGGATACACACTTGACAAGAATATATAAGCGTTGGCAAAACATGAACATCAAGTATAAGCTGTTTTCTATAACAACAGCATTACTTGTTGCTCTTGCGCTTTTAATTTACGGTATGTTGTATTTTCTATTGCCTAAGTATTATCACAGATATAAGATAGAAGCCCTTCAGGATTCTGTAAAGCAAGCTGTTGCAGCTGCAGAGAATGAGGATATAAGTCGGTTTGAAGAGGATTTGTACAGAATGTCTAAGGAGCAAAATTTAGCAATACTTCTAAGAGACCAAGAAGGTAATATAATTTATGGTAAAAATGAAGTAGTCTTTCTAAAATACAGTAAATATTTAATGAATAGCCTAAACAGCGAGTATAGATTATCTACAGAGGTAAATATTAAAGAGATGGATGAAAGCTGTGTTCTGGATATAATTATGCCTTTACAGCCCATTAATGAGGCAAATAAAGTACTTAGAAATTTAGTTCCATTTACGATATTTGCTGCAATATTGATTGGTATTTTGGGTGCATATATATATTCAAATACAATTACTAAGCCACTTATAGAGATAATTGAAAAAGAGAGACGAGAGGAAGAGAATAGGCGAGAGTTTATTGCAACTATATCTCATGAGCTAAAGACTCCTATAACGATAATAAGTGGGCAGCTTGAAGGTATGATATACAATATTGGTAAATACAAGGATAGAGATAAATATCTGAAGGAATCATATACATCTACTCAAGAGCTTAAAGATCTGGTAAATGAAATGATTGAAATTTCTAAGACAGATATAATGTCTGCATCCTTTAAACCAACAACACTTAGTGTTAAAGAACTTGTAGAGGTTATCCTAAAAAGACAGGAATTTCTTATAGACGAGAAAAATTTAAAGACTAGAGTTGCAATTAGTAGTGATGCAAAAATAAATGCTGATAAAGATAAATTCTCAAAGGCATTGTATAACATCATAAATAATGCTATAAAATATACTCCAGAAGGAGAGAATATAAATATTAGATTTATAGAAAGAGGATTTAGACCTTCTATATTAGAAGTTGAAAATACTGGAATAACAATTTCTGATGAATCTCTTAAAAATATATTTAATCCATTCTTTAGAGTTGAGAAATCAAGATCGAGAAGAACTGGAGGAAGTGGACTAGGTCTTTACTTAACAAGTCAGATTCTTGCTAAGCATGGATTTGAGTACAAAATGACAAACAGAGGAAATGCGGTATTATTCACTATAGAATTTACAAGTAGGGACTCTTAAATCGATACAAAAGGATTGTAGCTAAATAAATGCTACAATCTTTTTTTATTCCTAAGGAAATTATAATAATTTAAAACTGTGGAAAACTTATGTACAATAGTAATATGAATGTATTGAAAAAACAAAAAGATGAAAAAATCATTAAGAAAATATTAAAAAATCACTTTGAAGAATTCAAACTAAAATATTGGAATAAAGTTAGAAGAGAAATGAGGGATCAGATAGAAAATACTGTAATAAAGGCTTTAAATTGTGGAAATATAGAAAAAGGATATATAAAACATAAATGTATAGACTGTGGAGAGGAGTATATTCAAGGGTTCACTTGTAAAAGTAAGTTTTGCACAAAGTGTGGAAGAAAATATTCTATGGAATGGGCAGAAAAACAGGTAGAAAATATTCTTGATGTTTCTCATAGACATGCAGTTTTCACAATTCCAGAGGAGTTAAGAGTCTATTTCTACAGAAAGCGAGAGCTTTTAAAAGATTTACAAGATGCTACATATAAGGTATTAGATAGTTTTCATAAAAAGAAAACAAATGGAGATTATGAATTAGGGGTAATTGCTGTAGTACACACTTTTGGTGGAGATTTAAAATGGAATCCTCACATACATGCCTTATACACCGAAGGTGGAATAGATAGAAATAATAAGTGGTTTAAAAAATTAGATTTCATACCGTATACATATATGAAAAAAGTATGGCGAAAGTTGGTACTAGATATAATAAAAAACAACTTTAGAGATAGAAAAACTAGAAATTTGATAAATAAGTTATATAAGAAAGAATTCTATGTAAATGCAGAAAGACGTTTAACTAATATAAAACAGGCAACTCAATATATAGGTAGATATTTGGCTAGACCAGCTATCGCTGAGTATAGAATAATTAATTACGATGGGAAAAATGTAACTTACTGGTATGAAAACAAAAAACCTAAGGGAAAAAGAGAAATAACTGTAAATGTATTAGAATTTATAGGTAAAATAACCCAACATATTCACCCGAAGGGTTTTAGAGTTGCAAGAAGATACGGTCTATATTCAAGAGTAAAAAATAAATTAAGCATAGAAATATTGAAATTATATAATTTTATGAGACACAGAAATATATCTAAGCTGATAAAAAAGAAGAATACAGTAAAGAAAAATTTTAAAGATAGATTGATAGAATCATTTGGAGTAAATCCTTATATTTGTAAAAAGTGTGGAAAAGACATGATTCTATGGGAAATATGGCATTATAAATATGGATTAATATATAATGTACTAGATAAATCAAATTATAAAAGAATAATCTACGAAGAAATTATAGAAAAAGAAATTTCTTTGAATACAACAACACAAATAGAATTATTTTAAAAGTCTATTAAATAGGCTAGCTTTGCTATACTCAAATATAAATAATAGTGTATAATTAGTGTAATTAAAATTATTAGGAGAAATAGTATGCTAAAAGAATTAGAAGAAATGAGTAAAGGACAAAAGTTATACAATTATGAATGTAAGTCTTGTGGATTTGAAAAAGGAGTACCAGAATTTATATTAGAAGAACTAAGACAAGATGCATTCTTTTCATTGGGAGCGATAGCTTCGCTAAATGAAAAAAATATGCCAGAATTAATTTGTCCTAATTGTGGAGCTAAATTTGAATACAAAAAAACTGACGACCGTTAGGTGTCAGTTAAAGGTACTGTCACAAGAACACCTTTTAAAGGTGTTCTGTGGCAGTATTTTTTATTATTTAACTTTTAACTGGGGTGATTTCTCTAAGTAGACATGTTTGTTTTTTTGTGTTATTATCAATTAGTGTTGTAAATTATATTAAATAATAAAGTATTTTTTAAAATAAGAGAAAGTTTTGAGGAATTTTTATGAGTAAGGTAAAGATTATATTTTTCGACATAGATGGTACTTTGATAGATATGACGAAAAAGGCCATTTCGGATAAGACTGTGGAGACACTTCTTAGATTAAAGGAAAATGGAGTAAAGATTTGTATTGCGACTGGTAGAGCTCCTGGTAGTGTACCTAAGTTTGATGGAGTTGATTTCGATGCGTTTCTAACTTTTAACGGTTCATATTGCTTCAATAGCAGCGATGTTATTCTTAGTACACCAATTCCTAAGGTAGACGTTGAGAGAATGATTGAAAATGCAACTAAAATTAATAGACCTGTGTCTATTGCTGGTAAAGATAGAGTTGTTGCAAATGGAACTGACAAAGATTTATCTGATTATTTCGGTTTTGCTAAGCAGGAAGTTCCTGTAAGCGATGATTTTGATGAGGTTTTAAAAGGCGAAATCTATCAGATGATGATGGGTGGAAGAAAGGACGAGTACGACGATATTTTAAAAGATGTAGAAAATGCTAGAATAACTGCATGGTGGGATAGAGCAGTCGATATAATTCCTGTAAATGGTGGAAAAGGCAAAGGAATCGAGGCTATTTTAGAATACTACGGAATTGATAGATCTGAGTCTATGGCATTTGGAGATGGTGGAAATGACATTGAAATGCTTCAAACTGTTGGAACAGGTGTTGCTATGGGAAATGCGCTTGACCATGTTAAAGAAGTTGCAGACGAGATTTGTGGTACTTCAGCAGATGACGGAATTTATCATTATTGTTTAGAAAATGGCTTAATTTAGGCAAAGTTTGAGATATTTTAGTACATAAATTTGATATTTGAAGATATTTAATATATAATAGAGGTGCTTCGAGTTTGGAGCACCTTTATTTTTTATAAATTTATTTGTATAACAAGGAGGTTCAAGATGTAAGATGATTGAAAAAAGTATAAAAACAGATAGAGGCAGTATATACTATTGGGTTAATGAAAATAATTCTTCTAATGCAATTGTATTTTTACATGGTCTTACAGTTGACCATACCCTTTTTGATATGCAAGTTGAATTTTTTTCTAAAGATTATAAAGTAATAACTATAGATTTACCACTTCATGGGAAATCAATTGGATATAATGATTTTTCAATAGATAATGTAGCTAGTGATTTAGCAAAATTAATTGAAAATGAAGATATTTCAAGATATGCAGTAGTAGGTCAATCTGCTGGAGGATATTTTGCACAACAACTAGCTAATATAGACTCAAAAGCTGCTTGTTTTATAGGTGTTGATACATCTCCACTTGGAAAGGATAATTATAAAAGCTTAGATCTATTTTGGGTTAAGCATTTTAGCTCTTTTGCAAGTTTTTATCCTTATAACTATTATTGTAAAATATCTTCAAAGCAATCATCTGTTACTGATAACGGCAGAAAAAATATGTACAATGCTCTGGTGAAACTTGGTAAGGAAAATATGCTTGTTGCAGCAGATAAAATATACAATTCTTTTGCTACTCATGATAATGTTGAATTAAAATGTCCAGTTCTTTTAGTTTATGGTGATTGTGATAAGGTAGGATATGTTAAAAAATATAATGAATTATGGAATAAAAGTAAAAACTATCCTATTGAAATAATTCCAATTGCAGGACATAATTCCAACTACGATAATTATAGTTATTTTAATGAAATAATAAATAACTTCATTAAAAAAATCATATAATAAATCAAAAAAATTATATAAATCCAATATTGCCTCAACAAAATAAAGGAGGCGATTTTATGACAATGATAAAAGTAAATAATTTAACTTTCTCATATCCAGGAAGTTATCAAAATATATTTGAGGATGTAAGTTTTACAATAGATTCCGATTGGAAATTGGGATTTGTTGGAAGAAATGGTAGAGGAAAGACTACATTTTTAAATATCTTATTAAACAAATTAGAGTATAAAGGAAGTATTTCGTGCGATATGGAGTTTGGATATTTTCCATATCAAGTAGAAGATATTTCAAAAGATACGATAGAAATAGTAGAAGAAATATGCAAAACAGATGAAATCTGGGATATTTACAGAGAATTTTCTATGCTTAGGATAGATGACGATGTTCTGTACAGACCTTTTGAAAGTTTATCGAACGGTGAGCGAACAAAAGTTCTGTTAGCAGCAATGTTTATCTCTGAAAATAAGTTCCTATTATTGGATGAGCCTACAAACCACTTAGATGTAGGTGCTAGGAAGATTATTTCAGAGTATTTAAAATCTAAAAAAGGCTTTATTTTGGTGTCACACGATAGAGAACTTTTGGATAATTGCTGTGATCATATCATTTCTATAAACAAAACGAACATAGAAATTCAAGCAGGGAACTTCACTTCTTGGTGGAATAATAAAATTATGCAGGATAATTTCGAGTTAGCACAGAACGAAAAGCTAAAATCTGAGATAAAAAGGCTCGAAAAATCCGTATATAGAACAAGTGTTTGGTCGTCTAAGGCAGAGAAAGGTAAGAAAATGACTGCCGATATGGACTCAAAACCAGATAGAGGATATGTTGGACACAAGGCTGAAAAGATGATGAAAAGGTCTAAAAGCATTGAAAACAGACAACTTAAAGCAATTGAAGAAAAAAATAAGCTGCTGCACAATATAGAAAAGTATGACGACATTAAGCTCGTATTTGACGGATATAGAACAAATGTTCTGTTAACTGCAGATAAGCTATCTTTTAAATACCCTGGATCAGATAAAAATGTGTTTGAGAATTTGACATTCGATATAAGAAAGGGAGATAGAGTTTGTGTGTCTGGAAAAAATGGATGTGGAAAATCTACTCTTTTAAAAATCTTAATCGGAGAAATAGATTATAAAATAGGAATAGAAAATTCTAATAAAATAGATAAATATAGTATAGAAGGATTTTTATCTATAGGAAGTGGACTTAAGATTTCTTATGTATCTCAGGATACATCATTCTTAAAAGGAAGCTTATCCGAATTTGCTAGAGAGAATGGATTAGATGAATCGCTGTTTAAATCACTACTAAGAAAACTAGATTTTTCGAGAGATTTATTTGAGAATGATATTTCTAGTTTTAGTGAAGGGCTGAAAAAGAAAGTACTAATAGCAAAGAGCTTGTCTGAGAGAGCACATCTATATGTTTGGGATGAGCCACTAAATTATATAGACATATATTCCAGAATTCAGATTGAGGAGCTGCTACTTAGATACGAACCGACTATAATATTTGTCGAACACGATTCTACCTTTGCTGAGAAGATTGCGACAAAATTTGTAAATTTATAAATAGATTGGTAATAAAAAGGCATTTAATTTTGTTAATTAAGTGCTTTTTTTATATATTTTTTTTAGTTTAGGATATATAATAATATTATAAATAATCGTGTTATATTAAAATGAATATTATTTTTAAAACGATTAAATATACAATATTTTAATTCACAGTAATTTACAGAAAAGAGAGTGATTAACCTTGCTGCAAGTTAAAAACATACACAAAGAATACAGAACGGGGCCTTTAGTTCAGAAGGCACTCGACGATGTCAGTCTAAATCTTAGAGATAACGAGTTTGTTTCTATTTTAGGGCCAAGTGGATCTGGAAAGACGACACTTTTAAATATTATAGGTGGTTTGGATAGATACGACGATGGAGATTTAATTATAAACGGAATTTCGACAAGGAAGTACAAAGACAGAGATTGGGATTCCTACAGAAACCACACGATAGGATTTGTATTCCAGAGCTACAATCTAATTCCACATCAGACAATTTTATCAAATGTCGAATTAGCACTTACAATATCTGGGATAACAAAATCTGAAAGGCGTGAAAAATCTATACGGGCTTTGGAAAAAGTTGGGCTTATAGACCATATTCATAAAAAGCCAAATCAGCTTTCAGGTGGGCAGATGCAGAGGGTTGCAATTGCTAGAGCACTTGTAAATGACCCTGACATACTTCTTGCAGATGAGCCAACTGGAGCACTTGATTCAGACACAAGTGTTCAGGTTATGGATTTACTTAAAGAAGTTGCAAAAGATAGATTGGTCGTAATGGTAACGCACAATCCAGAGCTTGCCTACGAATATTCTACAAGAATTGTCACATTAAAAGACGGGAAAATATGTGGAGATACAAACCCATTTATAATAGAAGATAATGGAAATTTAGATGAAGCAGTTCACGAAAATATGGGAAAAACTTCTATGTCGTTCCTTACTTCTCTTTCGCTTAGTTTCAACAACTTAAAGACTAAAAAGGGAAGAACATTTTTAACTGCATTTGCTGGATCCATTGGGATAATTGGGATTGCACTGATATTATCTCTATCAAATGGTGTAAACAATTACATTGCAGATATTGAAGAAAAGACTTTGTCAGAATACCCACTTCAAATTCAAAAGGCAGGGTATGATTTCACATCTATGTTGAGTGGAATGTCTGGGGCTTCTTCTGAATCTAAAGGCAGCAATGAGAAAAAAGATATGAAAGTTGAAAATATGGTAAGCGGAATGTTCTCTACTGTAGGCTCAAATGACTTAAAATCTTTTAAAAAGTTCTTAGACTCAGATAAATCTGGTATAGCAAAACATACAAATGCGGTTGAATATTCTTATGACGTTGTTCCTCAGATTTACAGCACTAACACAGAAAAAGTGAGACAGGTGCATCCAGATAAATCATTCAATTCTATGGGACTTGGCTCTGAAGCATCTTCAAATAGCATGGTTTCTAGTATGATGAGTACGGATATATTCTATCAAATGCCTAGAAACAAGAGCCTTTACAGAGATCAGTATGAGGTAAAAGCTGGAAAATGGCCTACAAAATACAATGAATGTGTGTTAGTTCTTACTCAAAATGGTGGAATTAGCGACTATTATTTATATGCACTTAATCTGAGAGATCCTAAAGAACTCGATGAAATGGTAGATAAATTTGCAAAGGAAGAAGAAGTAATTGTTCCTGAAGGCGAAAAAGGATATTCTTACAAAGATGTTCTTGGAAAAGAATTTAAACTAGTAAATGCAACAGATTACTACGAATACGATTCAAACTACAATGTTTGGAAAGACAAGAGAAACAACGATGAGTATATGAAAAAGCTAGTTAAAGAAGGGGAAACTCTTAAAATAACTGGAATTGTTCAGCCTAAGAAGGAAGCTGGAATGGGAATGCTTATGCCAGCGATATACTACACTCCAGAACTTGAAGACCATGTTATAAAACAGGCATCTGAAAGTCAGATTGTTAAAAAGCAGCTAGCTGACAAGGATACAAACGTATTTACTGGCAAGGGATTTGAAGATACTTCAAAATCTGCTTTTGATATGAAGTCTATGTTTAATGTAGACACTTCAAAATTTGCATCTGCCTTTAGCATAAATCCAAATCGGATTAATGCAGATTTTAGCAATTTAAACAACTTATTTAGCCAGATTAATATGCCTAGTATAAAACCTTCTGATATTATAAATCAGATTAATATAAAAATAACTCCTGAGCAGATAAATAGTTTAATAAAAGACGTTGGAAATGGATATTTAATTTATCTAAAGGAAAACAAAGATATGGACTTTACTAAGTATCAGGGAATTATAGAGTCTTATTTTAAAGATCCTGAACTTGAAAAAATGGTAACTGAGATGGTTGAGGAAGCTATCAAAACAAATGGAGAAATCAAGTTAACTCAGGAACAGATGAACAAGATTTTACAGGCTGCTATTGAAAAGTATAAGAAGTTTATAACTGACAATAATGTGGCAGATGTTATGAAAATAGGAAGATATTTCCTTGAGTATTTGAATACTGCTGATTGCAAGAATATTATCGGAAGTCATTTAGATGCTATTTCAAAGGAAAATAATCTTGAGCAGCAGATATATGCAGTTCTTCAGAAATATATGGGCTCTGCAACAGGTTCTATCTCAGCAACTATTGAAAGAGAAATCACCGCATCTATGAGAAAACTTAGCCAGAGTATGGCAAATGCGTTTAGTTTTGATGCGAGTGTGTTTGCAGATGCGATGAATGTCGATATGTCTGAGGAAGAAATGATGGAAGTTATGACTGCTAGTATGTATCAAGAACAGGATACTTTTGACAATAATATTAAGAAATTAGGTTATGCTGAAATGGACGATCCTTCTATGATTTCTATATATCCTAAGGATTTTGAAGAAAAGGAAAAAGTTATAGATATTTTAGATAAATACAACGAGGATATGGAAAAAGTAGATGAGGACAAGGTGATTTCTTACACTGATATGGTTGGAAGTTTGATGTCTTCTGTTACAAGTATTATAAATTCTATAAGTTATATTTTAGTTGCGTTCGTAGCAATTTCGCTTGTAGTTTCGTCAATTATGATAGGAGTTATCACTTATATAAGTGTGCTTGAGCGTAAGAAAGAGATTGGTGTACTTAGAGCGATAGGTGCTTCTAAGAGAAATATCTCTCAGGTGTTCAATGCTGAAACGTTTATCATTGGGGCACTTGCGGGAATTATAGGTATTGTTGTGAGCTTGATTTTGATTGTACCTATAAATCAGGTGATACACAATGTTACTGGTAAGACTAATATGAATGCGGCTCTTCCTCTTTGGGCAGGGATAGTACTTATAATGATAAGTATTGTGCTTACACTTTTAGGTGGAATAATTCCATCGAGAAAGGCAGCAAAAGAGGATCCGGTTAAAGCATTAAGAAACGAATAAATATATAATGGGAGATGTCGAAAATTTTTTCTTCGGCATCTCCTTTTAGATTTTCTAAGTAAGTATATAATTAATCTCTCCAGGCTTCGAACTTCGCCCTATTTAAGCGTAGCTTTTCAAGCATACGCAAATAAGCTGCGAAGTTCTGCAGATTGTTGAGATTTAATTATATACTTACAAAAAATCTATTCAAAAGGGATGCCTGCAGAAAAATAATTTATGCCACTCCCATTTTTATATTTGCTAAAATGAAACAAGTAAGTAAATTAGCTACTTATTTTTTATTATGTTAACAATAATTATTATCTCATTATACTTATACTATTAGTTGTTTAGTAAGTAGGCTAGTAGTTCGTCTACTGTGTTGACGATTTTGTGTGGGTTTTCGTTTGTTAGTTCTTCTATTGTTCCATATCCGTAAGATACTGCGATACAAGGGATTCCAAATTGTCTGGCTCCTAGGACGTCGTGTTTTTTGTCGCCTACCATTATTATGTTTTCTGTGTTTATAGTTTTTTCTGTTACGATATTATTTACATCGTTATTTGAGCAATTTATTCTTCCAAGTCTTTTTAGTGTTTCTTCAATTACTTCTGCTTTGTCAGTTCTTTTTTCGCTCATTGTAGCTCCGACAACTTCATCGAAATATTGTTCAATTTTGAAGTGTTCTAGTATTTGTTTTACGAATTTTTCTGGTTTTGATGATGATACTGCAAGTGTGTAGTTGTTATCTTTTAGAGTTTTTAGCATTTTTTCTACGTTTGGATATAGCTCGTTTTCAAAGATTCCAACTGTTGTGTATCTTTCTCTGTAGTATGCAACTGCCTGTTCTGCTTCTTCTTTTGAAATGTTTAGGTACTCCATGAACTGAGTTATCAGTGGTGGTCCTATGAAGATTTCTAGTTTTTTTAGGTTGTTTTCTGGGTGTCCCATTTTTTCAAGTGCGTGTTGTACGCATTTTGTGATTCCTATTCCAGATGCTGTTAGTGTGCCATCTAGATCGAATAATATTGTTTTTTCCATATTTTAATACCTCGTTATTTATTTTATGTTTTTATTTATTAAGTATATAAATCCTTTATATTAAAAATGCCCTGTCAACATGAGACTAGGGCTTGATCCGTATGTTTTGATAATAAAATAATATTAATAAAATGTCAATTATTTTATGTGTTTTTAGGTTTATTAATCTAAATATGGGTATTATTTTAGTATTAATATTTTGAAAGGTAGGAGAATAGAGATGTTAGAGTATAGATATGATACGCAGCTTTTGATAGACGGAGAAGGTCTTGATGAGGATGCGATAAATGAGTATTTCGAGAGTAATTTTGATGGTGATTGTTTGTTAGCAGTTGGGGATGAGGATATGATTAAGATTCATTTCCATACTAATGAGCCATGGAAGGTGCTTGAGTATTGTTCGACACTTGGTGAGATTTATGATATTGTTGTTGAGGATATGGATAGACAGGCAAGAGGATTAAGAGGATAATTTTTAAAAAGTAAAAGAGGCTAATACTAAAAATAGTAAAATGGAACCTATAGAATGGACACTTGTAAAAAGGTGTTTCATCTATAGGTTCTTTTTTTGTATAATTTTAATATAGAGGTGAGTAATTTATGAGTAAAAAACAATTTAGTAAAGAAGAAACATTAGAGCTATCAAAAAATCCATTTGTAAAGAATGTAAGCTGTAAATCAATAACATATACAAATGAATTTAAAATACATTTCATAACAGAATACAATAAGGGAAAAAATCCAACACAGATATTTAAAGAAGCAGGTTTTGACACTAACATCATAGGTGCAAAACGTATTAAATGCGCTAGCGAGCGATGGAGAAAGTCATATAAAGAAAATGGTATTTTGGGACTAGATGATTCTAGAGTTAATAATTCTGGAAGACCAAGAAAAAGAAAATTAACAGATAAAGAGATAATAGATAAGAAGGATGCTGAAATAGCATATCTTAAAGCAGAGCTAGAACTAGTAAAAAAGCTAGACTTCGAAGAAAGGCAGGTGATGAATAATAAGCTACCTTCGGTGAAAATATTCAAATTAATTAATGATGTAATAAATAAATATTGTTTAAAAAAAATGATAAAACATCTATGTATTGTTGCAGGAGTATCTAGATCTGGATTTTATAACTATTTAAAAAACAAGAATGTAATAAGCAAACAAGAAGAAAAGGATTTAGAAGCAAAAGAAATAATTCTTAAAGCATATAAGTTCAGAGGATACAAAAAAGGTTCTCGTTCAATAAAAATGATTTTAAAAAGTAAATTTAATATAATATTTAACAGAAAAAAAATTCAAAGAATAATGAAAAAATATGGAATTAAATGTCCTATTCGCGAGTCAAATCCAGCTAAACGTATGGGAAAAGCAAGAAAAGAACATCACACAGTTCCTAATAAATTGAATAGAGAATTTAAACAAGGTATACCAGGAAAAGTACTTTTAACTGATATTACGTATATGCCGTACGGCAATGGGAAAACAGCATATTTATCAACTGTAAAAGATTCTTCTACGAATGAAATTTTATCGTATCATTTATCGAAGAATTTAAAAATGGATATTGTTATTTCAACTATTAACAATCTCATGTTATCAAATTCAGACAAATTACATAAAGATGCATTTATTCATTCTGATCAAGGAGTTCATTATACAAGTACTATTTTTCAGAACTTGTTAAAAAAATATAATTTAGGTCAATCTATGTCTAGAAAAGGTAATTGTTGGGACAATGCTCCGCAGGAGTCATTCTTTGGTCATATGAAAGATGAAATAGATTATAAAAGTTGCAATACATTTGAAGAGTTAAAAAGTTTAATAGATGATTATATGGATTATTATAATAATGATCGTTGTCAGTGGAATTTAAAACAGCTGACTCCTATTCAATATAGAAGTCAGCTGCTTGCTGCTTAAGACTTTTTTATATATGTCCTTGACATAGGGACCATTTTATAGTATAATAGCCTCTTTTTTAATTTTTATTTAATATTTATTTTTAAGGTAATTTTATTTTATAATCTTCAGTCCAATTTATTGGGAATCCAGCTTCTTCAATAATATCTTCTAACGAAATGCTTTTAAAACTTTTAGAATACAATTTAAATGTAAATTCAATTTTGGATATCATTTCTTCATGGCAATCCTTTGGAAGTACTAATTGTAATAGCATAACTAAATCAAAAAGAGAATTTCCTTTAAACTTTACTCTAAAAAATTTTGAAGTTGATTCTTTTGTTGAAATTGGCTTTTTTAATCTATATGAAAATAATATATCATCATGAGCACATACATTTCTAAATAAATTAGATATTTTTATTATATCTTTAAGAATATTTTTTTCAATCGGATAACTATTACCGTATTGCCTTTTTAACCGAATACCAAAATCCTTACATACACTTTCTTTTAATTCATTATCCATTGCATTAAAGAAAAAAGAAACATTACCAAATGTTAAATAATTGATTAAAACCCATAAAGGAATTTCGTGATGTTTATCAATGTAGTGTTTAATTTGAGGTTTTACAGAATTATCTTTTTCTTTATTTATAATTTTTGATAACTCTGCAAGATTATTTAATACATATTTAAAATCTTCTTTTTCGTGTGAATAATTTTTAACTTGTAAATATGAATAATCTTCTCTGAATTTATTTGAAAAATGATATGCACAGATACTTTTTAAAGAATTTTCAAATTGTATTAGATAATACAATAAAATATTTTTTAAATCTCTATCGAACTTATAAAGAGAATAAATCTCTTCTAAAGTACAATTTTCCTTATAAGTTTCTAAATTAGAATTAGATTTTTCTAAAAAAATTTTTTTATATCCATTTATTAAATTATAATAATTAACCCTTCTTAATATATCAATTGCTCTTTCTTCATTTTCAATAATTAAATTCCTGCTTCTTAATATATCAAGTTGCTCCCTATAAGTTTTAAATGGTTTATTAGCCATACAAGTCCTCCCCAAAAAAAAACGCCCCGTCAACGTGAGACTAGGGCTTGATCCTTATGTCTTAATAATAAATGAATATTAACAAAATGTCAATTACTTCATTTAATTTATTACTATATTTTTAGTTCTAATAAAGTGTAGAGGTTATCTAGGTCTGGAGAAGATAAAAATAAATCATTTTCAGCTGCTAATTTTAGTGAATCAGTGTTTCTTTTTAGGTAATCTGATGGATAAACACATTCTATCACATAATCATCGTCGACTTTATACTTCTTCAAGAAAGTAAATGAATGTTTTGGAAGATTCATATCCAATATATCTGTGTTGTGTGTTGTGAAAAATAGCTGTTGATTCTGAGGAAGTCTAGATATCATTATATTAAGAATAGCTTTTTCAACTTCACTATGTACAAACGAAAACTTCTCATCACAATAATAAAATCCACATTTTCCTTCAATTATTTCAGCTAAAAAATTAGCAATTGCAATTCCTGAAGCAGTACCACTTGAAATTATGTTTTTCTTAACTATTTCACCATCTTGTACCAAAATTTTCTTGTTTCCTAGAGAAATTATATACGAGTTTTCAACATCTTCGATTTTTTCCACTCCTTTTATTGAAGGATCTAGAGCTTTTAATACTGTTTCTAAAATTTTAAAGTACTCTTCACTTAAAGGAGCTTGATGGAATTTTTCGTCATTGGCATATATAAAGAACCAACCAAAGAAGCTGACTTTATCAAGTTCTTCAAGATATCCATAATCTGCTGATTCAATTAATTTATCTAGCTTTTTAGCACATATTTCATAATTATCCCTTTTGTTTATATTAACTGATGCAACTTTTATCTTTACGTTATCTTCATTGTATAGATTATCCCCCTCAGGTAATATTCTTGCCAAAAGTCTATATAATTTATTCTCATTAATTATAAAATCTAGAGAAATACTCGCTTCTTTTGAGTTGTCGTTTATACAATCGGTAAGAGCTACAATTTCTTTGCGAGATATAAAGTTAAATGAAGACATGAGAATTCTTCCAAGAGAAGTTTTTCCTGTTGCATTTGCTCCTAAAATTATATTTACTTTTTTGTATCTAAAGTTTGGTCTATCCTGTAGATGCTCTGGGTTAATCAGAGAGTCTACTATTTTTTTAGGGTAAGACATGTTGATGTGAAAGTTATTAAATGCAAAAAAGTTATCTATTTTTAAATCCATTACTATCATGGCTGCACCTCCTTTTATGTATATTATTTCGCATTTTACGAATTAATATACTTTTATGATACGTTTTTTGTAGGAAAATAGCAATGATTATTAGAAATTTTATTTTGAATTTTGAGATTTATAATTTATAATATCAAATTATTCTTATAATACTATTTTCATAATATATAAAGTAAAATATTTCAAAATATTGATTTTAAATTTTTTAAATAGTAACATAAAAATATAATAAACTTTAGGAGGTCATTATGAAAACATATCCAACTTGGCCTAACTTCTACATGGAATTTGCCAACACACTACTAAAATATAAAAATAACCGAAAAGAACTCATAGAAAAAATCAAACGTGTATACTATACAAACAACATATCTCTACCAACACTAGAAAAAGACAGAAACATAATAGATATAGATCCATTCACAGTATTTGGTCTATTCAACAAACAAATTAGCTTACGGAACAGAATCCGTATAATTGAAGGCTTAGCAAAAGAATTCTCAATATCTGTAAAAACTCCAGACTCATTTGGAGGAATTCCTTTCTTAAACAATCTTAGCGCAGTATTTTACAGATTTATAGGGGAGAGAGGGAAGTCGGACATACAAAATCTTTGGAATGTGTTTGAAGCAGCTCTTGAATATGCAGATACTCATTCAGAAAAGAGCAGAGAAGAGTTTACAAATTATTACAATCTTGCATTAACACAAAAGGGAATTAAATGGAATTTGACTATGGGATTATTCTGGATTAGACCTTTTGAATATATAAACTTAGACTCTATAAATCGTTGGTATTTATCAAATCCTAATAATATGCCAGAAGAATTTATAAATAAAGCAAATAATTTTAAATTCGTATTCTCTGGAGAAGACTATTTAAGTTTATGCAGCGATTGTAGAGAAATTTTGGAAAATGGAGATTATAGCTATAATAATTTTCCTGAATTATACAGAGTTGCATTTGCACTAGCTGAGGAAATAAATGTAGAAAAGAAAAGATTAGAAGATGAAGATAGAGAAGAGCATAAATATCCATTAAATGATAATAATCAAGAGTATAATAATCAGTACGTTGTTTCAGAAAACTTAGAAGATAATTATATAGGAAAAAATGTATACACAGAATCTGATTTTCTTGAAGAAGTCTATTTAGACGAAGAAAAATACTATATTCTAAAAAATCTTCTTCTATACAAGAAAAACATCATTCTTCAAGGACCTCCAGGAGTAGGAAAGACCTTTGCAGCTAAAAGACTTGCATACTCAATAATTGGAGAAAAGAACAAAGATAGAGTAATGACTATCCAATTCCACCAAAACTACAGCTACGAGGACTTTATGATGGGTTTTAGACCTAATGAATGTGGGTTTGAGCTTAAAAAAGGACCTTTCTACAACTTTTGTAAAAAAGCAGAACAAGATCCTAATAACGACTATTTCTTTATAATTGATGAAATCAATAGAGGAAATCTAAGCAAAATATTTGGTGAGTTGTTTATGCTTATGGAAAATGATAAAAGAGGAACTGAGATAAAGCTACTTTATTCTGATGAGATGTTTTCAATCCCTAAAAATTTATACATAATTGGAATGATGAACACAGCAGATAGAAGTCTTGCTATTATCGACTATGCTCTAAGAAGAAGGTTTGCTTTCTTTGAATTTGAGCCAGCATTTGACTCTGATGGTTTTAAAAAATATCTTGAAGAAATGAATAGTGATAAGCTATACAAACTTATAGAAACGATTAAAAAGCTTAATACTGACATTAAAAATGATGACTCTCTTGGAAAGGATTTTTGTATAGGACATAGTTTCTTCTGCTTTGATGATGATATTGACGATTACTTATTAAAATCTGTTGTGGACTATGAGATAATCCCTCTATTAAATGAATATTGGTTTGATGAGAGTGATAAGGTTGAAGAGTGGAGCTATTTACTTCATGAAGCGATAAAATAATATAATTACTGGTGAAATAAAATGATAAAAATACAAAATATATATTACATGTTAGCCTATGCATTTCAAATTCTAAAAAGTGATGCCTACTCATTTTGTGAAACCGAAGAATTTGAAAATGCAGCAGATTTATTAGCAGCTATTCTTGAAAATGGAATTTTTATTCAGATAAAGAAACGAGGATTAAAAAGAGATTATATAGAATCCAGAGAAGTTTCTAATTATATAAAAGGTAAAATTGATGTTTCAGAATCTATTAAGAAGCAAACAATTATAAATCATCAATTAATTTGTAATTTCGATAATTTTTCATTAGATTGCTATGCAAATAGGATTTTAAAAACAACTATTCAATTGCTTATAAAATCGGATATTAAGTCACATAGGAAAAAGTCTTTGAGAAATCTTTTATTGTATTTTAAGGATGTTCGAAGTTTAGATATTAAGATCGTTAAAAGAATAAACTGGAATATGAAGTTTAACAAGAATAATCAAAGCTATCAGATGCTTATTTCTATATGCTATCTAGTTCTCAATGGACTTATTCAAACAACTACAGAAGGCTCTACAAAGCTTTTAAACTTCCTTGACGAGCAGAGTATGAGTAGGCTTTATGAAAAGTTTATTCTTGAATATTATAAAAAGCATTATCCCGAGTTAAAACCTTCTGCATCTTATATAAATTGGGCTTTAGATGATGGGATGGATAACTTGCTTCCTATTATGAAAACAGATATAACTTTGACTTATGGTAACAATGTTTTGATTATAGATGCTAAGTATTATAGTCATACAACACAAGTAAGGTTTGATAAGAATACTATTCATTCTCATAATTTGTACCAGATTTTTACTTATGTGAAGAACAAGGCTTGTCGCGGAAAGAATGTGTCTGGTATGCTTTTGTATGCTAGGACTGATGAGTTGATTCAACCTGAGAGCAGCTATGTTATGAGTGGGAATAGGATAGATGTTAGAACTTTGGATCTTGATTGTGATTTTGACGTGATTAGAAGGCAGTTGGATGGGATAATAGAGGAGTTTTTTAATAATAGAGGTGATTTGAGTGTCTAAAGATGAGAATAAAGAACAAGCTAAGTACAATACTACAACAGAGCTTGCTATGGAGGAAGCAAGGAAAATAATAAACGGAGAAATAGAAGCAAAGTCGTATGAATCAATAAATGAAATATTAGATGAAATTGACATGGAAGAATAAAATATTTAAATGGAAAAGGGGCAGACATATTAAATTTAGTAGTATGACTGCCCCTAATATTTTATTATTAAAACAGTTTTTATTGGATCTGCAAACTTACTATTGATAATAAATTAATATATATTTAAAAAATTCTTAAAAGAATATCTTATAATCATATAAATTACTATAAAAAATCCTTTTAATAGACTATATTGCTTTTATTATTTTAAAAGACTATAATCAAAATACAGATAGTTAATATTTAAACAATATATTTAATATCTATCTAAAATAAACCTTTTTAGGAGGTAATTTATGTCATTTATAATTTCTGATACACTAGATTATTATTCTAAACACACCAAAGGAATAGCCTTTATTCCTACTCCCACAGGAAGTGGGAAATCTTTTGAAGCTGCTATATTCGCTATGCTCAAAGCCATCAATAGTGGAAGAACACTAGTCTTTACAACTCCAAGAATAAAAAATAAAAATGAATTTGTTGAAAATCTTTTTGAGAGGATAGATAACTTTTTTAGAGAAGATAAAGAAAATCGGAATAGAGTAAAAAGTAAAATTCTTGTATTAGATCCTAATACTGTATCTCGGACAAATAATTTATCTCAGGTAAAAAAAGATATTTTAAATATTTTAAAATATAATGATGATTTAAAAAAATCTTTTTCAAATCTTGAATATTATATTTTAATGAAACAAGATAAAAAAAATCCTACAGATTCATTTCCAGAAGAAGACTTTAGAGAAGCAGAACGCTCTTTTAGACATAATCTTTCAAAAACATTTAATGAAAGATATAAAAAAGAAGTTGTTGGCAAAGATATTAGCCCATATGAATTTATGATGAGTAGTGATGAGTGGAGATTTATTTCTAAATTATATCCAGCATCTCTTTGCTCTGCAAAACAGATTTTTATAATGACAAGCTCTAAGTTTCTCGTTAAAAACGATCCTATTATTTCTGAAAAATATTATTTCTTTAATAATAAAGATTTTATGAGAAATGCAATTATCATAATCGATGAAGTTGATTTTGTAAAAAGAGAAATCTTAGATAATATCTTTTCTAAAAATCTTGTAAAAGATATCGCTGAAATTTTTAAAAGTATATTTAATGCACTTTATCATGAAGAAGAAATGGATTTTAAAGATATTGATGAATATAAAATTAAGATAAATAAACTTTCCTTTGATTGCAAAGAAATAAAAGAAAAATATTTTAAAAACAAATGGGCAATTAAATTTTATAAGAAGAATAAAGATAAAGAAGGGATTATAGAGGAAGCGCAATTTATAGATAAGATTATGAATTATACGAGTGCAGAATCTTATTATGATACAAATAAAAGTTATGTTTATATACCTTATTGTAAAGCTCTAGAAACTATTAATCCGGATATTCAATCCAATATTATAATTTCTAAAAATGATTTGAATAGCCTTGCTGATTTTGAGTTTTTAGATTTAAATACCATGATAAATGATATATCGCACTACATCAACTCAGCTTTCTTTGAATTCTCTTCTATAGCAAAAGTATACAAAGAAAGAAGAAAACACAGAAAGAAAATAGAGCTATCTGATAGTGATAGTATTTCCTCTGTATTAAAGAAGTTAAACTTTTCAAAAGACAGTTCTTTAAATTTTGTAGACTATATATTAGATATAGTAGAAAATAAAAATTTCAATAAAGAACTATCTTCCAATTCAACATTTCTATATTCTGTTTATGATAGAGGGTTCTCTATAGTAAATATTCTACAGGAAGAAAAATTTGGTGGAGATTGCAGCTTAAATAATTATGAAATGAAATATACTCCAGAGCTTATGCTTGCTGATTGGACCTCAAAAGCTCTGATTATAGGTATGTCTGCAACAGCTGAACATCCTGGAATTTCTAATTTTAATTGGAATTATATATCAAAAAAACTCGAATCATATAATAAAGAAGATATAAAAATACACGAAATTCCAGAAGATATAATGAAATCTCTTAAAAATGATTACTATAATAAAACAAGAGGTTATTCTGTCGATATAAACACTGGTATTCCTAGAGAAATCAAAACTATAGCAAAGTCTATAAAAGTTGATTGTAAAAATACTTGTGTTAATGTAGCTAAAGATTTAGCAATTCTTTTTACAGGAGAATTGAACCCTAGTAGAGCTAAAATTGATTTTATCAATCAAAGTACTAATTATCATTTTGGTAATATAGCATCACTAGAATCTAGATTGAAATTAAAAAAATCCAAAAAAACATCAATTTCAGATCCTGTATTTGAATACACTCGTTTGAAAAAGATTTGGATTTTTATAAAAAATATTTTAGAACTTTATAAAAGCAATGCTTGTAACAAAGCTGCCATCTCAAATGGGATAATTATGACCAATAAAGGAATTGATTTGGATGGTAATGAGATTTTCTCTCTTTCAAATATAAAAATGGGTACCATTTGTATCTATGCTAATGTTTTTGATGTTAGTTTTGAAGAAGCTAAAAAAGCTGCTGATAATATGTTTGTTGTTATCAACTCTGGAGATTTGAATAATGAGAATCAAGATAAAATCAAATTTATTAAAGATAAATTTAAAAGGAATGAACCTATATTTATGTTTACCACTTACGGAAGTGTTAGTAGAGGAAATAATTTAAAGGTTAATATCGGTAAAAATGAGCTTAGACAAAGAATCTCTAATAATTACCTATATCTTATAAACGATTGGACTAATAATGGTTATGTAGATTGGGATAGTATTTATATAGAAAAACCAGCATATATCATCCCTAAATTAAGCGATAATTATTATGACAACAATGATAGAAGTAGTACTTCAAAAGCAACTATAAATACAAGGTTACGTACTTTTCTTATGATAGAAGAATTGCTTTATAGGAAAGAAATCGATAAATCTCAAAAGAATATACTTTTAAAAGAAGTATTTAATTCTTTCCAATCTCAAAATCCATCATCTGAAGAATATAAAAATCTTTATAGTACTCCTTCTGTTTTAGCAGAATACACCACAACCATTTATCAGACAATCGGAAGAATAAGTAGAACTAATGTTAAAAAGCCATGTTCCGCTATTTTTTATGATTATGATATTGTAAATTATGTTGATTTTGATTCATCAGTTAAACCTAGTGTTAAGGAAAAGTTGAATATTCCTATAATAAGCAAAGAGTTTAAACGGTTTATAGAAGATGTTAAAAAAGAAAAAGACATCTTATATAACGCATCAAAGGAAAATAGCTATAAATCTTTTGAAGAAAAAAATAGATTCATTTATGAAGTATTATCAAATATTTTAGATAGAGGTCGCAGCGATGATGGATGGTGTAAAGATTTACAAATTCTTTGGGAAACTATAAGAAATATTGTTTTAAAATATCCAGTTATATCAAAAGAAAAGTTGGAGGAGTTAAGTTCTAGCTTCAATAAGATGCCATACGCTATTTATATGAATCTTAAGCTTGAAGATCTTTATCTTAACTTGAAGAGAGGAAGAGGTAATCCAACTAATAAACCTTTTATATATTATTATGCACCTGGTTTATATATATCTAATGATAATAATAATGTATATTCTTTAAACGATTTTAAGGATGTTCTAGTTGCTAAGAGATTAGATTATCAGCCATCTAAACTTTTTAAGTATGAGGTTTCTCTTGAAGATTCTAGGCTGAGTAAATTGCTTAGAAACGACATAGTATACAATCATTGGATAAAAAACGGATTTAGCATAAATTGGAAAATTAATAAATCTGAAAAATACTATGGTATGATTTCGCCTATAGTTTTTAACAATATTTACAAAGGAGCTTTAGGTGAAGAGGTTGTTAAAGCTCTCTTTATTGAAAATGGTATACCTATTTCAAATATAGAAGGTCCTAAAATCTATGAGAAATTTGACTTTGTAATAAATGAAAATGAAAAGACAATTTATATAGATGTTAAAAACTTTAGTGAAACAAGTATGCATAAAGATTTTGCTAATGAAGGTTTATCAGAGAAGTTAAATAAAAAGATAAACTCTTTAAAACCAGATTGTGTTGCTATAATAAATCTAATTGATGAATTCGGTGAAAGAGAATTTCTAGATAAGTTTTGTGGAGAAGATAATTCTACAAAGTTAATAACTTGTCCAGGTATTTTTTATATAAATATTTTCAATAATTTAAAAATAAACTTGGACGGCGATAAGAAAGATATCTTTACTAAAATCAAAGAAATTATTTATGAATAAATTTAGAAAGAAGATGATAAAATGAGTAAAAATAAATCTATTTTTTCAAATCCGTATTTTAAGAATAATGATTATTGTACAACTTTATTATGTTCAAATGAAATTAATTTCAATCTATTAAATATTAAAGAGTTTAATAATAAATATAAAATTTATAGAATTCAATACTCTCGTATTGCAGATAATGATGAAAGAAAGTATTATTACAAAAATATTATACCTAAGATTTCCTCAAAGCTATTCAAAAATAAAGATATAGTATCAATAGCATTTGATAATAGGTTATCTGTTTATGTTTTACTGGAATCTAATACTAATTTTGATTGGGATAAACTTTTTGATGAAATAGATTCATCTGATAAAAACTCTAATAAATTTAGTTATAAGAAGATTTCAATTGATTTATCTGATATAGATGTAAAAGATAAAATGCAGTATTTAGATAGAAAAAGAGAAGCATCTTGTAAACAAAATAAAAGCATTTCAGCAGCTGAAAAAGATAGTAGAGGGAAGCTAGATATCGTATATAGACTTTTATTTAATGCACTTGCAAAATCTAGAACAGAAACTACAATTCTTGATGGGCAACTGTATATTTATATCTATCTAAAAAATGAACGTGACTTAGATGTAATTAGAACTTTAAACGTTTCTGTTAAGGATGAGCTTTTAAAATTTAAAGTGGTTACATTCAGCCTATTTGATAGGAGTAAACCTTTTTTAATTGAAAAATATAAGAATAAACAAAAGTACTTTGTTAGATTAGGTCAACACGATACTATCAAGATAGAGCCTTGTTTTAATTGGTCGGAAACTGATGAGGACGTTTATGTTATGGCATCAGATAAAAAGGCTACTGTTAACTTTGATAATTTAAAACTAGATCATCCAGATGAAACAACAAAAATAGATATTTTAATAAATCTAATTGATGATTTTAATAGGGAATATGAAGGTATTGTTAAGTTAGATTTTATGGATAGAGAAGCTATGTATCAAAGAATAGAAGCTGCGACATCTAAAAAAACTCATAATAAACTCAATAAAGACCATAAAATTTTAAATAAGGTCAATGTTTTTTTATCAGATTCTATTGATGAAAATAGCGATAGGTTAGAAAAATTTTTAGAAATTTTATATGATTATAATTCAGAATTAGATATAAGTATTTCTAATAAAGTTGATATATCTTGTCCTAATATATGTATTATACATGATGCAGAATATTACTCTAAAAACAAACTTCCAGACATAAAGAATTCTTTTGCAAAAGATCTTTTACATCAATGTATTACTATAGAAGCCCTAGAAAAGAAAGATGTAAATAAGAATAGAACTTATACTTATCTTAATGCTATCTTAAGAAAATGTCTTAGCGAGCTATTAATAAAAAGAGAAGTTTATAACAGGTTTATTGATAATTGGAAGTTTGGAGCATGTAAGTTCTATCTTGGACTTAAAATAACTAAGGATAACAATTCTGATAAAAAAGAATATGAATCTATTCACTGTATGATGAATATAGATGCAGCTGGTAATTTTTCTATTACAGAAGATAAAAAGGAGATAGGTGAGAGATATACAAATTATTTAGCAACTTTAAAAGATGCAGGAAATATTTGTCTTGTTGAAAAGGATGGTAATTTAAATGAGATAGAGCATACAGAGTATCTTGTAATGCCTAAAAAAGAAAAAATTGATTCTTTAATCTCAGAGTCTATGAGCGATGGAATTAAATATAAGCATAAAACTAATAAATATTTTAAAGAAAAAAATTACTATCCATATGTTGATAAAATAGTTTTTATTATAAATGACTATTTTTATTATACTATAGGGTACCCTAGAGGAGATGTAAATACTACTGTATTTAATTTAAATAATTCTTATAGAATAAATCCTCTTCCTGATGGAAACGGTGATGATTCTGAAATAATTTTAGATATCTTAGGAATGCTTAAAAACTATCACATTAGAGGAAATAATACAGAAAGTGTTAGACCTTATCCTTTCAAGCATATTCTGGAATACCTAAGAATGAAACATCCTGACATAAAAGAAAAAATTCGCTTCTAAAGAAACTTTTTTAGCAGCTGCTGACTTCCATGTTATATCCATGTTATAATAGAACCATACAACTATAACTTGGAGGTCATAATGAATAACGAAATAATTTGTTACTGCTCAAATACAACAAGAGCTGACATCATAAAAGCATTAGATAATGGAGCGAAAACTCTTAAAGACATACAAAGTACTACAGGGGCATGCACAAAAGGGCTATGCAAAGAAATGAATCCAAAAGGGCTTTGATGTTCAAAAGACATAATGCAAGTTATTGCAGATTACAACGACATTAACAAGAAAAAAGTTTATAAAAAATTAAACCTTACAATTTAATTCCAAAATCAATGATTTAAAAATAGAGTAGAGCGACCTATAAAATGGTTGCTCTACTCTATTTTCTTCATCTATAAACAAAATATTATAAATCCACATAAAAAATGCCTGGTCTTTACTCATCAATCTGTAAAGATCCAGGCTATTTTCGATTACAATTTTCCGTATACATTTATTTTTCCTCTTCATTTCTCGGATTAAACCGATTATTTAATAAAAATATAACAAGTATAATATCCTAAAAAACAAATTAAACAGCTTTAGCCATTAAATACATTGCTGGGAATATTATAAGAGCTGAACATATAACTTTTGCTGATAATGCTAACATTTTAGTACCTCCTTATGAATCAAATCTAATTTCTTATTTCATCTTATATATATTATAACAAGTACTTTCAAAAAACGCAAGATTGTTTTTTGTAAATTTCATTTTTTGAATATTTAATAAAAAGATAAAATTGTTTAGATACTGTATACAACCTGTTTACCATTTGAAGTTAAAATAATCTATATAAACGTTTAAATTTAAAGCTTTACATAGATTTAACAAAAATTATAATTCATCATAAATTCACAAATATATTCTAAAAAATCTCTTTTGAAACCTTTTATGGCATTTGTCAGAATATATCAGTTTTTTGAATAATCATTTCAAAACGATTTATTTAGTGAAAGATGGGATTCATTTCTTGTCAATTTTTGAAAGTGCTTTGCAAAATATCCCATAATTTTATAACTTTCAAACAATTAAGAAATTAATTTTCAAATAGAATTATGGTAAACTTTATAATTGTTTTTATATATGTTATAAGTACATTAAATATAATTAAAAATTTCAAAATAATAAAAAGGAGTTCGTTTATTTTTATAGAAATAGAAATATAGTAATAAATTTCTAACAAGGGGGAGTTTTATATGAGAAAAAATTTTGGTTCTAATCCTTTTATGTATCCTATGCCAGTACTTATAATAGGAAGTTATAATGAAGATGGTACAGCAAACGCAATGAATGCTGCTTGGGGCGGTATTTCAGCTCAGAATAAGATAACTATATGTGTTAGTCCTGGACATAAGACAATGGAGAATATAAAGGCTAAGAAGGCATTTACAGTTAGTATGGCAGATGCAGATCATGTAGTTGAAGCTGATTTTGTAGGTGTTGTTTCTGGAAATAATGTAAACAACAAACTTGATAAAGCAGGACTTCATACTTACAAGAGTGAGCTTGTAGATGCACCTATAATAGAAGAGTTCCCATTTACTTTAGAGTGTAAGCTTATAAGCTATGACGACGATTCTAAGCTTTTATTTGGCGAAATAGTCAATGTATCTGCTGATGAAAAAATCATAGATGAAAATGGTAAGGTTGATTTAGCTAAATTCAGACCGATTACATTTGATCCTGTAGGACATGGATATCATGTAGTTGGTGAAAAAGTTGGAAATGCATTTTCTGATGGAAATAAGCTAAAATAGATGTATGCAAACTAAAATATATTCATAATACAAAAAGGAGCTGTCTTATTGATAGCTCTTTTAAATTACACAAAAAATAAATCAAGGCCCTTAATTAGGACCTTGATCATCAAAACACAAAAATTAAAAAGAAAAAAGCAAGCAAAATGAAAAAACTTGGCTTTTGTCTAACTTCATTATAACATTGAAATGTTTAAATCTCAATAAGAATATCAAGATAACATATTGAAAAATATATCCTAAAAAGAGGGGCTTTTCTATGATGCATAACTATTCATTAAATGTATATTTTCGGAATAGTTGGATAAAGAAGAAAAAAGACCTCTCTCAAGGCCTTATTCTAATCCTTCTTTTACAATTACATTATTAGATCCACAATGCTGACAAGAAAGTTCATTTTTTTCAACAGCATCAGAAATACATCCCTTATACACATACATAGGCGTATTACATTTTGGACAAATAAATTTACATTCATATTTACCATCAGCTGTTTCAACATGTGTGTAGAATCCTGGCTCATATCTATTGCAGCTTGGACATTTAAATAATGTATGTCCAAATCTTTTCCCTTCAAAAAGAACCCATTTTTCATTAAAGGCCTGCTCAATTAGCTCAGCATCTCCAGATTCTATTATATTCTTTAAGTCATTAAATCCTTCAACATATTTCCAGTAGAAAGTTTCTGCTACAAATTTAAACTTCGAATTCTTATTTGTTCTTTCTTTATCCTGTATTTCTATCTGTTCCGCCAAATCATCTAATTTCTTATTTAAGTACTTAGTCTTAAATGCTAAGTCGTATTTTGTTTCTAGGAAACAGTTGTAATTGTCGATATTTATTTCTGAATTAGTTTCTATATCATTTAAAAGTGATTTAAGCTGCTCGTGAGCTTTTTCTCCGTACTCATTTTTAAAAATATTGTCAAAGTCGCTAAAACTTTCTTTATTAGTTCCAAAAAAACATGAAAAAGTCTTTCCACAGTCTTTGCAAATCATATCTTCAGTAAATCCCATAAATTCCTCCTTATTGTAATTGTTTAAAAATTAATTATTATTTAAAGTTAAATTATAACATAAAATAACTTAGTATTAAATTTTAAATGTTAAATTTTTCTTTCTTAATACTTTCAATTTCTATATAATTATAACCATAGGAGGTTTTACTTATGAAAATACACAACAAATCAAGCCGTCCTGACAACATAGTAATCAGGGACAACAAAAAAGTAGAAAAATGCCTCGAAATACAATCGCAGCTCCCAGACTTCATGAAGGATTACTTCATCTACCTAAAAGGATCTGTTTCTGTATCAAGCAGGCTTGCATATCTTGAAGATATCCTATTTTTCTGCCACTACCTTGTTGAAACGGCTGAACATACATCTGCAAAAATTACTCACGATATCACTTTAGAAGAATTTTCTGAGCTTAAAGCCAGAGATATCAACCTATTCTTAGGTGAATATTGTAGTAGATATTATAAAGAAATTGGCAATACAACTATGGTATTTGAGAATAATAATCGTGCGCTTGCCAGAAAAAAATCATCTCTCTCTACTCTGTTTAAATTCCTTTATAGAAACGAGCAGCTTAAAGAGAATATAACTGATGGTTTCAACCCAATAAAGCTCCCTAAACCGCAACCAGATGCTATAAAAAGGCTTGAAATAGATGAAGTTGCAGTTATGCTAGATGCTGTTGAAACTGGTGAAGGACTTACAGAAAAGGAAAAAGTTTATTGGAAAAAAACTAAACTTAGGGATAAAGCAATTTTAGCACTATTTGTTACATATGGACTTAGATTAAATGAGCTTAGAGAGCTAAATATTTCTTCGTTTAACTTCTCTCGTGGTGAGTTCACTATTTTTAGAAAAAGGGGCAAGGAAGTTTTAATGCCTATAAATAAAACTTGTGAGCACGTTGTATTAGATTACATCAATCACGAAAGACCTCATAGCGAGGACATTCCTGAAGAACACAGAGATGCATTGTTCTTATCTCTTCAGAAAAAAAGAATGACAGAAAGGGCGATTACTTCCCTAGTTAAGAAGTACACTTCAATCTCTATGTGCACGACTAGAGATAAAGGGTACAGCCCTCATAAACTAAGAGCAACTGCAGCGACTTCTCTAATACAAAATGGATTTACAATATACGATGTTCAAAACTTACTTGATCACGACAATGTAACTACAACGCAGCTTTATGCAGCTCACAAAAAACACGTCAAACGAGATATAGTAAAGAACTTTGAATGGCTAGAAGGCGATAAAAACGAAAACATAATAGATGAAGATTTTGAAAGCTTAATCGATGAAGAAAATGAAATAGATGATGACACTGAAAAATAAAAAACGAACACTTGCTCGACGAATAAATGTTTGTATCCTACCGTTAAATATGATATTATATAATTATAAATAATAAAAATTTTGACTTTATTAAGGCAAATAATTAGCTATGTTCCATTCAATAAAAATAAGTTAAGATATTGAGTTAAATAAAGCAATTAAATAAAGAAATGAGGAATTAATATGTATTCAAATTTAACAGACAAACAAATAGCAATACTAGAGTTCATAAAATCCGAAATTTCTAAGAAAGGTTATCCACCTGCTGTTAGAGAGATTTGTGATGCAGTAAGTTTAAGATCTACATCAACTGTTCACTCTCATCTAAATAAATTAGAAAAATTAGGTTATATAAGAAAAGACCCTACTAAGCCAAGAGCTATCGAAGTTTTAGATAAAGCTAGAGATGAAGACGATGTTATGGGATTACACCAGGAAATGATAAACTTACCTCTTATAGGTCAGATAACTGCTGGTGAGCCTATATTTGCTGAACAGAATATAGAGGAATATATACCTCTACCAGCATCTCTTGTCAGCGGAAAGGATAACTTTGTTCTTAGAGTAAAGGGCGAGAGCATGATAAATGCCGGTATATTAGACGGCGACTATGTAGTTGTTGATAAGAAAAACACAGCTGCAAATGGTACAATGGTAGCTGCATTAGTAGAAAATGAAAAAGCTACAGTTAAAACATTCTACAAAGAAGATGGCAAGATTAGATTACAGCCAGAAAATGAATTTATGGAACCTTTCATATTTGAAGATTCACAGGTTCAGATAATAGGTGTCGTGACTGGCGTATTCAGAGTCTTAAAATAAATTTCAAAGATTACAATTTTAAAACGCAAATAAAAAAAGTACTCCGATTGATTTTGGAGTACTTTTTTACTTTCTAAATTTTAACTTCTAAACATTCTTTATGATAAAAATATAAGTTTTCCTTTTTATTTTAAAAATTTAATAGTTTTTCTCTTTTTCAAATTGTCTTTTTTAAATCTCAAATTTGGCCTTATTATGACTATCTTTCTTCACAACGTTTACAAAGTCTTGGCTTTCCACTATCTGAGATAGTTCCTGATAAGACACTTTTGCTTTTTCTAAGTCCTGAGCAATCTCTGTACTTATGGTAGACTTTACCGTTCTTAGTCCAATACACAGTTTTTAGATTATCAGAACCATCAGATGAATTAGATTCTGAATATCCAGACTCATATGAAGGGTCTGATGAATATTCAGCTGTAGAATTGCTGCCAGAATTGTAATCTCCCTTTTTACAATTTGTTTTTATACCATTTCCGCTAGATGTAAATAGTAAATCTCCACTCTCATCAGTTCTATAAACATCTATTCCTCTATCTTTTAACTTCCGCATAGTTTCTCTGTGAGGATGTCCATATTTGTTATTTCTTCCACATAAAATAACTGCATACTCTGGTTTTGTCTTATCTAAAAATGCATCTGTCGTACTACTATGTGAACCATGATGTCCAACTTTTAATAAGTCTACATCTGGCATCTTGTTTAAAATCTCATATTCAACTTCTTCCTCAGCATCACCCGTAAATAGCATTTTGTCTTTTCCATGAGTTAGTAGAACTACAAGAGATTCATTATTTGTAGTGCTACCTCCATTAGTGTTGAAAACTTCAAAATAAGAATTTTTTAGCTTAAATTTTTTCCCTTCAAGTGGCACTGTAGGGTTTAGCCCTTTATCTGAAAGCGCCATGATAAAATCTCTATATGTCCGAGTATCTGCATCACCATTAGAAACAAATGCATTCTCTACCTTGCATTTCTTAACTACCTCATCTAGTCCTCCAGCATGGTCTGCATGTGCATGAGTAGAAACAAGATATTTAATATCCTTTACTCCCCGTCCATTTAAATAATTTACTACCGCTCTTTCGTCATCGTTGTCCCCTGCATCGATAAGCATCGCAACTCCACCATCATCTATTAGAATTGCATCGCTATTTCCTGTATCGATAAAGTGAATTTGTACATCACCATCAGACAATGTGTCGTTATTCGACCGAGACTTATCGCTCTGATCTTCTGTCGTATCAGATGCCGAATTTGATGCATCACTATCTGAAGACGAAATACTTGTTGATGTACTCGAATTATTAGATGAATTTTCATCTGTTGTATTCGATGAACATCCAGTGAATGTCATTGAAATCGATAATATCCCAGCAAGTATAATACCGATAAATTTAGATCTCAAATTCATATTGCCCTCCTTATGTACTTTTGTTTTTTCTGTGTTTTTCTTAGATACTTGGATAATTTAATTAAGCTACCCAAAAATCAATTATCCAGTTAATTTTATATTATTGACAGATACTCTTTATATTATACCAATAAATTACCTTTTTGTGAAATTTTATAATAATTAATTGATAATTAAATAAAATATAAATTTTGTTTATAGATTTTATTCCTAAATCACACAAATATTTCTTTAATATTTTAGTGTGTCTGCAAAGGCTATAAATTAAAAAGAGCTGCTACAAAAGTAAATATTTCATAACAGCTCCTAATATGTTTTAATCTCATATATTATACATTTTTAATATTTTATATAGTTTTATATATGTTTTTAGTTTATTATTTTTTAGTGCCTAATAGCTCTTTTAGATTGTTTATTACTGATGTTTTAACTCCTCCACCAGCCTGATAAACTTTTTCTGTGTTTTTGCTAGATAGTACATTTTTCTGAGAAGTACTTAATGACTCTCTACCTATTACAACAGGCATATCGTTTTTAGCTGCAAAGCTTCCTACAGTAAGAGCGTCTATTATCACGTCATCTTTAGAAACAACTACACCGTTTAATTTGCTTCCTGTGTAGAATTTCTTGATTATCGCTGCATTAGTGTCTTTTCTATTCCGTCCAGCAACTCTATTTTTGCTTACATCTGCAGAAACTACTTTATCTACCTGATTTATTACAGAGTTAGATATTTTCTTGTCCCCTCCTATGAAGTAAGCGTCTTTTATGCTTTCTGATCTTATGAAGTCATAAGTTTTGTTGTCTATAGAGTTTACGTTTGTAAGTAGTATAGGAGCTTTTTCTCTACCCGCAACTGAAGCTATTGATAGTGCATCTACTTCCCCAGTTCCACTACTTATGTATACTTTGCTTACGTCCGCTATTTTGTCTATCTGTTTAGCTATTTCAAGAGATGTTTCATATCTTGTGCTTCCACCTATACGAGTAACTGTCGCTTTTGTGTTGCTCTTTATGCTAGATACTACGCTTTCTGGCATAGATGCTGTTCCACCGATTACGTATACATTTGTTGGGTTTAGACGTTTTAATTCACTTATTGTGCTAGCAGGAAGTGTTTTTCCGTTTGATAGTAGCAATGGTGCGTCTTTTATTGTTGCGAAAGGTGTAGCTGATAGTCCATCGACCATGTTTTTTTCGTTTCCGTTTACGATCACTACGTTTTTCGCTCCAGAACTCCATCCTGTTTTACTTATTTTTGTTGATGTTTCGTATCTGTCTTTTCCTGACATGCTGAATAGCTGCACGTTGTAGTCCTCAGGTTTTTCTTCTTCTGGTTTTGAAGATCCTCCTCCAGAACCTCCTGAAGATGAACCTCCACCAGTTGAGCCTCCTGTATTAATATCTTTATTCAAAGTTACTGCTTTTCTACTATCTTCATTTAAGTTATTACTAGCTTCACTTGGATTAGTTCCAGTACTTGTTTGAACTTCTATATGATCTATTCTATATTCTGAATCTTTACTTCCGCTACTTAAATTTATTGTCCCTAAATTAAGATTTCCATCTTTATCAGAAAGATTTCCATTATTATTAGCTACTACAGCTATTTTTATTGTAATTTTGTCATCAGAGCCATTAACTACATTAACACTTTGTTTTGCTGTTACATTTTCATTTCCTAATTTATAACAATTGCTATTGAAAGCTATATCTCCACTTAATTTAACTACATCTATCGATACATAAAACGCATTTACTACACCAACTGAATCTATACTTAAGCTGAATGAATCGTTACTTCCTAAAAATGTTGCTTTTATAGTGTTTCCTTGATTATTTTCATTATTTTTTATACTATTATTACTCGCCATAACAGCAATTCCACTCGTCGAAAGTAATGTTGCTGCAATAGCAGTACTTATTATCTTATTTTGTTTCATAATACCTCCCACTCAGATTTATTATTTTTATTTTAACCTATTTATCTTCTTTTAAATTATAGTCTTTAGTATTTATAGATTTTACGACTTTAGGTGATTTTGTTCTAGAAACTGTTCCTATATTTGAGAAAGTTATATTATCTAAATCATTATAACTTCCAGGAAGCTTTTTATATAGTGTATCACTTACTAATCTCTGTCCTTGTGGACTTCCTGTTTTATCAAGATAATTATATCTATAAAGTTCAGCTTTAACGCTACTACTTAATTTATCGAAGTTTTCAGGTTCAGTATAGTAAATCCATGTACCAGAATCAACTTCTCCAAGAGGAGCATTTTCCGGAACATTGGCCATAAGTAAGAATGTACCTTCTATTGTTTTATTATCATCATCTATTAATAGCGGAACATTGAATGCAGGGTTACCTTTATATTCACCTGTAACAATTATAGAACCTTTAGGTATTTTTTCTCCTGATTCAAATTGTACATCTTCTTCTAACTTACCTATTCCATTTGTAAGCGTATTATCAGTTTCATTTACAGCACCTATTTCTATATTATCTCCTGTAGTTCCTAAAAGAGAAACTTCTGCTATATCCACATTTGTAGCATCTTTTGCAACTAATTTCACATATCTTGCTTCATATGTGCATAAATTACCATCTTCTTTAAATATTACAGTAGCTGTATTTTTATCATCCTGTCCGCCAAGTACAGTTTTCTGCCCAAATTCAAATGTAGCTTCAGGTTCAGATACTACTTTCCAAGTTTCACCATCATCACTTATAGATATTTCATATTTTGATATTGAACTGTAAGATGTTTCACCTTTTACAGCATTTATCAATCTTTTTAGCGATAATTTTGAAACAGCATCAGATGATTTTGTATATTTTAATCCTGTGATAGCTTTACTTCCCTGTAAATCCATTATTACATATGGATCAGCATTTACATCTATTCCCTCCTGTTTATGAGGATTTTTTTCGTATTCTTCAGATGTAATTTTTTCACCTTTGAAAGAAGTATTTACGTCTTTATCTTTTATTGCATCTATACCTTTATCTTCAACAGTATTTTCATTTTTTGTATTACTTGAAGTTGTTCCAGACTTAAGATTTGATTTAAGCACAAAATTAGAACTGTCTATTTTTCCATCATGGCTCATTTTTATACTTCCTATTGTAAATTCAGCTGTAGCATTAAGATTATAATCATAAGCCACTACTTTATAAGTCATCGCCCTATTATTTATAGGAGATATATCGTCTGTAAATGTAGCTTTTCCATCTTCTGCATTCACAAATCCAACAGGTCTATATAATATTTCTGTTTTATATTTTTTATCTGAAGTTGTTGGATTAGTAGATTCGTCTTTTACTTCTGTTAGAGTATTTCCGTCACTTCTAATTATTTCATATCCAAGTATTTTATCTTTATCTCCTTTAAATTCATCTGGAAGGTCTATATTTATTTTTATAGAATTATTATTTACAATTGAACCACTTTCTATCTTTGCACCTGTTTCTACATCTTCAAATGAAGCATTTACCTTTAAGTCTTTAGACATATTTAAATCTGATGAATCATTAGCAAGTCTTTTTCTGTATGCTTCATCGTTTAAATACTGTATTTTTTTAGTTTCTTTTTCTAATCCTGTAAGAGCCGCTTTTGTCTTACTATCAGCAACTAATCCCCAACTTTCAAAGAAATCAGTTAAATCTTTTCCAGCTGATTCAGATGCTTTTCTTATTAATAACTGGTCTTTGTCTAAAGCTTTTTCTGCGTCTGTAAGACTTCTATACAATCTATTCATTTTTGCATAGTATGAATCATTAGTTAAATTACCATCATTATTTCTCTTTAACATTTCAGATGTATATCCTGGTTCATATGCAAGCTGTAACTGCCAGAACATTCCAAGTAATGTTGTTGCATCCTGAGAAACCCCTACACTACTACTTGTTACCTTTTTGTATATTTTAGGATAAATTCCATTTTCTTCAAGTCTAGATTTATCTTTTCCATCAAAAGTCTGGGTAATTAGGGCTAATATATTATTACTTGTTTCACTATATGTTCTATTTCCTATATCAGCTTTATGTCCTATTTCATGGCTTATTCCCCATCCAAATAATCTAGCTTCATCTGGATTAGTAACATAACCATTTTCATCAAACTTGAATGGAACACCTTTCATTAAATCTTTTGAACTTCCTACATCTATACCAACATGGTGTCCACTGGCATACATGAAAGCACCTATAAACATTCTCTGATATTTAACATTGACTCTCCGCTTTGATGCTTTATTATTCTGATAGTCTTTTGAATTAGCATCATCGGCATTTATCTGACCATCATTATTAAAATCGGCAACTTTTTCAAATACACCTTTTTTAGCGTTAGTTATCTGTATAATCTGTTCCCATGCTAAAACTGTGTTATATAGATTTTCAACCTGCTTATCTAAATTGTTCTCTGCTCCTTCCGTTATACCTTCATAGACATCCTGTGCTGGAAGTGTAAGAGTGAATCGATCTCCTTCTATATTAGTAGAGTTTAAAACAGAAGTATCTTTATCATAAGTATATATATTTTTTGTATTATCTGATTTAGTAGCAGATTCAGGATATTTACTCTGCATAGTTTGTACATGTGCTTTAAGCGATTCTATATATGCTTTTAATTTTTCTTTTATTTCTAATGCTTCTTTTGAATTTGGATTATTAACTAGATAATCTACATCCTCTAAATGATTATTTAAATCTAAGTGAGGTATTTCCGTAGCACCACTTACTCTCACCTTTATCTCTGCATTTGAACTATCTACATTATCTGTAACTCTAACGTATAAGTTACCACCTTTTTCATAGTTAAGATCAAAGTTATCTAATTTTTCTATACTTATTGTATTTCTTCCTGGTTTTAATTCTATTTCTTTGCTTAGATATGAACCTGATTCACCATAATGCTGCTCATAAGCTAGTACAACTTTTTTATTCTCATTTCTACCCATATAAACATCTATCTTTTGACCAGCTTTTACACTATATCCTAATGCCTGCCAAGTATTATTGTATCCTGTATTAGCTCCACTTCCGTTTATAAGTGGATCAACAGATATAACTTTTTCAGAAAGTTTATTATCTTTTAATATTGTTTCAGCTAGTTTAACCTCATTTAAAAGAGTATCTTTTCTAGGGTTGTATTCTCCTTCTTCATTAGGAGTTTTTAAAGTTTTTCTTATCTGGTCTATTTCTTCCTGAGTTACTTCTACTTTGCCATTTTCTTTATTTTTTCTAAGTTCGACTTTTAAATCATCCTCAAATAAGTTTTCAACTGAAGTTTCAATATCATCATATTGATAGAATTTCATTTCTGAAATACTTAATCTTCTAGGACTTGTAGATAAATTTACCTGTATTCTTCTTGCATTAACTGCTTCTGGTAAATCGATAAGTGTATAATATCCGTTATTGTTTATATTCTGAACATTTGCATCATATTCTATCCATTTATCATTTTTATAGTCCCAAACATTTACAACAGCTTTATTAGGAGTTGAAGCAAATGCATCTAACCTAGATATTATTGCAATTCTGTTTATTTTATATTCTTCTTTGAATGTTACTATTGGACCTCTTTTATTGTTTTTATATGATGCTCCAGAGTCCCAGTCTGTTAAAGACCATGCTGTAGTATAATCATTATCAACAACACAATCCTTATCAGTTATAGATATATCTCCATTAGTAAGCTTATCATCTGAAAGAGTTGGGAATTCTACCGATTCTATATTATTTGTAAGCTCATTATATCCATTAGGTGTATTTATAAGGTTGTAGTTTGGAGATACTGGAATAGATATATCTATAGTAGTTCCAATATGGCTCTTTGTTGCACCACTTGTACCTAAATGATTTGTCGCAGTAAGTTTTATTTCATAACTTGCATTATCTTCTAAATCAGAAAGTATAAACTGAGTAGTATTTGTTATAGGATTTTTATTTGCTTTAGTAAACCCTTCTAATCCCGGTATTACTTCATCTTTTGTAGAATTACCTTCTTCTGAATCTATCTTTTTATAGTAAACATCGAAACTCTGTGCTGAACTATGAGCCTTCCAATTTATATCAAGTGATTTATATCCGCTTATAATATTTATTCCCTCTGGTGGTTCTGGTTTGGAATTAGGAACAACCATTATATTTACAATACCATTATCATCAGTTACATCTTTAGGACTATATGTTGCATCTTTACCGTTAGTTCCCATAGTTGCTGGATCTATATTATCTATAACTCCATTTTTTTCGTCGTCTTTCACAGCATTATATCCACTTTCCCATTCACCATTTACAGACTGTATACTTACTCTATATCTTCTATAAGCTTTTACAGCGCTATATTTAAAGAAGTTTTCAGAAGTTCTAAATACTTTTGCATTTCCTTGAACTTCACCAGAAGCATTTATTTCTTCTATTTTTATTTCATATCCTGTTATGTTATTCTCTTTATTCCAATATAGAGTCATATGTTCGCTACCAGTAGCAGTACTAGTTTCTACCTTATTTACTTTTGGTATATTCATATCTGGCTTTTGTTCTTCTTTATAAACATCATTTATAAATTCAACTTTTGCTATATTAGCAAGCTTTCTATCACCTTCAGTAGTATTAGTTATCTTTATAGTTATCTTTGCAACAGCTACCTTATTATTAAGATTTATTACTATGTTCTTATTTTCTTTTTTATTGTTATCTGTCGTTGTATCATTGTTTTCTGTTCTTAGTAAATTGAAAGATTTTCCCTCTGGTTTAGAAGTATTTTCACCAAATTTATATATTTCTTCATTTCCGTTACTATCTGTTACAACAACTGTTCCTTCAGTTGGAGCAACCTCTCCACCTTTTATAACAATTGTCTGCATTTCTACATACTGTGGAGTATCTGTAGGCTTATTCTTTGATCCAGTAAGATTTAAACTTACTTCTAACGGTTTAGTAGAATCTGTTCCTTTTTCTTTTGATATTTTTAAACCATTATTTGACCCAGTTAGTAAATCATTTACAGAACCTGTTACTATTGAATTTTCACTTTTTTCAAGTTCTATTTTTTCAACATCTATTGTCTGTACCATGTTTTCTGTTTTTAATGTTTCTGATGCCTTTTTGTTTAAATTTTTATGGACATAAGTAAGGTCTGTTATATCAACTTTTCCATCTCTATTTAAATCATATTCCTCTTCTGATGTACCAATATGATTAAAGATAGTTTCATAGTCTCTATCATCTACTACATTATCTTTGTTTATATTCCCAAATAACATATTTGCACTATCACTATTATATAAATTATTTACAACTACTTTTTTAGAGAATTCATTTAATTCGATATCACTTGCAATACCTCTAAATCCATTACCATTTATATTAATGTTGTAATTTTTGCCTTTAGCTGCTGTAAGATTATTAAATCTAACTTTGTAAACGTATACTTTCCCGCCATCTTTTACTTCTTCAACACCTTTATATCCAAGTGCTTCAACTGAATAAGAATGACCATTGTTATCTTCAAAATTACCTGATTCACCTAATTTTGCAGATAAAAGAGTCTTCTCACCACTCTCACTTAAATCAACTTTTATCTTAGCATCATCACTATACATTATTGGCATATCAAGTTTTATTTCTACTTCTATATATCCTGTTCTTGTTTTTTCTTGATTAATTGACTGATCATTCTGATTAGCATCTGGAATATCCATTTCCTCTGCTAAAACCCGTAGCGGCAGATTACTCGTTATAATTGCTGCTGCCAATGCTCCTGAAATTACTTTCTTCATTAATTACCTCCTAAACCTCAAAAAATTTTTATTAACATACCAATTCGAATTCCTCTAAACTATTCGAACCTTTCTATTAATTTCCACATAATTTATATTTTATTTTACACATTTAAATATCTACCCCATTTTATAACATTCAATCAAAAAAATCCATCAAAAACTTATAAAAAATTCACTATACATTCAAAAGTTTCATAACTTCTTAATATTTTTAAC
Organism: Peptacetobacter hiranonis; assembly: GCF_008151785.1. Classification (GTDB taxonomy): domain Bacteria; phylum Bacillota; class Clostridia; order Peptostreptococcales; family Peptostreptococcaceae; genus Peptacetobacter; species Peptacetobacter hiranonis. Next base: position 1,118,633 of record NZ_CP036523.1, read on the forward strand.
TACACACTTAAATTATTTTGAAATATTTAAAAATTAAAACGATAACTTTTTAAAAAATCAAAAAACGTTTCCCAAAAAAATTAATAAAAAAAGTGTACAACTTCATATTTAAAAGTTGTACACTTTACTAAAATTAATATATTATTTACAATATTTTATAATTCTAAAATAATTTTACAAAATTTCTTCAAAATCGTAAAGCACTACAGAATCACTCATCAATGTCTTTTTGATATCAATAACTCTCTGATTCTCAGATCCTCTATATTTAAGATTTATATTTCTCTTATCAATCTCAAATCTTCCATCCACTAGCACATCTACATATTCTAAAATTTTTCTTCTTTTCTCATCTTCAAGAATCTGTTCAAGTAAATATCCAGACCAAAGCCAGATGCTTTTACCAGTTTCTTCTTTAACTCTCTTTAACAGATTTGGAAGGCAGTCATCCATAACCTGCTGCATTGGTTCTCCACCTAAAATATTAACTCCGACAACATTGTCATTCTTTACATAAGAAACAAAATTGTCCTCGTCTTCTTGAGTCCAAACATCTCCAGCTCCAAAATCCTGCAGTTCCTTGTTAAAGCAGCCTTTACAATCGTGAGTACATCCTGTCACGAATAATGTCGATCTAACACCTGGTGCATTAGACACATCAAATTTTCTTATTTTTTCATATCTCATTCTCTAAAAATCATCTCCTATAAATGAAGTACTCTATCCCCAATTTCCTGAGTACGACCTTTATTCCAGAAATTAGTTCCTATATATCCACAAGTTCTTCTCATAACCTGCATATCTGCTTCATCTCTATTTCCACAAGAAGGACAATACCATTCTAGATTTTCATCTAATTTTATTTCTCCTGTGTATCCACATTTGTAGCAAACATCTGGTTTTGTATTTATTTCAGCGTACTGAATGTTGTGGTATATGTAGTTTATAACCTGTTCAACAGCTTCTAAGTTTCTACTCATATCTGGAACCTCGATGTACGAAATACATCCACCAGAGCTTATTGCGTGGAACTGAGCTTCAAATTTTAACTTACTAAACGCATCTATTTCTTCACATACATTTACATGGTAACTGTTAGTGTAGTATAGTTTGTCAGTAACGTTTGGTATTTCACCGAATTTCTGTTTATCTATTCTACAGAATCTGTAAACAAGATTTTCTGCTGGAGTACCGTAAAGTCCAAATCCAAGTCCTGTTTCAGCTTTCCATTCATCACATTTCTTTCTTAAATAGTTCATAACTTCTAGTGCAAATTCTTCACCTTTTTCAGTAGTGTGGCTAACACCTAGCATAGACTGAACCATTTCGTGTATACCAACATATCCTAAGCTTAATGTTGAATATCCATTTTCAAGAAGTTTGTCTATTTTTTCTCCTTTATCTAATCTAGCTATTGCACCATGCTGCCAGTGAATTGGAGAAACATCTGATAAAGTTCCTTTTAACATATTATGTCTAACTAAAAGAGCCTCTTTACATAACTCTAATCTCTGATCTAATATATTCCAGAACATATCCATATTTTTATCAGCTATTATAGCTATCTGAGGTAAGTTTAATGAAACAACACCCTGGTTAAATCTTCCGTACCATTTGTAGTTTCCATTTTCATCTTTATATGGACTTAAATGACTTCTACAGCCCATTGGAGGGAATGTATTTCCTTCGTAGTTGCTTCTCATTATCTTAGCACTCTGATAATCAGGAACTAATCTCTTAGCAGTACATTCTGCAGCAAGCTTAGTTATATAATCGTATTTTCCACCTTCTAGGCAGTTGTGTTCATCTAGTAGGTAAACTAATTTAGGGAAAGCTTCACCAATCTGCTGTCCTTTGTAGTTTTTCATACCTTCTAATCTCTGTCTTATCATTTCTTCACAGATAAGAGCCATTTCTTCTTCGTATTCGCTTCCTTCTTCTATTTCAAGATATATTGTAGCAAATGGGGCCTGACCATTAGTTGTCATTAGTGTAGATAACTGGTATCTTATCGTCTGGACACCATCTTTTAAATCCTTCATCATCATATCATGAGCTATATCTTTTGCTAACTCTTCGTTATTGTATTTTTCCATATACATTTTGAAGAATTTATCGTAAGTTCTTCTTAAATATGGTGCTAAGTGTTTTATTGTTATACTCTGTCCACCATACTGATTACTTGCAACCTGAGCCATTATCTGAGTTGTAACTGTACAAGCAGTTGAGAATGATTTTGGTGACTCAACCATCTTTTCATTTATAACAGTTCCGTTATCAAGCATATCCTGTATATTTATTAAGCAGCAGTTGAATATAGACTGTAAAGTGTAGTCCATATCATGCCAATGTATAGCTCCATCATCGTGAGCCTGCACTATATGAGGAGGAATTAACTTTCTTCTAGCTATATCTCTAGAAACTTCCCCAGCGATAAGATCTCTCTGAGTAGAAGCTATTATAGAGTTTTTATTAGAATTCTCCTTTAAAATATCTTCATTTGTTTTTGCTATTAATCCAAGTATATTTTCATCAGTAGTATTTACATGTCTTTTGAAAGATTGAACAGCTCTATATCCTTCATAAGCTCTTGCAGTTTCCTTCTGACCATAGTGAATTAATCTTTCGTAAACATACACCTCTATCTGATGTATAGTAGGTGTAGGCTTGAAGTTTTCAAAATGTTTTTCAGCATCTATTGATATATTTGAAGCTATCTCCGGAATATATATACCACTTCCGTTTTTCATAGCTTTTAAAATAGCCACTTCTATCTTTGTTCTATCAAAAGGAACCGTACTACCATCTCTCTTTATAACCTTCATCCAAAATATCCTCCCTTTTTCAATTTTTTCTCTTTAATATCACAATATTATATTATAACAGAAATTACCCACAAAAATTTTTTGTTTTTTATTTTTCAATCTCAAAATCACATTGTCGATAATCTATATAATAAATACCCACAAAAAACATTTGAAAACAAGTATAAACTTCTATATTTACTATTTTATTCTGAGATTATCTATTTCCAACATATCCAGATAAAAAAATTTTTTTAACTTTTTTCTAAAAAATTTGAGTAAATTTGGAAGCATTGAAATTTCAATTTTTCTATATCGTACAAAAATTTGAGAGAATATAACTAAAATATTTACATAATTATAAGAAAAAAATATAAAAAATACTGCCACAGAACACCTTTAAAAGGTGTTCTTGTGACAGTACCTTTAACTGACACCTAACGGTCGTCAGTTTTTTTGTATTCAAATTTAGCTCCACAATTAGGACAAATTAATTCTGGCATATTTTTTTCATTTAGCGAAGCTATCGCTCCCAATGAAAAGAATGCATCTTGTCTTAGTTCTTCTAATATAAATTCTGGTACTCCTTTTTCAAATCCACAAGACTTACATTCATAATTGTATAACTTTTGTCCTTTACTCATTTCTTCTAATTCTTTTAGCATACTATTTCTCCTAATAATTTTAATTACACTAATTATACACTATTATTTATATTTGAGTATAGCAAAGCTAGCCTATTTAATAGACTTTTAAAATAATTCTTTTTGTGTTGTTGTATTCAAAGAAATTTCTTTTTCTATAATTTCTTCGTAGATTATTCTTTTATAATTTGATTTATCTAGTACATTATATATTAATCCATATTTATAATGCCATATTTCCCATAGAATCATGTCTTTTCCACACTTTTTACAAATATAAGGATTTACTCCAAATGATTCTATCAATCTATCTTTAAAATTTTTCTTTACTGTATTCTTCTTTTTTATCAGCTTAGATATATTTCTGTGTCTCATAAAATTATATAATTTCAATATTTCTATGCTTAATTTATTTTTTACTCTTGAATATAGACCGTATCTTCTTGCAACTCTAAAACCCTTCGGGTGAATATGTTGGGTTATTTTACCTATAAATTCTAATACATTTACAGTTATTTCTCTTTTTCCCTTAGGTTTTTTGTTTTCATACCAGTAAGTTACATTTTTCCCATCGTAATTAATTATTCTATACTCAGCGATAGCTGGTCTAGCCAAATATCTACCTATATATTGAGTTGCCTGTTTTATATTAGTTAAACGTCTTTCTGCATTTACATAGAATTCTTTCTTATATAACTTATTTATCAAATTTCTAGTTTTTCTATCTCTAAAGTTGTTTTTTATTATATCTAGTACCAACTTTCGCCATACTTTTTTCATATATGTATACGGTATGAAATCTAATTTTTTAAACCACTTATTATTTCTATCTATTCCACCTTCGGTGTATAAGGCATGTATGTGAGGATTCCATTTTAAATCTCCACCAAAAGTGTGTACTACAGCAATTACCCCTAATTCATAATCTCCATTTGTTTTCTTTTTATGAAAACTATCTAATACCTTATATGTAGCATCTTGTAAATCTTTTAAAAGCTCTCGCTTTCTGTAGAAATAGACTCTTAACTCCTCTGGAATTGTGAAAACTGCATGTCTATGAGAAACATCAAGAATATTTTCTACCTGTTTTTCTGCCCATTCCATAGAATATTTTCTTCCACACTTTGTGCAAAACTTACTTTTACAAGTGAACCCTTGAATATACTCCTCTCCACAGTCTATACATTTATGTTTTATATATCCTTTTTCTATATTTCCACAATTTAAAGCCTTTATTACAGTATTTTCTATCTGATCCCTCATTTCTCTTCTAACTTTATTCCAATATTTTAGTTTGAATTCTTCAAAGTGATTTTTTAATATTTTCTTAATGATTTTTTCATCTTTTTGTTTTTTCAATACATTCATATTACTATTGTACATAAGTTTTCCACAGTTTTAAATTATTATAATTTCCTTAGGAATAAAAAAGGACTTCCGAAGAAGTCCATGATTATCATTTATTTTCTTGAAAAAGCACCTGTTGCATAAATATTTCCATTTCCACTATAAATACTAACACCCATATAATTATCCCAATCACTTGTCATTGACTGTTCATGACCTGTAGATCTCTGCCATCTTTCAAAAGCTTCTCTTGCTAATCCTTTTGCAGATTTACCATAATCACCTATAACACCAGTTATTATCTCCTGTCCGTATTTTGAACCTGTTCCTGCAAAAACTTCAGGATAAATAGTATCTATCATTAAATATGGGTACCTACCATTATTCGTCCATTTGTCTTTATAATATTGTGTTTTACTATCATCATAGTTATGTTCAAAATAATTTAAATCGATCATATGTTTAGATTTTAGATAAGTCATTTTTTCTTGTAATGGATGCGGTGTTAACTTATTTAACCCTTTTGAAGCTCTATAATTATTTACTAATATATAAAACTCTTCTCTAAATTCTGATTGATATGCATCAGAGTTTATATTTATATTCCCATCTGGTTTAACTGGTTTATTTTCTTCTGGATTTGGTTTCTGTGTTCCACCGTCTGGTTTCTGTCCATCTGGTTTAACCGGTTTATTTTCTTCTGGTTTAGCTGAACCTCCAAAATTCATACCACCAACCTGAACAGTGTCTTTACCATTTAATATACTGTTATCTGATTTAGCTGAAACTAAAACAACACCATCATTTTTAGCTAATGGAGAAACAGTTAAAGCATCTACTAAAGGATTACCTTTTGTGAAGTATAATTTTGAAGAATTTGGATAGAATTTGTTTACAACAACTCTATTAGTTTTATATCTATCTGAACCACTTAATCTTATTGCACCAAATTTATTTACTAAAGAATTTGAAACAACTTCATTACCACCAACTACATAATATTTAACACCAGGTCTTTTAACCTCATTTGAAGATTTACCATTTGTTAATATTATTGGTGCTTTATCTCTTGCAGCAATTGAAGCTACAGACATTGCATCCGCTTCACCTTTATTTCCATTAACTACGAATGCTTTATTGTAATTTCCTACTATCTCTGCAACATTCTCAGAAGTTTCTATTCTGTTTGCACCCTGTATTCTTATATAAGTTACATCACCTAATGAGTCAACAACTCTCTGACTTACTGCTGCTTCACCACCTATGACATAAACTCTTTTAACATTTCTAAGTCTCTGCATTGTAGCTGCAGGTATAGAATCTTTTTTAACTAATAATATAGGAGCATTTTCCTTACCTGCTAATGAAGATGCAGAAAGACCATCTGCTAAAGATTTGTCTGCATTTACAAGTATAGCTGTATCATAATTACCCATTTTATCAGCTATCTTTGCAGCAGTTTCATATCTGTTTGCACCAACTATCTCTGTTTTTGTTGCTGCTGATACTGGCGCTATTGAAGTACCAAGTAACACTGCACATAATGCTAATGAACTTGCCTTTTCTTTAAATTTCATAAATTTACCTCCATCTCACATCAATTTTAGAGTATAAAAAAAGCACAGAAAATTTAATCATATAAATATTAATTTATATAATTATTCTGCACTTGTTTTAACTGTATTAATTTTTTTAAGGACATAATTATTCTAGGATTTTCTATGTATGTATGTATGTATGTATGTATGTATACAAATTTTCAAATACTAACATAATCTTGTCAACCCTTTCTAAAAAAATCCTATATTTATATTATATCAAATGTAAATACTTTTTAAAGTATTCTTTAGTAAAAAATATATTTTTAAACTAAATATCTATACTAAAAATTTAATACAGAAGATATAAAAATAGATGTTAATGATTATTTTGTAAGCAGCCTTTAAAAACTTAAACACAAGTAGCTCGCACCGACAATTCTGCAAGCGCCTCGCAACTCTGAAATGTGTTACTCTAACAGTGCGAGGCGCTGAAGCCTGGAGAGCGAATACTTGTGTTAAGTAAAAGGCTGCTACAAAATATCGTAACAGCCACACTTTTATATATTTCGTATTAAATTTTTACACTAGTCCTATTAGTCCCAACACTACCGGCACCAATATCCCCGGCAATAGGTTAGCTATCTTTATATCAGTAACCTCTAAAAGATTAAGTCCAAGTCCAACAATCATAAGACTTCCAACAGCAGTCATTTCTGCAATAACAGCTTGACTTAAAATTCCAGATAAAAATGTCGCACAAAGTGTGATTCCTCCCTGATATAAAAGAACTGTCACAGATGAAAAAATAACCCCTATTCCCATAGACGCAGAGAATATAACAGAGCTAACTCCATCTAGTACAGTTTTTGCATAAATAGTATCGTAATTGCCAGAAAGTCCTGCTTGAAGCGCACCTACTATAGACATTGCTCCAACACAGTATAATAAACTAGCATTTACAAAACCTTCTGCAATTCTGCTCTCTTTTCCATCACCTTTATCAAGTTTTGCCTGTATTGTTTCACCAAGTTTGTTCAGCCACTTATCGATGTCTATAAGCTCACCGATTAACGCACCAACAGCCATAGAAACTATAGTGATTATCGTATTATTTCCTTCTAATGCTCCTGAAAAACCTATAAACATCGCACAAAGTGCCAATCCGTTCATTATAATCTTATTAAATCTCTCTGGTATACCGCCTTTAATAAAAAGACCTATTATACACCCAACTATTATAACGCCACAGTTTACAAATGTTGCTATCATTTAATTCCTTTAACTCCAAAATCCTATAATTCTATTTCGTTTAAAGTAACACCTATATGATCAAGGTATTTTTTTAAACCATCTAAAGATATAGTTACTGTTTTGTAGTTTACATTTGGATGGAAGTTTAAAAGTTCTCCTGATAAAAGTTCTTTTTCTATATAAAGTTCAACAACTTTTTCTTCATCATTAACTAAAGAGAATGGATTTACACTTCCTGGAACTAATTTTAATACTTTCATTAATCTATCTTCTGATGCGAAAGAAAGATTTGTGCTGCCTATAAGTTTCTTAACTTCTTTAAGATTAACTGGTTTTGAATCTTCTGCAACTATAAGGTAGTATTTGTTTCCTTTTGCATTTCTAAGGAATAGGTTCTTAGCGTGAAGACCTGGAGCCTGTTCTTTTATCTTATTAAGATCTTCTGCTGTGTATAGTGGTTCGTGTTCTACTACACCATAATCTACACCAAGCTCGTCTAATATATCGTATACCTTCTGTTCTATTTCAGTAGGTTCAGTTGTATATATTTTTTCCATAATAAATACCTCCAATTTTTTCTATTATATTATAGATATTGTTTTAGCTTTAACTAAATTTTACCACATTATAGTAAAAATTTAAAAGAGAATTGTACGAATATAATAAATATTTTTTCAGAGTTTATCTTTTCACACCAAATTTTATCACGATAACATAAAATTTTTCTTAACTATTCTTCAACAAATGAATTAAGTTTTGCAAGATAATAAATCGAGGACAAGGAGTATAACTGATAAAAAGCGACAATACTACAAGCGCCCCACAACTGCTAAATATGTTGCCTAACAGTGTGGGGCGCTGAAGCCTGAAGCCAAGAGGAGTTATACTCTTGTCCTTTTATTATTAACAAGTTGCTCCATCTGGTATATGTTTGATCTTTTCGTCGTAAATCTTCTTAAAGAATCCTAAACAAATCACAAGTGAAACAATTTCAGCTATCGGATAAGATAACCAAACAAAATTGATATTACCTGTTTTAGACATAAAATACGCAACTGGTAAAAGTACAAATAACTGTCTTGCAACAGAGATAATAAGCGAGAATGAACTCTGATTTAATGCCTGGAAAACAGTACTAAGCACTATACTCACTGATGCTAATATAAAATGAGTAGCTATAATTCTAAGCCCCGGAACTCCTATTCTAATCATTTCCTCTGACGGATTAAATATACCTAAAAGTACCTTAGGAGCACATTCAAATAATACTGTTCCAAAAATCATTATTCCAATAGCATAAGTTGTAGCTAGTTTAATTGATTTTAATATACGCTTTCTATTCTGTGCACCGTAATTGTACGAAACTATTGGAACTAAGCCATTGTTTAGACCGAATACAGGCATGTATACAAAGCTCTGTAGCTTTATGTACACTCCAAAGAATGCTGCTGAAGTCTTTGTAAAAGTAAGTAAAATCTGGTTCATACCAAATGTCATAACTGACGAAATACTTGCCATTATTATACTCGGAATCCCTACTCTGTAAATTTTTACTATTATATTTAGAGACGGTCTAAAACTTCTAAAGTGTAGATCAATATCGTGATTTATCTTGTGATTGAAAAACATCGCAAGTGTCATAGCAGACATCTGACCAAAAACTGTTGCAATAGCTGCACCAGCAACACCCAGTTTTGGTGCTCCAAATAATCCAAAAATAAAAATCGGATCTAATATTATGTTGACAATCGCGCCTGTCAACTGAGATATCATTGAGTAGAAAGTGCGACCTGTTGCCTGAAGAATTCTTTCAAAAGTTATCTGTAAAAATATTCCAAAAGATAACGAACAACATATTGTCATATAAGTTATTCCATACTCAGTTATCCTTTCTCCAGCATTTTGCATTATAAAGAAAGGACGGCTAAATAACATTCCTATTACTAAAAATGCAACCCAACTCATAATTGCTAAAAATACACCATTATTAGCTGCTGCACTTGCTTGCTTTCTATTCTTTTCTCCTAAACTTCTTGAAAGCAGCGCATTTATACCAACACCTGTACCTGTAGCAACCGCAATCATAAGATTCTGTATTGGAAACGCTAAAGATACCGCAGTCAGCGCATCCTCATTAATCTGCGCAACAAACATACTATCTACTATATTATATAGTGCCTGAACAAGCATCGAAATCATAATAGGCAACGACATAGTAATCAATAGTTTATTTATAGGCATAACTCCCATCTTATTCTCTTCTGCCATTTTCCTTACCCCCTTGAACTAATAATAAAAAAATCATATTAAATTGTATTGATTTTATATTTCATTTTACTACTTTACTATTATAATCAAAATAAAAATACATCGCAACTAAAAAAAGACTGCTGCAAAATTTGCAACAGTCTCATATTTCTTATTTAATTAATCCTTTTTCCTGTAGGAAGTCCTTAGCTACATCTGATGGTTTCTGTTTCAATTCATCAACTCTGTAGTTTAAGTCTACCATTGTTTCTTCATTCAAATACTGACCTAACTCATTTAAAAGCTTTTCAACTTCTGGAAAATCTTCTTTTACCCTGTCATTTGTAACAGGTATCGCATTATAAGGTAGGAAGAACTGTTTATCGTCCTTTAGTACTTTTAAATCGAATTTCTTAAGAAGTCCGTCAGTAGAGTATGCATCTATAACATCACATTCGCCACTCATTAAAGCTGTATATCTTGGAGATCCATCTATTGGAACTATATCCTTGAAGTTTACTGGATAAGTTTCCTGAAGACCTACTAAACAGTCCTTTCTTTCAACGAATGTCAGTGTTGGAGAAAATACCAACTTATTAGAAACTCTAGCTAAATCACTAATTGTTTCTAGGTTATATTTTTCTGCAGTTTCTTTCTTAACAGCTAATGTATATGTATTATTAAATCCTAATGATTTTAATACATTTAAGTTGTACTGAGATTTCATTTCATCTTTTACTGTATTATAAACCTCTTCTACATCGCTATTAGGCTCTTTTCCAAGAACACTTCCGTATATTGTTCCTGTGTAGTCTACATATAAATCGACATCTCCACCTTTAATAGCATCTAGCACTATTGAAGATGCTCCAAGTGAAAGCGACTGATTTACCTTAATATCACTATTATCTTCTATATAATATTTTAATATGTAGTTTAGAATTTCCTGTTCTGTAAAGTCCATACTACCTATTGTAATTTCTCTGTCTGATGTTACCTTTGTCAATGCACTAAATGCAAAACTTCCAATAAGTGCTACACAAAGTACTGCAACTACAACTTTATCCATAACTTTTGCGAATTTACTTCTATTCACAGAAAGCTGTAAGTTTTTAGGAGTAACAACTCTTTCAAGTACTGAGAATATATAGTCTATTAATAATGCAAGTATACAAGCTGGTACTGCACCTGCTAATATCTGTGCATTGTTTACTGTACGAATACCTGCATATACTAAGTATCCAAGTCCTCCAGCACCTATGAATGCTGCAAGTGTCATAAGACCAACTGCACCAACGGCACTTATTCTAACCCCTGCCATTATAACTGGAGCAGCTAGTGGTATCTGCACCTTGTATAGAATCTGGAATCTATCAAGTCCTATACCTTTTGCAGCTTCTATTGTATCTGGGTTGATGTTATTAAGTCCTGCAACTGTATTTTTTATAATTGGTAGTAATGAGTATAGAGTAACCATTACTATTGCTGGCTTTGTACCTATCCCAAATAGAGGAATCATAAACCCTAAAAGAGCCATTGAAGGTATTGCCTGTATTATATTAGTCATACCCATTATAGGTTTCTTAGCTGGTTTGAAGTATGTTATAAGTATCCCAAGAGGCACACCTATAAGTATTGCTATAGCTATTGCTATTACAGTCAACTGTATATGTTCAATACACAAGTTTAAAACTGTTCCTGAATTTTGTTGCATATATTCTATAAAACCACTCATTTTTATTCAACCTCACTTTCATCGTATTTCTTAGAAAGTGCTGTAACAAGTGTACTCTTTGTTATAAGCCCTACTAATTTTTCATTGTCCACAACCGGAATTGTGTACATATTAAATTCCTTTGCTTTATTTAATACATCTACTATAGAATCTCTAGGTGATACAGATACGCAATTTGTATCCATTATATCTAATACTCTTTTTGTTCTATTAACTTCTAATGATGCATCAGATGCATATACTTTACCTAAGAATTTTCTATTTTCGTCTATTACCATTAAACTATCGACTCTATGCTCTCTCATTATATTCTGAGCCTTGATAGCTTTTAGTCTTGATATACAAACTATAGGGTTTTCTATCATTATATCTTCTGCTTTTATAAGCTCTGGAGAATCCCAAATACGTTTCTTTCCGACAAAGTTTAAAACAAAGTCGTTTGCTGGATGTTTTAATATCTGCTCTGGAGTATCAAACTGCTGAATTTTTCCTTCGTTTAATATACAAATTCTATCAGCTAGTTTTATAGCTTCACCCATGTCATGAGTTACAAAGACTATTGTTTTTCTTAATTTGTCCTGCAATGCTACAAGCTCATCTTGTAACTGGTTTCTTGTTATTGGATCCAGTGCACTAAATGGTTCGTCCATTAATATTATGTCCGGATTACTTGCAAATGCTCTTGCAACTCCAACTCTCTGCTGCTGACCACCACTCATCTGAACTGGATATTTATCCATATATTCATCTGGATCAAGTCCAACCATTGTAAGCACATTTCTTACATTTTCTAGAAGTTTTTCAGCTTCTTCTTTTTTTCCTTCTTTTTCCTTGTTTCTTTTATTCTTTATTTTTGGTATTAATTCGATATTTTCCCTAACTGTCATATGAGGGAAAAGCCCTGTCTGCTGGATTACATATCCGATATTTCTTCTAAGCTCTATTTCGTTTTCCTTACTTATATCCTTTCCATTAACGTATATAGTTCCGTCTGTTGGGAGTATTAATTTATTAATCATTTTTAAGGCAGTTGTTTTACCGCATCCACTTCCTCCGATTATACAAATAAATTCCCCTTCTTCAATATTGAAAGATACATTATCCAGTACTTTTTTGTCTTTAAATGATTTTGATACATCTTTAAATTCAATCATAACTGAACACTTCCTTTTCTTTACTTTTTCTTATATTATCTATTACTTATTGTTATACACTTTATCATTTTTCAGAAAATTAATCAAATAATTACAAATTGTAACTTCTTTATAAAATAATCTTTCATTTTTCAGACTTAAATATTTAATAATGAAATAAATGACAAAATACATTTAAATTGCAACATTTATTACTATTTATGTTCAACTTTTCGACTTTTTAAAGAGATAATCACGAAAAATTCTAGAGTTAGTTTTGATATTCATTGTTATTCTACAATAAATTCATATTATATCCATAAACAAAAAAATGCAAGCGATATAAAAACGCTTGCATTTTAGTAGTATTTATATTATTTATATTTTATTTTTAATATATCAAATTCTTTATTATATAAAGATAATTTAGTCGTATATTTTTAACCTATATAGAATGTTATATTTATCGTTATTTTTAATATTATAAATGTATTTCAATTATTTTATTATAAAATAAAGTGATTCATAATTTTTTTAAAATTAAAAAATATTTTTTGCGTTATTAAAATATTTTTTATTTTAAAATAACGATGTTATCAAGCTAACATTCGGTATAGTCATAAATTTTATTGCTGCTACCGTTAGGAATATATTTGCTGCAAATAATAAAGCTCTTCTTCTTTTAATCCAGTTTATATATCCTTTTGAACTTTCTTCATTTCTAGCATATTCTATCATTTCTGATAATTCTTCATACTTTTCTTCATTATATTCATTAGAAACTAACTGTTTTAAATAATCTAATTCTTCTGTTTTTAAAGGTAGAATTATATCTTTAAATAGAGAAAGCTCGTATAGAACCATATCTCCTATACTCATTAAATAAAACATCAACCCAACTATAAAGACCTTTATTGGTCCATTTAAAATCAACATTCTATTTTTTATAAAAATAATTGCATAAATTGCACTAAAAACTAAAAGAATTGCTACACCTACTGTGTTAAATATATTTACTGTTCTTTGAATAGTTTCATATTCATCAACAATATCTTCTCCAAAAAGTTCTTCGTATTCATATTCTTTCTTAGACATATTTCTTACATTAGATATTTCCATAGCAAATATCCCAATTGGAAATAAAGCTTCTATTAAAATACCAACTACACTTATTAAAAAATTCATAAAACACCTCCAATAGTATCGTTCTATTCAGTATAGCATATTTTTAAACAGAACGATACTATTTGCAAGTGAAAAGTTGCAATTTTATATATTTTATAATTTTAATAGTTTGTATATAGCTAAAGCATATATTTCAGTAGCTTTTATCGTATTTTTTATATCTACTCTTTCATTTTCCTGGTGCTCAGTTTTTTCGTCAAATGGGAACATTGCTCCAAATGCTACACAGTTATCAAGTGCTTTTGCGTAAGTTGCACCACCTGATGACATAGGAGTTCCTTCAAGCCCTGTTTCCTGTTCGTACACAGAAACAAGTGTTTTAATAAGTTTAGAATCTGCTGGAACATAAAGAGATTTTAGTCTATCAAATTCTTCAAATTCAAGTCCATAGTTAGCAGCTTTTTCTTTTACTGCATTTTCTAAGTCTTCTATAGTATATTTCACCGGAATTCTTGAGTCGTATCCAAGCACAGATTCATTTTCGTTTATTATAAGTTCTCCTAAGTTAAAAGTAAGTGTTCCAGATACATCATCAATACAATTAGGTAATATCTTACTTCCAACTGAGTCAGATAATTCAGCAACAAATCTCACAACATCATCTTCTACGCCTATTTCATAAAGAGCCTTGCAAAGTCTTTCTATTGCATTTACTCCCTTGTCAGCAGATGCAGAGTGCACTCTTTTTCCAATAACAGTTACACTTTCACCATCTTTTTCATATTCAAATTTTAACTCATCTAGTTTTTCTACTAATTTATCAGCAAGTTTTCCTGTGTAGTTAGCTACTCCAGGAACTGCGTTTAATGCACCCGAAATATTTAAACTTAATTCTTTAGATCCTTTTCCTCTTAGATAGAACTGCACTAAAGATTTTTCTGCGTTTGTCACTGGGAATGAAGAATCTGGTGTAAATCCCATAGATGGTATTTCTTCACCATTTTCTGTATATTTTGCAATACATCTCCATAAATTTTCTTCATCACCACCGATTATAAATCTAACTCTTTTACCAAACTTCACCCCAACATCTAAAAGAGCCTTAACAGCATACATTGCAGCTATTGTAGGACCTTTGTCATCCTGAGTTCCTCTTCCGTATATATACCCGTCTTCTTCAGTAGCTGAAAATGGAGGGAATTTCCACTTAGATTCATCTCCTACAGGAACAACATCTATATGCCCTAATATTCCTATAAGTTCTTCTCCTTCTCCAACTTCTGCATATCCGTAGTATCCATCTTTGTATACAGTCTTAAACCCTAGAGATTCTGCTATTTCTAGAGTTTTTCTAAGAGCATCGTCTACTCCCTTACCAAAAGGCATTGATTCTGTTGTAGTTTTTTCATCCATTACACTATTTATTCTTACAGCAGCTTTGATTGATTCAACCATATCTCTGCTGTTTTCGTTAACTATATTTTTAATTTTATTTTCCATTTTTAATTTCCTTTCATAATATTTAATTTATTTTCACAGTTTTTATTATATCATGTATAATTAGTTTTTAAGAAATTTTATTAAGTTAGATAAAAAACTTATTACTTTAATTATTTGATGTTTAAAAGTTTTATTTTTTATATATCAACAAAAAAAAGAGAGCCGAAGCTCTCTATTTTTAGTAATATAATTTTGTTATATTAATATTTTTTAGTTAATTAAATTACTTTTGATAATATATTACCATCCAAAGTCAGTAGTTGCATAAATCTTACCATCATTTGACTGATAAACTGCAACACCTACATGATTATATGAACTACTTAACATATTTCTATTGTGTCCATCAGATTCTCTCCAGTTTTCAAATGAATATTTTGCAAATTCTTTTGCTGTTAAATTACGTCCAAAAGAGTAGAATATATTTTCTCCAGATAACATAACACTTCCACCCTCATTAGGATACATATCATCTATCATTTGTCCATTATATTTATGATCAAAGTAATTATTATCTGCCATGTGTTTAGATTTTAAATATGCCCATCTTTCTAATCCATATTCTGGTGTTAGAGGCTGTACTATTTTAGAAACTCTATGCTCATTTATTAATTTATAGAATTCTTTTCTATATTCCGCCTGATAAGCTTCAGAGTTTACATTTATATTTGTACTAGGTTCATTTCCTTCTGGTTTTTCATCATTTAAATCTGTTCCAACAGCAAGGAATCCTGGTTCATGTAAAACTCTTCCATCTTTTAATGTTACATAAAATTCTATTGGAAATCCACCTGCTACGCTTGTATCAATTTCATGAAGAGGTTTTTCATCAGGACCACCTGTACCTATCCATTTAACTTTATGAGTTATGTCAGTACCATCTATATCAGTTGCTTTTATTTTATATTGCTCAAATGGGAAATCTTCACATCTCATTATTTCAGCATAGTCATTTCCCACTACTAAAGATGATTTATCTACTTTATCTTCATTTTCAAATATAGAATCAACTATTGATTTATCCATTCCACCTACTTGAATTAGTGTAGATTTATTATTTAATATACTCTTATCTGAAGTACTAGATACAAAAACTACACCATCAGTTTTTGCTAAAGAAGATACTGTAAGCGCATCTACTAATTTGTCACCTTTTGTGAAGTATAATTTATCTGAATTAGCATAGAATCTTTCTACTACCACTTTATTAGTCCGATATCTATTTGAACCACTTAATCTTACTGCTCCAAATTTATTTACTAATGAACTTGAAACAACTGCTTCTCCTCCAACAACATAATAGCTAACTCCAGATCTCTTTTGCTGATTTGTTGAGTTTCCATTTGTTAATAGTATTGGAGCTTTATCTCTAGCTGCTACAGCTGCTACAGACATTGCATCTGCTTCACCTTTGTTTCCATTAACTATAAATGCTTCATCATAGTTTCCTACAAGTGCAGCAACTTTTTCTGAAGTATCAATTCTATTTTTACCCTCTATTCTCTGAATTGCTTTACCCTGTAGTTGGTTTTCAACATTTTTGCTTATTGCAGCAGTACCACCGATTATGTAAACTTTCTTTACATTTTGAAGTCTAGATAATGTTTCTGATGGTATAGAATTCTGTCTTACCAATAGTATTGGAGCGTTTTCTTTACCTGCTAACGAAGACGCAGAAAGTCCATCTGCTAAGCTTTTATCTGAATTTACAAGTATTGCTGTATCATAATTTCCCATTCTATCAGCAATTTTTGCAGCAGTGTCGTATCTGTTTGACCCTACTATTTCATCCTTATTTGCTGCAGATACTGGAACAATAGAAGTTCCTAGTAATACTGCACATAATACTAAAGCACTTGCCTTTTCTCTAAATTTCATAAATATCTCTCCTTTTTTGAAATAATTTTTAGAATTTTAGGAAAATATCCCCATATTTAAAATAACATATTTAAGTTTTTTAGTAAATAGTTGCTAACAAATATTTTATTAAAATTTTTCTATAAAAACAATTATTATTAGTATTTAAATTCTTTTGAATAATTTGCAAAATAAAAAGGAGCAATTGCTCCCTTATTTACGCTACAAATGTTACTGTACTACCTTTTTCTTAAATTTCATATTATATCACTAATTTATATTTATTTTATTGTATTCCAAGTAACAAGCTCACTAATATCATAAGCAGCATAAATCTTACTATTACTAGCTTTTGTAACATGAAATCCATAATAATCCACCTGTTCAGAAAGTAAAGCATCATTGTGCATAGGAGAATCTACCCATGATGTGAAGATATGATTAGCTAAATCTTCTGGTTTTAATCTATATCCAGAACTCATATACACATTTTCACCTAAAGGACATATTGAACCTTTGCCGTCACCCTGAACATCTGGATAGATATCCCAAACCCAAAGTTTGTATCCCATAGTGTCGCCCTTTCTCCATCTATCCGTATAAAGCTTTGTCTGACTATCATCATAAGTATGTCCACAATAACCTAAATCAGCCATATGGTTAGCTTTTAATCTCGCTAACTCACTAGTTCTACTCCCTAATGAAATCAGATTTCTACCTGCTCTATGATTTTGTAAAAGTCTATCGAATTCAGCATTTAATCTTCTCTGGTATGATGCTGAATTAACATCATAATCAACTACTGCACCCCTAACTCTAACTTTTAATTCTAATGTAGATGTAAGTCCACCTTTATCTGTAACTTTTGCAAAGAATTTGTAATCACCCTAAACTGTTGTGTCAGGTAAATTTGTGAACACAACTTTATTAGTTATACCACCATCTTCTGTATCTAAAGCTTTAACTCCATATCTATTAAAATCAATTTTAGCACCATTATCTATAACATATATTTTATTTCTTGATGTTAATACAGGAGCTGTATTCTTTCCACTTGGATTCTGTTCATCGGGGTTCTGCTGTTCATCAGGATTTGGTTTATTATCATCTGGCTTAACTGGTGTATCAAAACTTACATTAAAATTCATACCTCCAACCTGAACAACTTCTTTATCTTTTAATATACTTTCTATCTTTTTAGATAAATAAAAAAAGAGGTTTTTGCAAAAAATTGCATCAACCTCTTTTTTTACTTATTTTCCCTGTTCTCTATGTAAATCTTTTATTCTCTCTATTGCCTTTAATGTACCCATCTTAGAGTGGTCAAATGTAAGTCCACCCTGGAAGTAAACATTGTATGGTGGTCTTATTGGAGCATCAGCACTTAATTCTATTGAAGAACCCTGAACAAAAGCTCCTGCAGCCATTATAACCTCGTCTTCGTACCCTGGCATTGCCCATGGAACTGGTGTAACGAATGAATCAACTGGAGCTGCATACTGAACACCTTCACAGAATCTAACAACTTCTTCTGGACTTCCAAGCTGAACACACTGGATTATATCACTTCTTAAGTCGTCATAAGCTGGAAGTACTTTATATCCCATTTTTTCAAAAGCTCTAGCACAGAATATGGCGCCCATTACAGCCTGAGATACAACATATGGAGCCATGAAGAATCCCTGAAGTACGCTTCTTGTAGTTCCAAATGTAAGACCACATTCTTTACCTATACCAGGACAAGTTAATCTATATGATATCTGTTCAACTAAATCATGTCTACCAACTATATATCCACCAGTTAAAGCAAGTCCTCCACCTGGGTTTTTGATTAATGATCCAGCCATTATATCTACCCCAACATCTGTTGGTTCTTTAGTATCTAAGAACTCACCGTAGCAGTTATCAACCATTATTATAACTTCTGGTTTAACTCTTCTAACTTCTTTAACAGCTTCTTCTATATCTTCTATTGATAGAGATTTTCTCCATTCATATCCTTTAGATCTCTGTATCATAACTAATTTAGTTCTGTCGTTTATTTTAGCTTCTATACCATCTATATCTATATTTCCATCTTCTCTAAAATCTAACTGACTATATGTAACACCGTATTCTTTTAGGCATCCTTTTTCTTCTCTTATACCTATAACTCCCTGAAGAGTGTCGTATGGTGCTGATGTTATAGAAAGTATTTCATCTCCTGGTCTTACTAATCCCTGAACAGTTAATGATAGTGCATGAGTACCGTTAACTATTATAGGTCTAACAAGTGCATCTTCTGTGTGGAATACTTTTGCGTATATTTCTTCTATCTTTTCTCTACCTAGGTCATTGTATCCGTATCCAGTAGTCCAGTTGAAGTGGTTATCACTTAAATTGGCTTCCTGCATAGCTCTTAATACTTTGTACTGATTGTATTCTCTTATTTCTTTGATCTCATCAAATTTAAACTTGATGTCTTCCATAACCTCTTCTGAGAATTTCATCATTTCATCGTCTATATTGTAGTGTTCTTTTAAAAAATCTCTTGTAATATCTAACATTTCTTACTCCTTTTTCTTTATATCTTAGTATATTATGCTTATGTTATCTACTGGCTGAACAGTAGATACAGCGTGTTTGTATATTAAGCTCTGTTTTTTATCTTCTCCCTCTAGTAGAATAACATAGCTATCAAATCCTTTTACAGTTCCTTTAACCTTTACACCATTAACAAGATATATGAAAACAGCTTTTTTCTCTTTTCTCGCCTGATTTAAGAATAAATCCTGTAAGTTTAATACTGCATTTTTCATTTTCTAATCCCCCTAAAACAATTTATTTAAAATAAAAATCAAAATTTTTCTTTCTAAAGCATTTCTTTAACATAAGAAACAACTGCATCTTTTAATTCTTCGACTGAATCAAATTTATCAATTTCAAACCATTTTGCATCTTCGTATCTTCTAAACCAAGTTAGCTGTCTTTTTGCATAACGTCTAGAATCTCTTTTAATTATTTCTATAGCTTCGTCAAGAGTGTACTCTCCATCGAAGTATTTTATAATTTCTTTGTATCCGATTCCCTGCATAGAAATCATATCTTTTGTATATCCTTTTTCAAGAAGTCCTTTAACTTCTTCAATTAAACCATTTTTTAGCATTATATCTACTCTTAAATTTATTCTATCATATAATGCCTGTCTATCTCTATTTAAAACTATTATAATTGGTCTATACTTTTTATTGTATCTTAAATCTTTTGAGAAGTCATTCATCTTTTCTCCACTCATAGCAACTTCTATTGCTCTTATAACTCTTTTTGTGTTGTTTGGATGAATTCTTTCAGCAGCTTCTTTATCTAATGAAACTAGTTTTTCGTACATATACGCAGGTCCATTTTCTTCAAGTTCTTTGTTTAACTCTTCTCTTAGTTCCTGATTTGCATCAGATTTTCCAAAGTCCATATCGTATATTAAAGAGTTTAGGTAAAGTCCTGTTCCTCCAGTGACTATTACATTTTTTCCTCTACTAGAAATTTCATCTATGTATTCTTCTGCCATTCTTTTGTATTCAGATACAGAAAAAGGCATATCTGGCTCTATTTCATCTACTAGATAGTGCTTAACTCCCTGCATTTCTTCTTCAGTTACTTTTGCACTACCTATGTCCATATATTTGTATATCTGCATTGAGTCTGCAGATACTATTTCTGCATCAACTGCCTTTGCAAGCTGTATTGAAAGATCTGTCTTTCCAACTGCAGTAGGTCCAGTAAGGATTATTAGTGGTGTTGTCATAATACCCCTCCCTTCTTATTTTTCTACATTATTCTTTTGAACATCTTCTCTATTTCAACTTTAGAAATCTCAACCATTGTAGGTCTACCGTGTGGGCAAGTGTATGGATTTTCACATTTTTCAAGCTGTTTAAATAGAGATTCTATTTCTATATTTTGAATTCTATCATTTGCTTTAATCGCCGATTTACAAGCCATTATCGCAAATCTATCATCTTTTAAATCGTAGTTATTTGATATTTTATCTATGTTGTCTATCAATTCTAAGATGAATTTTTCTGATTGCGGAGTTCCAAATAGGTTAGGTACACCTCTTATCAGGATATTATTCATCCCAAATATTTCTACTTCAAATCCAAAGTTTCTAAATATATCTAAGTTTTTTTCAACTTGTAGCATATCCACGCTTGATAGCTCTAACACAATTGGATCTAATAACATCTGCATGTGTACTTCTCTTTTGTGGAATGCGTTCATATATCTTTCAAACAGAACTCTCTCATGTGCTGCGTGCTGGTCCATTAGATACATAGATTCTCCCTTTTGAAGTACTATATATGTATCAAATACTACTCCAACAACTTTATAATATTTAAGAGAAAATCCAGCTTCTTTTTTCTCTGAATCAAGTATTTCACCTTCTGCAGTGAATGCCATCTGTGATTCCGTTTCAGATATTTTATTATTATTCTCTAATTTAGTATCATTGTTATACTTAAATCCACTAGATTTAGTTTTTACTTCTTTTTTCTTTTTCTCTTCAAAATCATCCAACTTAATAAATGAGTTTACATCTACCTCATCAGATAAATCTATCGGCTTAATTTCTTTATCATCAATTTTTGAATTCATTTCATTAGAGTATTGACTTGCATTTCCAAAATCCTGATTTTTAAATGTGTTGTTATTAAAATCTGTTTTTTCTATAAAACCTTGTTTTGTTGTAAAGTTGTTTTTCTCTATAAAGTCTTGTTTTACTGCTCTATCCTTAGGAACTCTGTCAAAAGTTTCATACTTCCCAATTAGGCTTTGTTTAAGCAGTTTTGCCCTAATATATTCCATTATTTCTAATTTTATCTCATTTTCCTTTTCAAACTTAACCTCAATCTTACCTGGATGTATGTTTACATCTACCTTTTGTGGATCAAGGTGCAAGTTTATGAAACAAACTGCGTGCTTATTTATAGGAATTATAGATTTATATGCATTTGCAATCGCATCGTAAATTATCTTACTTTTTACAAATCTTCCATTTATATATATGTGCTGTAGATTTCTGTTAGAACGGTATATATTGTTATTTCCTATATATCCATCTATTTTGAAAAGGCTGCAATCATAGTTAATTTCAATCAAGTTTTCAGAAACTTCTCTGCTATATATGCTTCTAACAGCACTTACTAGTTTTCCATCTCCTGGAGTATTGACCATTAGCTTTCCTGCATTAAGGTATCTAAATTTTACATTTGGATATCCTATTGCAAGCTTATTCACAATGTCTGTGATATTCATAAGCTCAGCATGGTCTGTTTTTAGGAATTTTTTTCTCGCTGGAGTATTAAAGAATAAATCTTTAATCACAATAGATGTTCCAGTATTTGCACCAACGGCTTCTTTTGCTTCTATATTTCCGCCAACTAGAGTGATTTTTGTTCCAACAGCTTCATCCTCGAATTTTGTAGTCATTTCTAGTTTTGAAACTGCACATATAGAAGCAAGTGCCTCTCCTCTAAATCCAAGCGTAAATAGATTAAATAAGTCATCTATTTTGTCTATCTTACTAGTTGCATGTCTTAAAAAGCACTTTTTAACCTCACTTGAAGGGATTCCACATCCATTATCAGTTATCTTGATAAGCGACTTTCCTCCGTTTTCAACCTCGATTATTATTCTATCAGCACCAGCATCTATTGAGTTTTCAACGAGTTCTTTTACAATAGATGATGGTCTTTCAACAACCTCTCCAGCTGCAATTTTGTTTATAGTTATTTCGTCTAGCAGGTTTATTCTATTTTTCATAATAATCCTCCTAACAATTTATTTTGAGCTTTCTTCCTGAGCTATTTTCTGAAGTTCGAATATTTTGTTCATAGCATCAAGTGGAGTCATATTCATCAGATTTAGAGATAGTATCTCTTCCTCTAGCTTGCTTTTTTCCATACTTCCAAATGAAATCTGCACTCCAGAAGTACTGTATTCCACTTTTTTGCTCTTTTTAGACTGTTTTTCTTTTAATTGTTTAGAAAGTGAGTCTACTTTTTCTTCAAGTTTTTTATTTTTATCGTTTAAGTTATCGTTTATATTTTTTAGACTATTATTTTCTGTTTTTAAATTGTCTACTTCTATTTTTAATCCCTTACATTCTTCAAAGCTCTTATCTTCATAAGACGCTTTTTCAGCAACTCTATCTTCTATATTTACTATATTTTGTGCAAATCCACTATTTCCATTGTCAGAAGACAATGCATTTAATACACTCATATTGCTTACATGGTTCTTTTCTAAATCAGATAGTATCTCAGAAGATCTGTTTATAACCTCATCTGGCAGTTTTGCCAGCTTAGCAACATATATACCATAACTCTTATCAGCTGCTTGAGGAATTATCTTTCTAAGGAATATTACATCATTTCCATCTTCTTTAACCCCTATAGAGTAGTTTTTAACCTCGTCAAACTCGTCTTCTAAATCAGTTAATTCGTGGTAATGAGTTGCAAATAATGTCTTACATTTTATATTTTTCTGTATGTACTCGACTATAGACCAAGCTAAACTTATTCCGTCGTAAGTACTAGTTCCACGACCTATTTCATCAAGTATAACTAAACTCTTATCTGTAGCATTTTTAAGAATCATTGATACTTCATTCATCTCAACCATAAATGTAGACTGTCCCTGAGATAAGTCGTCACTTGCTCCAACTCTTGTAAATATTCTATCCATTATCGGAATATCAGCGTACTCTGCAGGAACAAATGAGCCTATGTGAGCCATAAGTGCAATTATCGCAGTTTGTCGCATATATGTAGATTTACCTGACATATTTGGTCCTGTGATTATGTTTATAGTATTTTCTCCAGTTTTTAAATATGTATCGTTTGGAACAAAGTTTTCTATTCCTACGATATTTTCAACAACTGGATGTCTACCATTTTTTATCTCTAATCTATTTTCGTTGTTTATATTTGGTTTTACATACCCATTTTGTGAAGCTGTTTCAGCAAGTGCAGCATATACGTCTACATTTGCTACAATATGCGCAACTTCCTGTATTCTGTTTATATTTTTATAAACAGCACTTCTAATTTCTGTAAAGATTTCATATTCTATAGCTTTTATTTTTTCCTCAGCATTTAGAATTTTTTCTTCTATTTCTTTTAACTCTGGAGTGATGAATCTCTCCGCATTGCTAAGTGTCTGCTTTCTTATATAACTTTCATCGATATTTGCTTGAGCTAGATTAGTTTTAGTAATTTCTATATAATATCCAAAAACTTTATTAAAGCCTATTTTTAATGATTTAACCCCAGTTCTTTCTTTTTCCTTAGCTTCTATATCTTTTATGATATTCGCTCCGTTTTTAGAAATATCTCTAAGTTCGTCAAGTTCATTATTGTAACCAGATTTTATTATATTTCCGTCTTTTATTGTAATAGCAGGATCTTCCTTTATCGAATCCTCTATTAACTGATAAATATCCTCTAAAGTATCCATACTATTTATGTATTCTTTTAAAATTACACAGCTTGAATTTTCAACTGTTTCTTTTAGTAGAGGTAATTTTTCTATAGAATGTTTTAAGTTTATTAATTCTTTAGGAGTTACTTTTTCAAAAGCTATTTTCCCACAGATTCTTTCTATATCGTAAATTTTCTTTAATATTTCAATTAAGTCTTCTTTTAATATATAGTCGTCGTTTATTTCTTCTATTATGTTTAATCTATATTCTATTTTTTCTTTGTTTATAAGTGGCTGTTCTACGTATTTTCTAAGAAGTCTACCACCCATTGCAGTAGATGTTCTGTCTAATACATGAAGCAGTGATCCTTTTTTCTTTCCACCTCTTATAGTCTGTGTAAGCTCAAGATTTGTTCTTGTGAACATATCAAGTACCATATATTCTGATGAGTTGTACACGTTTATAGAGCTCATATTAGACGTTATCTGCTTCTGAGTAGAATATATATAATTTAAAATTATAGCTATACTTTTCTTTATAAGTCCGTCGTTATCTAAGTCCAGTGTTTCTATGTATTCACTTGGGAAGTAGTCAAATATTATCGACTCTTCTTCCATACCATCGTCAAAACTTTCATTTATGTATATATTTCCAACCGTTGCAATATCTCTTATCTTATCAATAAATGAAAGGTCGTTTAATATTATCTCTGAAGGGTTTACCTTTGCTATTTCTTCAACTATTTTGTCCTCGTTTAAATAAGTCGCATTTAATTCTCCTGTACTTATGTCTACATATGATAACCCGATCATATTTTTATTTCTGTATATAGACATTAGGTAGTTGTTTTTCTTGTTTTCTAAAAGTGAGCCATCAAGTACAGTACCCGGTGTTATAACTCTTATAACATCCCTTTTTACTATACCTTTTGCCTTTGCTGGGTCTTCTAGCTGCTCACCTATTGCAACTTTGTACCCGTTTTCTACTAATTTTGATATATATGAATTGGCAGAATGGAAAGGTACTCCACACATTGGAGCTCTTTCTTCTAAGCCACATGCTTTTCCAGTAAGTGCTATTTCAAGTGTTTTTGAAGCTACTATCGCATCATCAAAGAACATTTCATAAAAATCGCCCAATCTATAGAATAGTATACAGTCTTTGTATCTATCTTTTGTTTCCATATACTGTTTCATCATGGGCGTAAGTTTTTTTCTATCTACTTCCATCTTATTCCTCCATTTCAAATTATTATTAAATCAACTACTTTGTATTTTTCTTTTATCAAATATTTTTTCATCGTTCATTTGACTAAAATTTTGTCTCATTGTTTTATTATACCATATTTTTTTAAAGTTACGCATTATAACTCTATCCTTCAAATGTAATTGAAAACATTCTTTCTTTCGTGTAAAATTAAATCGTATTATTTTTTTCGTTACAGAATTTTTTTGGGGGAGGTTTTATTTTTGAAAAAGATAGTTTATAATATGGATCTTTGTAATGCTTGTTTTAAATGTCATGCAGCTTGTGCAAAGGTTCATTCGGATAAAGAAGGACTTAGTTGCAGAAAAATGAAAAGAGTTGAAAATCCTGTTACTAATTCTTTTAGATTGATTACAGAGTCTTGTAGACACTGTGAGGATCCTACTTGTATGAATAACTGTTCTCACGATGTTTTTTCTGTTGACCCAGAAACTGGTTTTGTCCTTACTAATGATGAGAATTGTATCGGATGTCAGATTTGTTCTTTTGTATGCCCATTTGATGTACCTAAGTTTTTAAATGAAAAAATAGTAAAATGCGATGGATGTAATGACAGAGTAAAAGCTGGACTATTACCTGCATGTGTAGAAGCATGCGAATCTCACGCATTACGTTTAATAGACTGTAAATAAAAAAAGAAGCTATTTAATCTTCTCTCCAGGATCAGACGCATTTAGTATTTTTTGAAAATGTAGTAATATGAGCGTCTTCCATTGTCGAGTGCGATTTAAATAGCTTCTTTTTTATTACAGTTTATTAAATTGTAATTCACGAGATTTTTTATTTTAAAATAATTGCTGTTAATTTGTTACTTCTCTTTTTTTATATTTTAAATCAGCAATCCTTGATGCCTGTTATTCTTCGGCAATGCATTGTAAATTTGTTTACCATAATTAAATAGCTTCTTTTTTATTACAGTTTATTAAATTGTAATTCGTGAGATTTTTTATTTTAGTGTTATTTTCCTCAGATTTTTCATTTGTTTTTTATATTATAAGTTATAATATAGTTATAGATAATATTTTATTAAACTAAGCAAGAACACTCGTGACTTTAGTCATGGGAGGTTCAGTCCTTATAGAAAGGAGTTTTTCCTATGAAGCTTATGTACGATGAAGAGATTTTATATAAAGTTATGACGGATCAAGTTTTACCAAATGTGTTTAAAGAGATTTATTCAATTCCTAATCATTTAATTCTAGCAGTTATTCAAAAGATAAATAATGTATCATTTAATCAAAATTGTATAATTTCTATAAATAATGAAGGACTTTTGTTTGGATTTATGAGCAAGTTAAAGGTCGATAAGGCGACTGATTATCATTTCTTTAAATTTAAAGATATGCAGGGAATTGCCTTGAAAAATGGTATTTTCGGTATGAAGATAATTATCCAATTTAAGAGTGGAACGAGATATCAATTATATGCGAGTAAGAAAAGTAACAATAATCTACCAAATCAGACAGAAAATCTAGGATATATTATTTCTGTACTTGCAGCCAAAAATTTAAATGATATGAGTAGTAAGAAGTACAGTGGAATAAAGTGGGAAAATAGAAAGTCGTCGTTTGCCTATGTTTCTACTTTAATATTGGCTCTACTAATTCCAATCTGTTTTATAAATCGTATAAAAAGTACTTTGCTTTTCACAGTTATAGTTGTCGCTGTTTGGATTGTACATTTCATATTGTTTTCTGCACTTGCAACTTCTAGTGAAAAAAGAAAGAACAAAAAATTTACAGAGGAGTACAATAAAATTATTGAAAAGTATAATGAGTCAAAAGATGATTACCAATTATACTGTGATTTAAAAAGTATTTTAAATCATCCTCGTACTAAAGACGCTAAAAATGCATATTATTTATCACTGTCTACAGCAGCGTCAAATATAGGATATTTTAATGAATCTCTAGATTATTTGGATATGGTCGAATATTTAGAGGGCGATATTTTGAATAAAGCTGTTAATCAGCAGAGAGAGGATATAAAAACACGAAGATATAATCAAAATAATTAAAGAATTTTCGTGTTTTTGTATGAATTTATTTTGAATTTTTAACAATAAAATGAATTAATTTTATTATTTTTAAGCGAAATGCAAAAAATAGATGAAAAATGTTAAGATTTTTGGTATAATATGAAAAAGTGTGTGTATATTAATAATCGATTACGCATAAAACAATTTTTATTGTTTAACATATTAAAATTTTAGGAGGCTTATCTATATGAACAAAGTAGTAATAATGGATCATCCATTAGTTCAGCACAAATTAACTTTAATGAGAGATAAAAACACTGGATCAAAAGATTTCAGAGAATTATTAACAGAAATAACTATGCTTATGGGATACGAAATAACAAGAGATCTTCCACTAGAAGAAGTTGAAATAGAAACTCCACTTGTTAAGACTAAAGCTAAAGTAATAGCTGGTAAAAAATTAGGTATCGTTCCAATATTAAGAGCGGGATTAGGAATGGTAGACGGATTACTTTCATTAGTTCCAGCTGCTAAAGTTGGTCATGTTGGTCTATACAGAGACCCAGAAACTTTAAAACCAGTTGAATACTACAGCAAATTCCCTAAGGATATAAACGAAAGAGATATGATAGTTGTAGACCCAATGTTAGCTACTGGTGGTTCTGCAGTTGCAGCTATAGACGTTGTTAAAAGAGAAGGAGCTAAAAGTGTTAAATTAGTTAACTTAGTAGCTTCTCCAGAAGGAATAGCAGAAGTTCACAAATATCATCCAGACGTTGATATATTTGTAGCAGCTCTTGACGAAAGATTAAATGAACATGGATACATATTACCAGGTTTAGGAGATGCTGGAGATAGATTATTCGGAACTAAATAAAAAGGACAAGAGTGTATCTGCTCTTAGCTCCAGGCTTCAGCGCCCCACACTGTTAGAGTAACACATTTAGCAGTTGTGGGGCGCTTGCAGTATTGTCGCTTTTGAGCAGATATTTCTCTTGCCCTCAGTTTGTTATTTTGATGTAAGGAAAGGCTGATAGAATAATAATTGCTCGTAGCCTATTTTTATTTCATTAGTTGTTCTTCATATATTGTTTTTTATATAATTTTTCAGAAATATCTTCTATAAAACCTACTAACTCTAATTTATCTAAAAATTTTTTACTTATTCTATCTATACCTAAGTATGCTCCAAGAATATTTCCTGTAATAGATCCTGTGGAATCACTATCTCCATTATGATTTACAGAAGCAATGATTCCTTTTTCAAAGTTATTGCTATATTTCAAAGAGCAATATACAGCTATTGCAAGAGTTTCCTCTGCAACCCATCCTTCTCCAAGTATATGTATAGCTTCAAGATCTTCAAGATTCTCTTTTGAAAGTTTTAATGCCTTTTCAACTATTTCTATCAATTCATAGGTGTATTCTTTGTCTATAAAGCATTCCTTAACTACTTCTATTGATTTTATTATAGCCCCCTCAATATTCATATTATAATGAACAATGCACGCTATAATTACAGCAAATATAGCTGATGAAAGATAAGCAAGTTCATGAGAATGTGTAAGTGCCGATGCTTTTGCTGCCAAAAAAGCAGTCTCTTTTAAACTTTTATTCTTAAAATATAATCCTATTGGTGCAGTTCTCATTATACCGCCACAACCCTTACTATTATTAATTTGCGTTTCTAATGTACCATTTGCTCCATTCCAAATTGACATCAAACAAGTTCTTCCAGGCTCTCTGCTAGAAAACAATTCTTTTATATTCAATAAATTAGAATATCCTTCTATTCCAATATTTATATCGCCAATTTGAGTATTTGCCCAATCTATATAACACTTTCTTAGACTCTCTATCTCGTCTCCATCAGATAAAAGTAGACCATCTATAGTAAAAAGTGTCATCTGTGTATCATCAGAAATTTCTGCAACTCCATTATTTAAATTGTATACCGTTATACCATCTTTCCCATAAATAGAAAATATCTCCTCTTCAGACATAAATTCAATTGGATAGCCTAGTGCATCCCCTACAGCTCCACCTAAAATACATCCTTTAAATCTATTTAATAGCTTATTCATTTATTATCAGCTCCATTAAAATAATATTATATTTTTATTATATTATATAAATCACTAACTTTTAAAGCAAAACATATCTATTAGCGAATTTACTTTCTTTTTCTCAGTTTTAAACTTGCTGCAAAATAAAGAAGGGATGCCACAGAATTCTGCGACACCCCAATTTATATTATTCTGCTGCTGTTTCAGCTTTTTTCTTTCCTGATATCATTGAGTATATAACCATTAGTGCAACTATACCTACTAAAGCTATTGTTACTCCATTTCCTCCAAAGAACTGCTGTAGTTTTCCAAGAACTATACCAACTACCGCGAAGTCTACATCTGAGAATGTTGAGTTTGCAACACCTAAGTTACCTAATACTGGTAATAATCCAACTGGTAAGAATGATATTAATATACCGTTGAAGAATGCTCCAAGTATAGCACCTCTTCTACCACCTGTTGCGTTACCAAATACCCCTGCTGTTGCACCACAGAAGAAGTGAGGAACAACACCTGGTATTACTATTGTAAGTCCCATAGCACCTAGTGCGAACATTGATACTATACCACCTATAAATGAACTTATGAATCCAACAAGTACTGCATTTGGAGCATAAGGGAACACTATAGGACAGTCAAGAGCTGGTCTTGAATTTGGAACAAGTTTTGTAGCAATTCCTCTGAATGCTGGAACTATTTCGTTAAGAACAAGTCTAACACCGTTCTGGATTAATATGAATCCTGCTGCGAATTTTAATGCCTGCATCATTGAGAATACTATGAAGTTCTGTCCACCTGATAAGTTTGTTTCAACATATTCTGCACCTGCTGCTATTGCAACTACTATGTAAAGTATTAACATTGTTATTGATATAGAAACAACTGAATCTCTAAGGAAGCTTAAAGATTTTGGTACGTTCATTTCTTCTGTTGATTTAGAGTTTTTACCAACTGCTCTACCTATTAATCCTGCACAAGCATAACCAACTGATGAGAAATGACCTAATGCAACTGAATCATTTTTTGTTACATCTTTCATGAATGGCTGACACATTGCTGGTGAAAGTACCATTATTATTCCAAGTGCTAAAGCTCCTGTAAATACTAACTGTACACCTGTCATTCCTGATACTGAAAGTATAACTGCTACCATACAAGCCATGTATAATGTAACGTGACCTGTTAAGAATATATTTTTGAATTTTGTAAATCTAGCTATTAATATATTAGCAAGCATACCAAATGCCATTATAAGTGCTGTTGCCTGACCGTAGTCTTTAATTGCAAGTGCAACTACTGCTTCATTGTTTGGTATTACCCCATTTATATTGAATCCATACTGGAACATCTCACCAAATGGTGCTAATGATGCTGATATTACGTCTGCTGATGCAGATATTACAACGAAACCAACCATTGCTTTTAAAGTAGCTTTTACTACATCTTCAAATGCTTTTTTCTGAAGTAAAAGTCCTACTAAAACTATAATACCTACTAGAACTGAGGGCTCCTGTATAAAATCGACTATATCACCTAATATTCCGTTCATATTTTCCTCCTTTGTTAATCAAAGCTTATTGCTTTTTAACAACCAATCCCTTTATTTATTTTTTCTTAGTATCCTATTTTTTCTTTTATTTTAGCTTTTAATTCATCTCTATCTAAAAGAGAATCTAAAACTATAAGATTTGGAAGATGAGAAGCACTTGCTTCTAAGTCTTTTCCTGTTACGAATATTTCAGCCTGATCTGCTGTAGCATCTGCTAAAGAGTTGTGAGATGCCTGATATTCTGAAGAAGCACCTAATTCATTTAATATATCTGTTATGTTCATTTCCACCATAAAACTTGATCCTAATCCTGATCCACATACTGCCATTATTGTTTTCATATTACATTACCTCCATAATTTCTTTTTCATTGTTTGAATTTAATATTTTTTCTACTTTTTCTTTGTTCATACATATTTCAGCTAATTTTTTTATCGTTTCTATATGAGAAGAACTATCTACAGCTGTTATTGTGAAGAATATTTTTATAGGTTTTCCTAAAAAATCTACTTCTTTGTTAAGCTTTAATACACATAAATCAGTTTTTAATGCTCCATCTTCTGGTCTTGCATGAGGCATTGCTATATGGTCTGCTATGCAAAAATATGCCCCAAACTCCTCTATTTTTGATAGTATTGCATCGTAGTATCTATCCTCTATAGAGCCATTTTTAACTAATTCATCACAAGATAGTTTTATCGCTTCTTCATAGTTTTTAACTTCATCTATTACTTTTACTATCATCTTTCTATCTCCTGACTTTTAAACCATTATTTTTAGATCAAAGTATTTTTCTGCGTTCTTAAATTTTTCTGCATTATTATTTTTAGTTAGTATGTTGATTAACTCAATTAGATTCTTATTTTCATCTTTGTTCGCTAAAACAACTATGGACTTAATTCTCACCTCTGAGTTATCACCAAAATAAATTTCATTCTTTAAAGTCAACATCGATACTGCATTATTTACAACATTCTTATTAGAAGCGTGGACAAATGCTATCTCTGGAATAAATACCATATATGTTCCAAGATCTTCTATAGCCTTTATCATATCGTCTACATATTCTTCTTTTATAGCTCCAGATTTTATAAGTGGTTTTGATGCTTCTGCTATTGTATCTCTCCAGTTATCTGCATCGTATAAAAAGGCTGCATTGCTCTTTTTAATGATTTCAGCAACTGATGATACTTTATCTCCCTTGTACTTAGAAACAAGATATTCACTACTTTTTTCGTATACGTTATTAAATGCTAGTTTTTTAAGCTTTAAAACGTCATCTATATTAAGCATAGGGTTAACTTCAACATATTCAATATCTGTATTTCTTATAGGAACAGTGGAAATTATAATATCAACATCCTTATTTTTTAACTCTTCTTCTAAGTTATTTAATCTGCAGACACCTTCAACCTGTATCTGAGGAAGCATTACTTCCATTCTCGCACTTAGAAGTCCTGCTGTAGCTAGTCCACTGTTGCAAACTATCAGTGCTTTTGTATCAAATATTTCTTGAGTTTTTCTCTCAAAGGCTGCTCCAAAGTGCATAGCCATGTAAGAAACCTCGTCGTCAGGAAATTCTACCCCGATTTCACTTTCGTATTTTTTCATAACATCTTCTGTTATTTGGTAAATTATCCCCAACCTCATTTTTATATCTTCTTTTAATGGGTTTTCAATCTTAAAGTTGTTTTGCATTCTGTACATTGCCACACTGAAGTGCATTACAACCGAATTTACAAAATCAAAATCATTTGAATAGTCTATTCCGGTGTATTTTTCCATATCCTCTATTATTCTCATAGCTAGATATTTATTACCATCCATTTTTACATCAGATTTATCATTTATAAAACTCATGACCTTTGCACTTTTAAACCACTTCATTAAGTAGCAAATCTCTTTCTTATCCTCTGTTTTATCAGCAAATGCGTATTGTATAGCCTCGAATTCTTCTTCCTGCTCTTTTTCATGTATGTATTCTTCACTATAATTAAAGTTTGAATACTCTCCCATCCTCATAAAGCAGTACATTATAATGATAATTAATTCTTTAAATGATGTATCTGAGTACTCAAGAGAAAGTTTATTTTCTACCTTGTGTATTCTTTCTTCTATATCATTTTTTACAGAATCAAAATCATCTATAATCATTTTTAGAAGTTTGTAATTGTCTGCATTTGAAATCTTATAGTATAGATTGATAAAGGCATATCTTACATCTTCCTCATCTCCCTCTATACAAGTTCCAACATAAGCTTTAGAAATTACATTAATTCTTAGATTATTCAATATCTCTTTAGCTTTCTTTAAGTCTGATACAACCGTATTCTTACTTATTGAAAGCATATTTGCCAATTCCTCAACTTTACTATTTCCTATCAAAAGATTTATCGCTATGAAAATTACCCTATCCTCTGGCGAATTGATTTCCACACAATCGAAAATTGATGAAAACGTCAATATATCTCTTTTTCCTTTAAATTCCAACTTGATACCGTATCTTGGCGTTCTAACTAAGGAAATTTTATCATTATCCTTCAGCATATATTCTATGTTATCCAAATCGTATCTAATTGTTCTAACACTAACTTTAAATTCTTTTGATATTTCATTTATTGTTGTATAATCTTTTTTATTATATAAGTATTTTAAAATACTATTTTGTCTTTCGTTTAATGTGATCACTTTACTTCATCTCCTAGGATTATTATATCTTTATTATAATTATCGCAGTAATTTGCCGCAATTATAAAATTTTTCCTTCATTGTGGCAAAGAAAACATAAAACTGCCACATTAAAAATCGTTTTCATGCAAGTATGCCCTCTATTTACGTATAGTTTTGCGTTTGTTTTTATTTTACGTTTACTTGCATTTATATATAATTTTGCATAAAAAAAAGACATACCATATAATTTTCTGATACATCTCGTGTTGCAAGTAATTTAAATTGGACAAAAGAAATAACTGCTCTATAGCGACAATTCCGCAAGCATCCCATATCCTATAAATGTGTTAAATAATAGGATGGGGCGCTGAGGACTGGAGCACAGAGCAGTTATTCTCTTGTCTCTTTTATAATCCTTCCACTATCCATTCTTTTTTTATCTGCCAAAGTCCAGCTTGTATGCCATTTTTAGTGACATCCTCGCCATTTTTTAGCTTATCTTCATTTCTAAAAAGATTTTGCCAACTATCCATTACTTCCCTTTTCAAATCAGGATAAAAGTTAGTCAACATTATCTTAGTTTCTAACACTCCATAAGGAGCAATTTTTTCCCTAAAAGCAACTTCTTCTTTTTCGTCTTTTCCTAAATACTTCAAGCACATAATCCTATTCCAATCTCTAACATCGAAAAGAACTACCTCATCTAGTGGAACTTCTAATTTCAATACATTTCCTCCATTTGCTTGGTCTACGTTGTATAGGTCTTTAAAGGCCCAATATGGATACTCAGCTCCTTCTGGCTTTTTAGAAAATTTACTAGCTTCATTTACAAACCAAGAATACACAGTTGTAAATACAGCTGCACTTTCTACATACTTCTTTTCAACGTATTTTTTCTTAGAAAAACACACACCATCTTTCTTTATCGCTTCTATAACAGGATCTGCCTGAAGTGCATACAAAGTTATTTTATTATTTGAGTAATCCATTCTTCCTTCACCTGGTTCTAAAAATATATATAAATGTACTCATTTTAGATATTTCGCTCTTATTCTATCTTTTGATAGTTTTAAGTCTTGGTTGAGCCAGTTATCTCAATAAAAATTTTTATCTCGATTATCCCACAACCGTATTTTTTATTTATTTAAAGCATTTTATCTAACCCCCGTCACCGATAAAATATACCCTCTATTTATCAACAGTTGGATAAATACAAAATATATTTGTGATTAAATAAAATATACTTTTAACCTATTTTCTTTTCTTAATTAGTATAAATTTTATTAAATATTATTTACTTTGTATCAGCAATTATACTTTCTAGTATTTCCTTAACTTTCTTGCAACTTGTAAACATCTTTATTTCTTTATCATACTTTCTCTCCAAAATATTCTTACTTGAATTTATATCTGCATGGATTTTGTTGTATTTATTTGAATCCATCAATTTTATTGGGGAAATTTCCATTTATATCTTCTAGTGTATCTTTTTATTAAGCTGTTCAAATATTTAATATTTAAGTTTTTTCCTTTAAATTTTTTAGGAATATCAAAGTTTATGTTATTTAACACGTTATAATAAAGCTTATTTGCTGATAGTATATAATTTATATAATATCTGTCATCAGTAGATAAATGTTTGTTATTATAAGTAGCAGTCCTAATTTCATTTTTTGTATTAGACCAACCAGATTTTATATTTCCAATTGCATCTTGTAATTCTAATTTCCAATATCTAGCTGGTAAATCCCATTGTTCATAAGACTTTGTACTTACCCATTTACCTCACCTCGATTCTATAACAAATTTATCTTTCTAATTATATTATATACTAATCGAAGTTATATTATACAAATAATATAAAAATTTTTTTAAGTTTTTAAATAAATAAAAAATACGGTCGTTATATCTAAAATACATCCGTATATATTTTTAGAGTGTTCAATCGGAATCGCTACTTTCCAATCAGTTCTCTTATGAACTTCTTAATGTTTCCATTAAGCACAGACTATATCACCATCTAATTTTTTAGATGCTCCCCATTTCCACCACCAATAGCTTGTGATGTACGGCATTTGCCTAGTCGTTGAACCTTATCCTGTTCGGATCTTGGCTGCTGATTATCCATTATTAAAGCACTTAGGATTTAACCTTATGCTATCTAGTTAATTTTTTCTGCTTTCGCAACATTCACGCTTGAATATTTTTCAATTCTACATTGTAGTTTAACTAGCTTTAGGAACTTCCAGCAATTAAAGGAGTTTTGGGCGATTTCTCGCCTCTCTACACTCTTTATGAATGTAGGGAGCTTTTTTGTAAAAATATATTTGTCTATATATGTATATTTTTGACTATATTTTTAACAACTATATAGTTGCTCCCAAATATTTCCGTAGCATGCATCGCTATTTGCCTTTACATTATCGTCAAATAGCCTAGACCAACTACTCATAATTTCCATTTTTATCTGTGGATAGAATCTACTCATATACGCCTGTGCATCACTTACACCATAGTCCGCTAAAAGCTGTCTATGTCTTTTAGCATCAGCTTCATCTGCTGGAATATATGAATAATTTAAAATCATTCCCCACTTTTCTATATTTACATGAGTTATCGTACTCGGATCTAACTCTAGTTCTAGTATTACAGAATTTTCGTCGTTCATCATTGTCGCATCTTTTTTGAAAGATACCCAAATAGGATAACTTACATCTTTAGGCTTATCCTTTGAAAGTGGGCCACTTCTCGATAGCCAATCGTACACTTCAAGTACTAAATCTGCATGTTCTTGCAAATCTTTCATTATATAATCTTTTCTTGCTATATATCTGCCGTCTTTTTCTAACTGTTTAAGAACATCTTTATTTTGTTTTGTCCATACCTTTATTTTTTCCATAGCTATCAAGTTCCTTTATAAAATGTCTATATTTAAGATATTCTATAAATTATATTAAATTCCTTCAAAAATTTTTTATTGAATTTTTATTTTTTATACATCTTTTCTTTTTAAAATAATATTTTCTATTAACGCAAATATCACTGTAAATAAAAACGCGGTTATTAATATTTTTGCAATTACATCTCCACCAAAACCACCAGGCTTCAATGCGCTCATACTATATATGACTAGCGAATAAGGAATAGAAAATGCCATTTCTGCCATAACAAATCTAAGTCCTAATATAGAAAGACACACTGAAATTCCAACAGGTACTGCAAAATTCTTCACATTCATAGATATAAATAACTGCACTGCTGCTACAGATATTCCTGTAACAGCTCCAAGAGAAATCCACTGTATCAATTCTTTAGGAATATTTGAATCCAATCCCACTATTTTCCCACCGATTATATAAAATATTGCCACCATAATCTGTAAAAAACATATTAAAATTGTCGCTGATACAAGTTTTGATATAATTATATTTCTTCTTTTTATCGGAGCTGCTAAAATTTTATTCCAATTTGAATTTTCATGTTCTAACTTACACAAATAAGAGCAGATTAATGCAATTGATGCCGGAAAGAAAAAGTAACTGTAGAACAACGAAACCTGAGTCCAAAGACTGTACCATTTATTTTGAAGTACACCTATATTCATATAATAATTTCCAGTACCCATGAAAACAGCAATCAATGGAATTATTATCAAAACAGGGACTATACCACTTCTTTTTAACTTTATAATTTCTGATTTTATACATCTAAAAAGCATATTCTACACCTCTTTTCTATTGAATAACATCAATCCAATAACTATCAACAATAAACTAAATACTATCACTATTCCTGTTGTAGTTAAATCAAATGGCAATACTTCAAATCCTATTATTCTTTTAGCACCCATAATCATTCTCGCAGGAATTAAATCCATATAATAATAGCTTGGAATAAACATCGCTATATTTCTCGGAAACAGCATAGATATTATTCCCAATAATCCTAAAAGTAGTCCAGAACCAACACCATATACCTGATTTTTTATAGAAATACAAACTAATAAAAATATCGCTATAAGCATTGTATTTACTACTATTACAGCAAGTATAGATTGTATCATTAGTGAAACTGGTACAGCTTCAAAGAAGTCAGAGAAATATGTAACTGCAATAAACCCTAAAAACTGTACTAATGTACATAAAGTAGCTACTATTTCGCAGTACACAAATTTTGATGCGTATAAATTTGCTCTACTCTGTCTAGTAAGTAAAATCTTTAAGGTTGCTCCTCTATGCTCTATTTCAGATACTTTAGATGCTGTTATAGATAAGAAAATTGGTGAAAGTAGTGCGTTTATCTGCGCTATCGAAGTTAAACCATATAGCCACATATCACTAGGAGATGTTTCCCCTCTAGAATAAAAGTTATTTGATACAGCCATAGTCCAAACTATTGTTACCAAAGTAAACAACAATGCTATGATAAGCACCTTTTTCTTTTTCATCTTTTTAAATTCAAGATATGTCCCTTTTAATATATTGACTCTCATTATATCCTCACCTTCTTACCTGTTAAATCAAGGAATATTTCTTCTAAGCTTTTTTTAATTAACTCTATTCTATAAACCTTTAACCCATTTTCTACAAATATTCTATTTATCTCTGCTATTTTAGCATCGCTCAACTTTTCTAACATTAATCTATTATTTTCTATTTTTGAAGCTATTTTTCTATCGTTTAATATTTTCTTTGCCAAAGCTAAATCAGAAATATCTATTCCTATCTGCTCTCTTCCCTTTTCTTTTAATACAGATATTTCATCTTCAAATATTATCTTTCCATCTTCTATCACTGCAATATCATCGCATATATGCTCTATTTCAGATAGTATATGACTAGAAATTATTACTGTCATTCCGTATTTTTCTGGTAATGTCTTTATTAAATTCCTTATTTCTATTATCCCAGCTGGATCTAGCCCATTTATAGGCTCATCTAGTATCAATATACTTGGATATGAGATTAGAGCCATTGCAATTCCTAGACGCTGCTTCATTCCAAGAGAATAATCTTTTACTTTTTTGTTTCTGCTATCGTAAATATTTACTGTCTTCAAAATATCTGGAATATTTTCATCTGATACATTCATCAAATTCCGCATTATTTTCATATTTTCCATGCCTGTAAGATGTTCGTAGTATGCTGGATTTTCTATAAGAGAGCCTACATTAGATAGAATTTTACTTCTATTTTTTTCGTTCATCTCCATTCCCATAATCTCTATACTTCCTCCACTAGGCTTGATAAGTCCTAACAGCATCTTCATAGTAGTACTTTTTCCAGCTCCATTTGGGCCAATAAGTCCATAAATTCTCTTCTTTCTTATATTTAGATTTGCTCCCTTTACACTGTAAAAGTTTTTATATTTTTTATCTAGGTTGTTAGTTTTTATTATGTACTTCATAAAAATCGACCTCTCTTTTATTGTTTTCTTTAGTTTAATTATATGATTTAATAATTTATAGAAAAATCGATTAACCTTACAGTTTGGGTATCTAACCTTACAATTTTGTAACATAAAAAAAGAAGGCATACCCAATCTTTTTTATCATTAAAATCTTAAAAGATTGAATATAACCTTCTATATACTAATATTTCTTATTGTATTTTTTCAAAATGTTGGTAATCTTTACTATTCTTCCAATTACCTCCCCATTTCCATCCTCTAGATGTAAATGCTTTATAGCAAGCATCACCTTTTTTAATCATTCCTTTTACATTCTTACTTCTATCTGCATAAGGTTTGCTAATACTTGGATATACCTTACCATTTTTTACTTGAGGATTATATAGAGGATTTATATCAATAGCTACACCTTTACCGTGTTTTGAAAGAACCTTAGTTCCAGCTATTAATCTGTAGCAGAAAGAAGATGTATTATTATCTTTCATAGATGATTCATCATCTGCCTTATACTCATCAATCATTCTTATTTTTTCAATAGGGTACTTAGCCTTGTATAAATCGTTGAAAATACTGCAAACATCATTGGCTACTGATTTATTTACTATTAAAACACCATCTGTATGAGCTTTATTATCAAATCCCCAATATTTTACATTTACTCTTCTTAAATCATCATATTTAATCCCAATTGCGTTATCTGGCATAGATAATCCCTTCATCTTATTTTTAGTTGACTGATCTAAAATTAAAGGCTTAAAATATTCAACTGTAATAGGTTTATTAGGTTTGTTTGTTTCCGTTTCTACCTTACCTACATTTACTATATCCTTCCCTTTTAATATACTATTATCTGAATTATTTCCAACAAATGCTATTCCATTATCTTTTGCAAGTAAAGATACAGTAAGCGCATCTATAAGTGCAGTTCCATTTGCACAGTATAGTTTTTTAGAATTAGGATAAAACTTATTTAGAATAGCTCTATTAGTCTTATATCTGTCGTTGCCAGCTAACCTTTTTGCTGAGTATGCAGCCTGTAATTTATTTGATGCAACTGTACTTCCTCCTATTACATAGTACTCTACTCCATTTTTCTTTTCTATGCTAGGATTATCTCCATCTGTAAGTATTATAGGAGCTCCTTCTCGTGCTGCAACAGAAGAAATAGACATTGCATCAGCTTCTCCTTTGAATCCATTCACTATAAATCCTTTACTATAACTTCCTATTAAATCAGCAACCTTTTGCGATGTTTCTATTCTATTACTTCCCTCTATTCTATTTACTACCTTTCCACTAGCTATCAAGCTAGCCTCTACTTTTTTTGATATTGCTGCATCTCCACCTATTATATATACATTAGATGCTGAAGATATCGCCTTTAAACTTTGTTCTGGAATATCATCTTTTCTTACAGGGATTATAGGAGCATTTTTTGCACCAGATAATCCAGATGCAGATAATCCATCTGCTAATGAACTGGTAGAGTTTACAAGTATTACTGTATTATAACTACCAACCTTTTCAGATATTTTAAAAGCGGTGTCGTATCTATCTTTTCCTCTAATAGTTTCTGTAGTTGCAGCTTCTGTTATATATGCCATACTAGTAGAAGTAAGCATAATTGAAGATAAAAATAATGATAAAAATCTTTTTCTTAGTTTCATTTTTCCTCCAGTAAAACAATTATTATTTATAAATATTATATCACTTTTTTTATCTTTTATCTCTACTTTACCGTTTATGTCTTACTCTTAATTTAACTCCTAAAGATTCAGCCAATTCTTTAGATTTTTCTATTTCTTCAGGTGTAATCTCGTCAACTACAGAAAAAGCTATATTTATCCCACAGTCTCTGCATTCTTCGGCAAATTTAAGCATAGCCTCAAAAGACTGTTCTCCAAACTTAGGTCTAGTTACTCTGCAATAACTTTCCTTATCTGGAGCATTTAAACTTATTGATACAGAATCTATACAATCTTTTATGCACTCAGCTGTATTTTTTTCATGAATAAGGTCTCCAAGTCCATTTGTATTTATTCTTGTTTTTATATCAGCTTTAGATTTTATATATTTTGCTGTTTCTATAAGGTCATCCATTCTCATCATAGGTTCACCAAATCCACAGAACACTATTTCTTTATAATCATCTAAATTAAATCTTTCTAAATCCGCTTTTATTTCTTCCATAGATGGATCATGGTCTAACCATAGGCTATTATTGTTTCCCACTGTTTCATGCTCTTCTCTTACACAGAATACACATCTACATGGACATTTATTTGTAAGGTTTACATAAAGACTATCTCCTATTGGGTAGAATATTGTCATCATAATTTATCACTCCTATTTCATTATTTTAAAATTATTAATTATAGAATTAATTTTTGTAAACTAATTTTTACAATTATATTATACTATAACTTCTTCAAACGTTTCAGATAATAGTACAATCTTATACTTATTGTTAGATTGTACCAATACAAAATAAATATATTTTCTTTTTCTTATTTTTTCAAATTTCAAAATGTATAGAAATCGTTTACTTTTTATATTATAATTATTATAATAAGTTTTAAACAATTTATAAAATATGTATAAGTAAAATAATTTTGGGAGTTGATTACAATGAAATTTAACAAATTCAATGCAAATCAGATTAGAGAAATAAACAAAGGTCTTAGCTCTGGTCTTGACGTTTCTATTTATAGAAATGAATGTTTTGACAGTGCACAGATGAGAGAAATAAGACTTGGTTTAAAAGCTAATCTGGATGTTTCTATCTATGCCGATCCTAAATTTGACAGCAAGGATATGCAGACTATAAGGGAAGCATTAGAAAATGGAAATGATATTTCTAAATATGTAAGAGATGGTTTCTCTTCTCAGGAGCTTTACTGGATATCAAAAGGTTTAAAAGAAGGTCTTGATGTTTCTCTTTATGCAAAGAAAAAATACGACAGCTATAAAATGGCAGAAATATTTGGAGCTTTAAAATCAGGACTTGATTTATCTCCATTTGATATAGATAATTTATCAGAATATCAGTTACAGCAGGTTATATTAGGGCTTAGAGCTGGTATAGATGTTTGTTCTTATGCTGACCCTTCAAATGAGAATATGTTTGAAGATAGAGTTAAATTAGTTAAAGAATGTGTTGGAAATGCACTTGCATCAGGAGAAAATGTAACTCAGCAGCAGCTTAATATAATAGCTCATTACAAAAATGATGGACTAGATACTACATCTTGGGAAAACTATAAATTTGATAGAGATAGATTAGAACAGATAGTAAAAGGTCTTGAAAAACACGTTGATGTAAACGCATTTGCAAAACCTAAATTCTCTAAAGAACAGATGTATGAAATAAGACATGGTTTAATGGAAGACTGTGATGTTTCTGTTTACGCAACTACTGATTTCAATGCAGAACAGATGTGTGAAATAAGAAAAGGTCTTAGAATAG
Organism: Peptacetobacter hiranonis; assembly: GCF_008151785.1. Classification (GTDB taxonomy): domain Bacteria; phylum Bacillota; class Clostridia; order Peptostreptococcales; family Peptostreptococcaceae; genus Peptacetobacter; species Peptacetobacter hiranonis. The sequence continues at coordinate 1,161,683 of NZ_CP036523.1, forward strand.
GACTTGATGTAAAACCTTATGCAACTACTGATTTTGATATGCATCAGATGTACGAAATAAGACAGGCTATAAAAGAAGGATCTGAAGTTTCTCTTCTTGCAAATCCTGAATTTGACTTCCAGCAGATGAGACAAATAAGAAAAGGTCTTGCTGAAAAACTAGATGTTTCTGTTTATGCAAACCCTGAATTCTCAGCTGACAAAATGTACTATCTATACAGAGGTATGAGCGAAGGATTTGATATGGCTAAGTATGTAGACTTCAATGAAGATCAGTTAAAGAGAATAGTTGCAGGTTTATTTGAAGCATTAGAAGTTTGTAAGAAAAAATATGGTATAACAAATTAATTAATATATAAAATCACCCTGGACTTTTGTTCAGGGTTTTTTATGCAAAAGAAAAACACCTTTTCAGGTGTTTTTCTTTTGCACTATTCTTGGGGAGTAACTATATAACAAATAGCTATCAATATTTAATATTTTTTATTATATTTTTATCTTTATTTAATTTATGCTGCTAATAAATGATATTTTACTTTTATGTTTGCTTTATCAAATGCAAGCCCTACTATTATAAATACTATTGCACTTCCTAAAGGCTGTACAAGTCCTACAAGACTCATAACAAATGCTGCCTGAATACTACCTATCATAATTCCTTCTGCAAGCATATAAAGTACAGTTCCTACTATTCCTGCTATTAAAGTTGCTACAACATTTCTCATATTTATTATCTTTTCTGTTTTGTTTGTAAAGAAAAGTACTAATATCGGTTTTATTATCATTGTTGGTATAGCCCATATAGCAGCTCCCGTTGCTATGTCAGCAAGTCCTGCTCCTATTGCAGCTGCAGCCATTGCATATGGTGTTGGAAGTAATACTGCTGCTAAGTAAATAAACGCATCCCCTACATGTACATATCCTCCATTTCCTCCAACTGGTATATGAAGGATGTAGGCTGTTGCTAAAAATACTAAAGCTGCTAATAATGCTGCCAGTACAATTAATCTCGTTTTTTTGTTTGTTTCTTCATTGCTCATTTTTTTATCCCCCTTGGTAAAACAATTATTCCTAAAACAGTACAAACTGTTTTTTTCTATGGTTATATAATAACTTATATCATACAATTTTGAAATATGTTTGTGTAAATTTCTTTAATCTCTATAATTGTATGATTACATTAATTTTGTAAGCATACAATTATTCTTTTGTTATTTATTTTATATTTGAAGCATAAAAAATACTGCCACAGAACACCTTTAAAAGGTGTTCTTGTGACAGTACCTTTAACTGACACCTAACGGTCGTCAGTTTTTTTGTATTCAAATTTAGCTCCACAATTAGGACAAATTAATTCTGGCATATTTTTTTCATTTAGCGAAGCTATCGCTCCCAATGAAAAGAATGCATCTTGTCTTAGTTCTTCTAATATAAATTCTGGTACTCCTTTTTCAAATCCACAAGACTTACATTCATAATTGTATAACTTTTGTCCTTTACTCATTTCTTCTAATTCTTTTAGCATACTATTTCTCCTAATAATTTTAATTACACTAATTATACACTATTATTTATATTTGAGTATAGCAAAGCTAGCCTATTTAATAGACTTTTAAAATAATTCTTTTTGTGTTGTTGTATTCAAAGAAATTTCTTTTTCTATAATTTCTTCGTAGATTATTCTTTTATAATTTGATTTATCTAGTACATTATATATTAATCCATATTTATAATGCCATATTTCCCATAGAATCATGTCTTTTCCACACTTTTTACAAATATAAGGATTTACTCCAAATGATTCTATCAATCTATCTTTAAAATTTTTCTTTACTGTATTCTTCTTTTTTATCAGCTTAGATATATTTCTGTGTCTCATAAAATTATATAATTTCAATATTTCTATGCTTAATTTATTTTTTACTCTTGAATATAGACCGTATCTTCTTGCAACTCTAAAACCCTTCGGGTGAATATGTTGGGTTATTTTACCTATAAATTCTAATACATTTACAGTTATTTCTCTTTTTCCCTTAGGTTTTTTGTTTTCATACCAGTAAGTTACATTTTTCCCATCGTAATTAATTATTCTATACTCAGCGATAGCTGGTCTAGCCAAATATCTACCTATATATTGAGTTGCCTGTTTTATATTAGTTAAACGTCTTTCTGCATTTACATAGAATTCTTTCTTATATAACTTATTTATCAAATTTCTAGTTTTTCTATCTCTAAAGTTGTTTTTTATTATATCTAGTACCAACTTTCGCCATACTTTTTTCATATATGTATACGGTATGAAATCTAATTTTTTAAACCACTTATTATTTCTATCTATTCCACCTTCGGTGTATAAGGCATGTATGTGAGGATTCCATTTTAAATCTCCACCAAAAGTGTGTACTACAGCAATTACCCCTAATTCATAATCTCCATTTGTTTTCTTTTTATGAAAACTATCTAATACCTTATATGTAGCATCTTGTAAATCTTTTAAAAGCTCTCGCTTTCTGTAGAAATAGACTCTTAACTCCTCTGGAATTGTGAAAACTGCATGTCTATGAGAAACATCAAGAATATTTTCTACCTGTTTTTCTGCCCATTCCATAGAATATTTTCTTCCACACTTTGTGCAAAACTTACTTTTACAAGTGAACCCTTGAATATACTCCTCTCCACAGTCTATACATTTATGTTTTATATATCCTTTTTCTATATTTCCACAATTTAAAGCCTTTATTACAGTATTTTCTATCTGATCCCTCATTTCTCTTCTAACTTTATTCCAATATTTTAGTTTGAATTCTTCAAAGTGATTTTTTAATATTTTCTTAATGATTTTTTCATCTTTTTGTTTTTTCAATACATTCATATTACTATTGTACATAAGTTTTCCACAGTTTTAAATTATTATAATTTCCTTAGGAATAAAAAAAGCTATTGCAAAACACAATAGCCATATATAAGTATTTAACTACAAATATATAATTCATAATTATTTACTTTTCATGTCAACAGATTACAATATTGTCGCAATCTCTATTTCAACAGCATAAAATTTTGTAGGCCAACACAAATTAATTTGCATCGACAATTCTGCAAGCGACACGCAACTTATAAATGTGTTACATAAAAGTGCGTGTCGCTGAAGCCTGGAGAGCAAATAATTGTGTTGTATGCAAAATTTGCTGTTGAAAAGAATTGCGACACCGATATATTATAATCTGTATCCTTTTTTATATACTTCACTCATTGGTGTTTTTTCATAATCCACCTTGCTTCCGTCAAATATATCAAACTCATGAACCTTACTCTTTGCAGAAACAACAGTCCATTTTCCATCTTTCTTTTTAAGATTTAAATCTATATCAGAAATTCCACCACCTCTAGCAGATGGCTGAGTAACTAGAACTTCTTTACCAGTTTTTTCGTTCTTAAACTCATGCTCCTGAATAGTTATATGTGTATGTCCAGCAACTATTGCATCAATTCCTTCAACAGTTCTCGCAATTTCCTTAACTCTATTTCCAGGATGTCTAGGCTTTTTAGGCTCCTCTCCAGAATGGACTGTAAGTATAACGACATCTGGATTTTCATTTTCTTTTATATATTTTGCCCATTTATTTGCTTCTTTCACTAAATCATCTAATCTATACTGATTATTGTACTGCTCCAAAGAAGATAGACTATAATCACCTGTGTAAGTTGGTCTTTCTTTTCCCTCTTCCCATTTATACGGCTCAGCAACTTCAGGAAGTGTAAGTCCTAAAACTGCTGCTTTTATAGTATTTGGACCTTCTTTAATTTCCTTAACTATATAAGGTTTTACAACGTTTTTATTTGTTTTATTATTGTATAGATTTGCTGAAAGTACTGAAATATTAGCCTTATTAAGTTCATTTACTAAATAATCAAATTCTTCTTGGCTGTTTTCTACAAATTCGTGATTACCTAAAGTAACTGAGTCAAATTTCATTCTTTCTAAGTCTCTTATTAAAGGAGCTTGACCTTCACGAGGCTCTCCAATTTTTTCAACTATCATATCTGGTATATCATCACCGTTTATATCGCTGTCTGTTTCATTGAATCCATCCCCATCTAGATCCTTTCCATAGAATCTTACTCGTCCATTTTCATCAAATGTAGGTCTAGTTCCATCAAACCACTCCTGCATTTCGTAAGTTTCTGATCCCCAGAAATCTCCAGAGTCTACAACTAAATCAGCTTCACCATTTTTTCTTTTATCCTCTACATATTTTATCATTGCCCTTGAAGTAGCACCATGTATGTCTGTAGTTGCAAGGACATTTATCGATGCCTCATGTGTCTTTTTGTAGAATACAGCACCAGCTAGAAGAGCTGCAACCAATCCTATTGCTACGTATTTTTTGTTCATTATATACCTCTTTCTAATTATATTCTTGATTTTAATTCACTTTTTTAATTATATACTAGTTATATTTATATTAGAAGTAATTCAAATCTTTCTTTAAGTAATCTTTAGATTAATTAAAATTTCTTTATATTTATTTTATCAGTTTAGAAGTAAAATTTGTTGATTATTGTATGAACGGTAGTTTTTTATGTATATAATGCAAAAAAACTCATATAATTTTAGATAATAATTTCTAAAATTATATGAGTTTTACCAAAATATCAGATTTTATATTATAATAATTTTTATTTTTTATAAACTAGATAATGTTAAAATGAACTGAGTTATCGCAATGATAAAAGCAAAGATTGTCAACTGATATCTAAATTTAGACATTTTATAAGTTTTATCTTCTATATCTTCTTCTGCTTTTACAGTTTTGATATATTGTAGTAATTTATCTCAAATTTTAAGATTTTAACTTCTCAATCTCTAATTTTAACTCTTCAATTTCATTTTTCAATACACTTATCTGATGCTCAGATTTTTCAAGCATTATACGCATACTTCTATTCAAAGAGAATATATTGCTCTTCAATAAGTTGATTGCATTTGTGTATTCTGGATAATAATCATTACCATAATCTGCAATAGGTATGATAAATCTATCTGTTTCATCAATATATTTAACTAATTTTTCATAAGGGAATGAATATAATGTTGAGCTATTATGAAGTCTATCGCTCAATTTTATTAAAAGAGCTTTTCCATTGTTCTTTATTCCATCAAAATATACCTGGAGTTCGTCATCTGATATTCCAGATTCTTTGGTAAGTATTGTGATTATTTCTAAAACCTCACGAGATAATCCGTACTCAGTTACAAATTCCTCTCTATTATCTTTTAGCTTATCCTGGCAATCTTCTAAAACATCGTGAAGAAGTGCAGCTGCCAAAATAGTATCGTCTTCTATTCCACAAGAAATCAAAGTATTACATACTTTCAAAGGATGCGTTATGTATGGATCTCCACCTCGTCTGTATTGTCCCTCATGCAATCTTTTTGCCAAAGATAGAGCAATTATAGTCTGCTGAAAATTCTTTGCAACAGCGTATCCTTTTATAAATAAATATGTTTTTATGTATTTGCTTTCTTCATTTATTTCAAAGTCGCTTTTTGTATTTTCGATATTTTTTATTTCTGACATAGTTAACTCCCTTTCCTCAATATAAATACTGGGTTGAAAATAAAAATACCCAAATTGAATTAATTTTAAACGTATTTGTAAAATTTATAATTTTATAGTTAACATAATAATATTATGTTGCTTAATTTTAAAATAATAAAAAAAACACCTCAAAAACGACCTTTTAAAATCGTTTTTAAGGTGCTTGTAAAATATTTCTCTTGTGTTTGATTGTCGAAAAAATAAATTCTTTTAAAATCTAAAATAAGAGCTTATATTAGGGGTAAGCTATTTTTAGTTCACAAGATTGATATTTTGCTCGTTTATTAGAGGATATACGCATAAATTTGAGCTATCAAGATTTTCTTTATTCATATCAACTGCATTTATTTGACTATTGTTGTATGTTTTATAGTAATAGATACCTTCATCTATATTGCAGCATGATGAATATATTGTTTTTTCGTATTTTCCATTGCCTAAATCACAAAGACCATTCTGCTGCTCAACAGATCCTAAAATATGGAAAAATTGGGAAACACTTTCATCTTCAGAGTGCCCTGCTATAGAATTTAGTTTTGTAAATGCAGCTTTTACAAAACGTGACATAGATGATAAGTCACCAGGCATTCCAATACCTCCCATCCCACGACTATAGATATCCATATCAACTTTTTCTGAAAATAGATTTTTTGGATCTTTTGTTGATATGTTATGATAATTGTTTAAGTTGAACATTTGATAGTCAAAAGTAGGGCTATTTGTCATAACTCCTATTGGATTGTCGTATATTTTTAATCCATCTTTTACGCTTTCAACTACTATACATTCATTTTTGTCTGATATCATCCAGTGAAGTGGTGATAGTGGAAGTTGCTCGTTGAAGTTTATATTCACAAGATTTAAGTTTTCTAGAGATTCTCTAGCTTCTTCAACTGTTACAAAGCTACCTAAAAGCCATGGAATTAATTCAAATGGAGAGATATTTATCTTTCCTTCAATAAACTCATTGTAAAAAGCATTTTTAGGGAAGTTCAATCCAGCTATACTAAGCCCTTTTTCATTTGTTGCATCATAGTATAAAGGATAATTTTCTATCACTGCAGCTACTCCTATAAAAGCATAGTGAGTTTTTAAATTTCCTTCTTTTCTAAACTTAAATTGGAAATTTCTAGGTGTTACCACCACTTTTTCCCCATAAGATATATCATAATCGAAATTTCTCCCAAAATAATGTGCTTTTGTTTTATAAGTTATTGCTGTACACATATTGACCTCCTTGAAATAATAGAGTTTAGTCTATATTATTTTTCATCTCACAAAATCATTACCTTTAATTACAGTTTCAAATATATCACTGTTGTGTAATAAATCTATGAATTCAAAGAGTGTTATATATGTATTTAATCTTAGTATGTGTAATTAATGTGTTTATTTAAGTAAGAATTCTCTACTTGCTTTGTCTATTTCTTGCTGACTAACTCTTATGTACTTCTGAGTAGTTGCAATACTTGTATGGTTTAGAAGCTCTTTTATAAGCTCGATATTTCCATTACTTTTCTCGTATTGAAGTGTAGCATACAACTTTCTGAAACTGTGTGTACTGATATTTTCTAGTCCAAGATAATTTGTAATAATCTTTAACTGCTGCTGAACATTTCTTATCCCAATATCAAGCAAATTATCATTTAACCTAAGCCCATTCTCTATAGCATAATCCTTTACAATATCGACTATCTCAGGATTAATCTCTCTATACTGAAGCTTTCCTGTTTTCTTCTCTGTAATCTCAAGTCTACTTCCTTTGAAGTTTTTTATCTTCAATCTCTTTATATCAGAAATTCTCAGACCTAAATTTGTCTCTAAAAAAAGAGCCATCTTTACCTTTGGATTTGGCCTAAAAGTTCTCTTCCTATTCTCATGATCCCTATACTGAAAACCACTATCCAACAAATCCATAATCTGACTATACTCATAAATCTCTAACGGTCTCATCTTGTCCTCCTTACTCAAAAGATTAACATAACATTATTATGTTAACTATATGTTTGTATCCTTAATAATCTAGTATAAATTTATTTCATTTTTATAAACTACTAAAAAATATGCTTTGAATTTAGTAACTTCTCAAATGGTGGTTTGAATCAAATTTTCTAATCAATATAATCAACTTATAGTATTGAATCTTATAGACAAAACGCACTCGACAATCTGCAGACGTGGGTTTTGATTACAACAAGATAATTTACATACACGCACGTCGAAGCCTGGAGAGAAGTTTGTCTATAAGTTCAATACGCAAATAAGTATAAGAATTAGAAAATTTGATTCAACCACCATTAACTATATAGTAACATAAAATGCGCTTTTTATCAAAATAAACTGCGTGTTATTTTCACTCCTCAAAAACTCCATTCCTGAAACCCAGTGTTTCCAATGGTTGCAATATAAACTGCGCATTTTATAGATTATACGCAGTTTTTATACTTTCTCAAATTTCGATTTTAAGAACATAAAAATAATTAAAGGATAGTTTATATTAACGCATAAAAATAACCTCTTAGAATCGAATCTAAGAGGTCGAAATTTTTCTGCTAAATCTTATATTTTTAAGCAATTAATTATTAAATTGTGAGTTATATAAATTAGCGTAGAATCCATTTTCTTTCATAAGCTCATTATGGTTTCCACATTCTATTATATTTCCGTCTTTTAACACAAGAATTTTATCTGCATTTTTAATTGTAGATAATCTATGTGCTATTATGAAGCTTGTTCTACCTTCCATTAGGTAGTCCATAGCATCCTGTATATTTTTTTCAGTTTTTGTATCTATTGAGCTAGTAGCTTCGTCAAGTATAAGAACTTTCGGATCTTTTAATATTGCTCTAGCTATTGTTAGAAGCTGTTTTTCACCTTGAGATATATTATCAGCTTCTTCATCTATTACAGTATCGTATCCTTTTGGAAGTGTAGAGATGAATTCATCTGCATTTGCATATTTACAAGCTTGTTCAATTTCTTCATCGGTTGCATCAGGTTTTGAAAATCTTATGTTTTCTCTTATACTACCTGTGAATAACCAAGTATCCTGAAGAACCATTCCTATGTTATCTCTTAAAGTACGTCTATTGATGTTTATTGAATCAACTCCATCTATTGCAATACTTCCACTGTTTGGATCATAAAATCTCATAAGCAGGTTGACTATTGTTGTCTTACCAGAACCTGTAGGTCCAACAATCGCAACAGTCTCACCTTTTTTAGCATATAAAGATACTCCATGAAGTACTTCTTTTTTACCGTATCCAAATCTTATATCTTTGAATTCTACATTTCCGTCGAATACCATTTCTTTTCTTTCAACATCTGTTTCTTCTTCATATTCTATAAATTCATGAATTCTGTCCATTGCAGATAATGCCGACTGAATTTGAGATGATAACTGAGATACCTGTGTTAGCGGTTCATTTACCTGCCAGATAAATCTAACAAATGCCTGAAGCTGACCAACAGTTATCACACCACCTATTGCGTATATTGTTCCTATTACAGAAACAACACCTATAGCAAGATAAGTAAGTAAAGATAAAAGAGGTGACATTAAATATGATAAGAATTGTGCTTTGTAAGCAGTTTCTCTTATGTTTTCGTTGATTTTCTCAAATTTCTTTACAGATTCTTCTTGTTTACCAAAAAGAATTATTTCATTATATCCAGAAAAACTTTCTGTTACATTTGCACTAAGATCACCAAGTGCACGCTGATGAATATCGAAACTTTCTTGAGAAACTTTTGCTATCTTTTTGATGATAATATAAGAAATTGGAATTATAACTAGTACGCACAATGTCATAACTAAATTTACTCTAAACATCATAAATATAGCAAAACAAACCATAAGTACACCACTTATTACATTCATAAATGTCTGCTGCATTGCATTTGAAATAGCATCTATGTCGTTTGTTATTCTACTCAGTATATCCCCTTTTGGATGAGAGTCAAGAGTTTTAACAGGAAGTGCGTTGATTTTTTCTATACAAGCATTTCTCAAATCCTTCATTGTATCCTGGATAGAATTTGTTATACAAATCATACTTATCATCTGAGCAGCTGTTTTAACAGCGTATATAAATAGAAGTAAAATGATAATTTTTATGACATTTTCCATGTGGAAGCGAGCTCCTGGAACGCCTTTAGCTAAATCCGTTACATCTTTTAAGATACTGTTTGTAATCATCCCTTCAACGTTTGGAGAAGTTACCATTGCAGCGCATGTTACAACAAGCATAACTATTGAAATTATAAATCCTCTTCTGTAAGGTTTTAGATATTTTAATAGAGTATTTATAGACTCAAATCTTTTAAGCTTCTTCGCCATAATCTATCGCCTCCTCTCCAATCTGTGACTCAGCAATATTTTTATAAAGAGGGCAGTTTTCCATAAGATCCTCGTGAGTCCCTACTGCTTCTAATTTACCGTGATTTAAAACTAAAATCTTATCTGCATCCATAATAGTAGAAATTCTCTGAGCTACTATGAACATTATCGAATTCTTAGTAACGGGTTTTAATGCTTTTCTTAAAGCAGCATCTGTTTTGAAGTCTAGCGCAGAGAATGCATCGTCGAAAATGTATATATCTGGTTTTCTTATTACAGCTCTTGCAATAGAAAGCCTCTGTTTCTGACCTCCAGATAAATTCGCAGCATTTTCTTCTATTACAGAATCAATACCATCTTCTTTACTTGCTACAAATTCTGTAGCCTGAGCTAATTCAAGTGCTTCCATTATTTCGTCATCTGTAGCATCAGCTTTACCAAAACATACATTACTTCTTATAGTTCCCTTGAATAAGAACGCCTTCTGAGCAACAAATCCTATTTTTTCTCTCCATCTTTCAACATCGAAGTCTTTTATATTTGTGTTGTTGTACATAATTTCTCCGCTTGTACAATCAAAAAGACGAGGGATAAGTTTAGAAAGAGTACTCTTCCCAGAACCTGTGCTTCCTACTATTGCTATTGTCTGTCCTGTTTTAGCTTCAAAAGATATACCATCTAATATCTTTTTACCATCTTTTTCATATCCTATATTATTGAAAGAAATAGTGTTTGTATCTTTGTCAACTATTTCGGTTTTAGGATCATTTATTAAAGAAAGCTCTTTATTAAGAACAGAATTAATTCTCTTTGCACTTACATTTGCTCTTGGGTACATCATAAATACTGTACAGAAGAACATCATAGACATCATAGCGTGGAATAAATAGTCTAGGAAAGCAACCATTCTACCTACTTCTAGTGCGTTCTGACTTACAAGATTTGCTCCAAAGTAGAATATCCGGCATACAGCAATATTCATAACTAAGAAGAATATTGGCTGAGTAAGCTGCATTATCATAAATAGGCTCTTAGAGTTTTTAGTGAAGAATTCATTAGTTTCTAAGAATTTTTCCTGTTCAGTGTGCTGTCTATTAAAAGCTCTGACAACTCTAACACCAGTAAGACTTTCTCTAGATATTCTGTTCATATCATCAAGTCCTGCCTGCTGTCTTTCAGATATAGGTCCTGTAACCTTTGCAACAAAGATAACACCGATAATTATTAGAGGTATAGTCGCAAATATTACAGAAAATAGCTGAACACTAGATCTGTAAGTAAGAAAAAGACTTGTAACTAGCATAACAGGGGTCATAAGTGCTGTTCTTAAAAGCACGTTTACGAATAACTGAATTTGGAATGCATCGTTGTTTACTCTAGTTATAAGGCTCGCTATCTTAAATTTGTTGTATTCTTCATGTGAAAAGTGTTGTATCTTTTCATACATATCCTTTCTAATATCGTGTGTGATACTAGTTGAAATTTTGGAACAACAATAACCTAAAAGGATTGTTCCAGATACTCCAAGTATTGAAATTCCAGCCATCTTTAAACCTTCACCGTATAGATAAGCTTTGTTTCCTGTAGATACACCAAAGTCTATCATATCAGCTAATATTGTTGGAATTCCAAGCTCTGTAAGGACAAACCCGAATACAGAAATTATATTGATGCAAACTAGTAGTTTGTATTTTTTCATGTAATGTAAGATAAGTCTCATAGCATCATTCCTTTCTTAAAATATTAAATTGTCTAATTATTATGTTATAGTATAAGGTTACTTTATAGTCAATAGTAAATTAGTCAATTTTATAATAGATTAAAATAGTATTTAATATCGTTGAAATATCAATATTTTTATAAATATTTTATTGCTTATTGATTATGTTTAAAATATATTGTAGTATAAAAATAAGCATAAAAAAATAAATTTTTCTGTTGTATTTTAGATAAATTTCAAAAAATATTTTAAAGTGATTAGATAAATTAAAAGTAATTGTATAAATTATATAAATAAAAGGAGTTGATTTTGTGAGTAAAGAAAAATTTCTAACTACAGGAGAGTTCGCAGCTCTATGTGATGTTCCTAAACACGTATTATTCTACTATGATGAGATAGATCTTTTTAAACCTGCATTTTGTGATGAAAAAGGATATAGATATTATTCGTATTTCCAATATGATACATTTATGATGATAAACACGCTTAAAACTCTTAAAATGAGTTTAGATGATATAAAGATTTATATGGAAAAGAGAAATCCAGATATTTTTATGGATTTATTAAATGAAAAGGAAAAAGAGATAAACAAAACTATAAAACATTTAAAGAAATTAAAAAAACATATAGAAGTTCAGAAATTTGTAGCAGAAGCTGGAATGGAATATTCTAGGCCAGAATATAAAGAAGAAAATATTTTTATTGAGGAATTAGATGAGGTAAATCTTCTTTTGAGCGGAAATTCAAACGATGCTATTAATACCAGTTTCAGCGAATTTGTTATCGAGTATGCAAAGTTTTTAAAGAGCAATAACTTATCTGCTCACCAAAAAATTGGGACAATGTTTCAGTCTGATTTATTAAAACTAACTGATACAAATACAAATTCAGAATTTACTTATTTATATACTTACACTAATAAGAAGAAAGGAAAAAATATATACACAAGAAAAAAAGGAAAATACTTATCAGGAATACATATTGGTCCATATGAAAAATTAGACGAAACTTATAAATCTATTTTGGATTATGTAGATGAGAATAATATAAAACTAGGTAAATTTGTATATGAGGAATATCTAATTACAGATTTATCAGTTTCAGACCCAGAGCAATATGTTACTAAGATAATATTTGAAATCAAAGAATAGACTAAAAAGGCTGCTGCAAAGTTTGCAACAGCTTTTTTCCTATTTATTTCCTTTTATAAATATTGGTGACTCTATATCTAATGAATCAAAATCTGCTTCATATACTACTTTATTTTTTTCTATATCAAATATTTTCAATACAGATGTATTCATTCCAGAAATATTTACTTCATTTCCACCTGTAGAATCAGCATTTCTAAGAAGATTAGTCTTAACTGCTGAAATATAGTATATCTTACCATCTAAAAGCATCATTCTTGAATCATCAGCAGTACTACCTACAAATCTATTGTTGTATCTTCTTTGAGCCATGATACTATCAATTTCTAAATTAAGCTTTTCTTTCTTTTCTAGCTTCAAAGTTTCTAAATCATAAGTGATTTTGTACAGATGTTTATCTTTTGCGTTTCCAGTGTATATGATAAACTTATCATTAGTATTTTCATAAAGGAACATAGTATCTATATATTCAAATCCGTCATTAATTTCTATTCCTCTTAATGGAAGAGGTTTTAAGAATTTATTAGATTTAAAATCATATCTAAGTAGAGAGTTTGATACTATATCTCCTTCTTGTGCACTTATGTTTCTCATCAATATGTATATATATTTATCGTTTGAATTCCAGCTCTGTACAAATAGATTTGGAGATAAATCTGCAGTTTCTTTAAATGTATTTAATATTTTGTAACTTTCTTTATCAAAATCAAGAGAAACTACAGATACAAGCTCCTGATCTGATGAAACTAATGCGTAGAATTTACCGTCTTTTTCTATAAAATTAGTTAAGTGTGATATAGTCTGTGTATCTTTTTCTTTTATAGGAATTTTTTTGTCTACGGTAGATCCAGACTTTTTATCGTATATTTTAGCAACTAGAGAAGATTTTTCATCCTCTATTCTCTGTGATAAGAAGTAGATTTTATCTCCTACTGCTAAATCATATGTATCAAATATATTTTTCTTAGTTAAATCCATATACTCTTTTAGCCCTATGTCTGAGCTTAAAAAGTTTCTTGTCAAGAAATGCTTTCCGTATTCTATCTTCTTACCGTCTTTGCCAAATATAGCAAATCTTGTTCTTCCTGTTATATTTTTCTGAGATACTAGTGAAATATCTTCCATCTCCTTAATATCTCCTGTCTGAGATATAGGTTTCATAACCTGACTTGAACTAATTTCAAATCCAGCAGTTATTGCAACCATTGCTACGAGAACAGAAGATAGTATCATTTTCCGTCGTTTTGTAATTTTCATCGTTCTGCCCTCCTAAAACTCTAATCTTTGTAGAATATATTTAGAAGCAAAATATCCTACTACTATCGAAATAACAGCCATATATATGACTTCTGTTTCATATACTAATATGAAAGACATAAACAGCATAAATACGAATAAGCTTATACTTACAACAACAGAGATAAATTTTGCAAATCCGCTTTTGTACATACAAAATCTATTTATTAAAAATGCAAGTGCTATTAAAGATGTATTTGCTGCAACAATTAGCACATCTGTAACTAAAAAGTTTCTAAATGTCATAGGCATATAGATTGCTGTTGCTAAACTTGAGTGCATCATAGCAGTAAATGGATTCATAAACACTCCACCATTCATAACAAATGGAGCTACTAGACAAACTAGTATTGTAATTGCTATGAATAGGATTAAGTTCATATAGAACATAGTAACTGCATTTAAGAATTTTACTATAAATATATGATGTCTTTCCTGAGGAAGCATCATTATTGTGTATATGCTCTTATGTCCCGATGTGTACTCTCTCATCCATATAAAAGCTGCATAAACAACACTTACCGCAAGTATTGTAATTCCAAATCTTTGCATATCAAGTATTGTAACCACTGTTGTCCCAGTTCCTAAATCTAATCCAGCTGTTGATACATCCACATATAATTTATTGTATTTTACAATCGATACTATATACGATGCTATCCAGATCAAACTCTGTACAACAGCTACAATCATATAATCGTGCTTACTTTTTCTAAGCTCATTACCGAAAAGATACAGTATATTATTACTCATTATATCCATCTCCTTTCAGTTTAAAATCTACATTGTTAGTGTAATTTGTACCTGTATTAGTTACCTTCCCTTCAAATTTCATCTTTCCAGAATCTCTATCTAATATTCTGAAAAGTACCGGAGATGACACTCCAGAAATAGTAGGTTCATTAGGATTTGTTAGATATGTTTCTGAAATAATATAAACTAAATTTTTCCCATCTATGTATATACTTTTGATTGGAAAATCGTAATCAGTTGTTTTATTATTAGTTTTATGTTCACTGTAATTTTTTATAGCCATAGTTTCTAAGTCTACATCAAAAGAATTTATTAAGTATTCATCTAACTTTTTTCCGTCCTTGTACGATAAAACGTTCCGCAGACTAAGCATTCCATTATTTATTGAATAACCAAAACTATCTCCTAGTTTAAAATCAGTTCTTTCAACTGATGAGTAGTTTTTCTTAGCTAAATCGTATTTTAAGAATACTACTCTTTCTTCTTTTTCATTTTCTGGATTGTAGTCCTCTGCAAGATACACTATTTTTCCATTATCCATAAATGTATCGTATATCGACATTCCATCTGCGCCAACACCTTTATAATTAAACTTGCTTTCAGTAGTTACATCTAAAGTTTCTGGATTTATTTTTAGTACTTCAAACTGTGTACTTGAATCATCCATTACATAACTTATAAATGCAAATATATTTCCATCTTTTCTAAATGCGTAGTTTAAGCTAGGGTTAAATCCCTCTCCTAACTCTTCCATCGGATTTTTTACTTTACCAGACTTGATACTTCTATTTAAGTTAATCATAGTCTTTTCGTACTTTGTAGAATCTATCTCTGCAATAGATGTCTGATTTTCACTTTCTGCAACATTCATATTCTTTTCAGGTATATATTTTTCGTTCTTAGCTTTTAATATAACCAATTTATTTACAAAATCATCTGTTGTACTAGAAACTTCTGGAAACTCTTGATAAAGTCCTACATATGCTATCATGTCATGAGGATCTTTTCCAACTTTTGTTATTATCGCATCCTGTGTATCAGAAGATTGCTTTAATAGCTCAACTTTTGATACAACTCCATTTTTACCAATAGCATATTTTACTTTTGAATGTTTTCCATTTGTTCCTTCTAATTCGGCATATATTCCATTCATATCTTTTAAATTACCCTTGATTGCCGAAATATTTAAAGTATTGTGTCCTTCTTTTGCAAACATAAGCATAAAAGCTGCTATAGATGCAATTATTCCGACGGGTATTATTTTTGATTTTAATTTTAATTTCATAATATCCCTCCTTTACACGCTCATTTTTCTATTAGAAAGAAAATATGAAATCGCTGTGCATATTATCAAAACAATAACAGCTATTATAATATTTGCAACAATTATGTTATCAGTTATTCCCATATTTAATAGTGCCTGATAAACTTTAGAACTTGCATTCCCTGTATTTATTCCTAAAATAGATGCAACAAATACAAATATTCCTAAAACAGCAAATCCTACAGTTTTGTTTTTCATACTCATAATTATTATCATAAGTGTAGATATTACAGTTATTCCTACAAATACATAAAGTATATTTTCTATTAGGAAATCTACTTTATTTGAGCAAACAAATAATGTATCAGATGCAAATGAAAGATCTGAGTTAAATGACGAATCTATTAAGTTACACTTTGATGCAAATGTTGCATTAAATATTAACTTTGATATAAATAATGCTATTGTTTCAAAAATCATAACCATATATACAAAAAATAATGAGTTCATCATTTTTGCTGCATAGATTTTCATCTTGTTTCCTGGAATCATCATATAAGTGTATATATTTTTATGGCTTCCATTCCAATCTTTTAACCATATTGCAGCTGTGTATAAAATAGCTCCCATTACGCCTAAAGATAATAAAAGATGAATAACCATGTTTCCTTCAAGAATCATAGCCCCATAAAATACTCCGCCGATTTGATTTCTATACATTTCTGTTAAATTGTATGTAGTAGCTGACATATAAATGTAGTATCCGTTAACAGCTATGATAGATACCAATACTGTGGCACAGTATATAGAATAGAACTTTAGATTCTTTCTTAGCTCTATATTTGAAAGTGCCAGTATTTTACTCATTTTGATATACCTCCCTCATCTTTTCAAGAATTGATAGGTTTTCTCTTTCTCTAAGTTCTTCTGCATTTATGTTCATTACTAATTTTCCTTCATCTATGAAGATTACATCATCTACTATGTTTTCTATGTCTGATATTTCGTGAGTAGTGATTACAATAGCCTGATCTTCATTCATGTATTCCGGTATTAAACTTATAAACTCTTCTCTTTTGAAGAAGTCTATTCCTGAGAATGGTTCATCTAATAATAGATACTCTGGCTTCTGAGCAAATCCTATTATTAGTTTTACTCTAGCTATGTTCCCTTTTGATAGGTTATCTATTATATCTTCTTCATTTAATCCGAATATTTTTAGCATTTCCTCTGCCATTTCAGAGTCCCAGTTTTTGTAGAATACTTCCATAAACTCGAACATTTCTGATATTTTTGTGTTTGCGAAGTGTATGTTTATATCTGGAACAAATGCAACCTTGTTGTAGCTATTCTGGTTGAATTTTTCACCATCGACAAGCACTTCTCCTGAGTCTGGTTTGATAAGTCCAGCCATTATTTTCATAACTGTTGTTTTACCAACACCATTTATTCCAAGTAAGGTTGTTACCTTACCTTTTTCTATATTGAAACTTACATCATCTAGAGCTTTGAATTTTTTGTATTTTATTCCACTCAGCTTTCTAAATGATCTGCTGACATTTTTTACTTCTAACATTTTGTCCTCCTCTTCTGCCATAATCAATAGCTCTTAAAAAATAGATTGGCAAAATTTTTATACGAATTTTAGTTATTTTTAGTCGTAAAATCTTTCTATTAATTTTATTATTTCTTCTTTTTCAACCTTTATTGATTTCATATCCTTGATAAATTTTTCAAGAGATTCGTTAACCATCTCAGCCTTTAGAGATGCTATTATCTCTGGGTTTGATGTTATTCTGCTCTGATGGTTTCCAAATGTTGTTATTAATTCCATATCGCCCATCTCCTTATATGCTTTCTGTACTGTGTTAAGATTTACTTTTAAACTTGATGCCATTTCCCTTCTTGATGGAATCTCATCTCCTGGCATTAATTCCCCTATTATTATTCTTCTTTTTATATTTTTTATTATCTGTAAATATATAGGAGAGCTTGAGTCTATTTCGAAATACATAAATTCTCCTTTCCGAGGTGTACTATTTATGTGGTACACTTCTTATAAAAAATTTTTTCCTCATTTGGCTAGCGTATTATCTGTGTAGTACACACTAGGTAAAAATAATTGATAGAAGTACGGCAGCTCCTATCACGATTGTGTGGTGAGATTTTAATTATTTTTATCTCGATGTACTACACAGACAGTACACTTTTTTGAAAATACTTTTGCTATTAACTGTATTATAATGGTAGTACACCTAATCTGTAAAGTAACAATTTTGTTACTTTTTCAATAAAAAAAGAGCACCTGAATTAAATCAGATGCTCAGTTGATAAATCTAAAAGCAAAACTCTCTACCATTTAGTTTTTGCCAGAAAAAATCCAGCCATCGCCGTACAATTTCGTTGTTTACAATGATTGATTTACTGTTCTTTTAATTATTCGTAATTCGTAATATGTAAATTAATGAAAATTGTAAAATCGAAATTCGTTTTTCTATATAATAAGCTTTTTTCGTCTTTATACGGCTACTATATTTCAAAAAATATTTACCTACAACAAATTTACAAACTTCATCAAACTCTTCACTAGAAACAAGTGCATAAGCTTATGGAAAGAGTTATAACTACTCTATCAGCGACAATTCTGCAAGCGCCCCACATCTTCTAAATGTGTTACTCTAACATAGTGGGGCGCTGAAGTCTGGAGCCGATGAGTAGTTATACTCTTTCCCTTATGCATTTTCTAGATCTACTTCTATTTCCACCTCAGTGTTTAGTTTTTCTATTAGTTGAGATAGTTCATTTAGTTTATTTTCTAAATCAAGTGACTCTATTTCTTCTTCAAACATTTCAATATTTGGATTTCCGTATTCTATCACACCTAAGTTTGGCTCTAGGCTGATTCTTGAATCATGAATCATTACCTCTAATAGACTTAAATACTGTCTACCTGTTTTTGCCTCTATTAATAAATCATTTAATGTCTTGCCTTCATAAACGACCTTATTGTTTCCTGCATGGATAGCTTTCTTTAGATTTACGATATCTTTTAGTAATGCTTTATATTCTTTAAATCTGTCTATATTTTTTTCTACCAATTCCTGACTTACAACAGATTCACCATCTTTTTTTAGTGGTATATCCCTACAAGAGCCATAAAACTGCTGTTTTAGTTTAGCTTCCTTCTTTTGTAAGTTTGATAGCATAAATATAGCTTGTTGCATAGTTATCTTCTTTATCATATACAACACCTCCGTTTGAAGGAAATTATATCACAATGGAAACGCTTTTACAATAAATGGTTCATAATAGATTATATTTAAACAATAAAAAACCCCTATACTTTTAGGAGTTGGCATACGATTATAGTACAGGAGTTTTAGGTTAAGATTTATGTTTGAAATTTTGATTATGCTTTTTTAAAATTATTTTTTTACTCTTGTCGTATTTATACTGTCTATTTTTAAATCATCGTTATATCCTTTGTTGACTAGGATATTTTTGACAGCTGAGTACAGCTCGCAACAGTTTATACTTACTACTTCTCCATTTTGAAGAGTTACGCTGCAATCACCACACTCTACATTATCGTCAGCATTAGCAAAAGTAAATTTTTCATTTTCATCTATTATCCCAGCTTCTTGAAGGATTTTTATAAATCTATAAACAGTTGCTAATCCAATAGATCTGTCCTTTTTTCTAACGTTATAATATACTTCTTTTATCATAAGAGTTTCATTGCTTAAAATAGTATCCAGGATTAATCTTCTTTGGAAGGTTATTCTATGTCCCTTAGACTTTAACTCCTCTACAATTTGATTTTTTACCTCATTTTTATTATTAAAATCTATCTTTCCATTGTTTTTAAGCAATTTATTCACTCCCTTTATTAATAATTTATGTTTATTGAAATTTAATCGTTGTATATATTGATATTCGTTATCATATATAAATTATAATCATTTTTCTCATATTAGTCAATACTAGCTTAAAAATATTTTAAATAGTTAGATAAATATTTCTTTTGATAGAAATTTTTTCATAAAAAAAGGAGATGATTTAATATTATTCATCTCCTAATTATTTCTAATTTAATTTAAATTCTATTGTTGTTGGATTGTGATCAGAATACTTAAATTGTAAGTCACTTCCATTTTTAGCGACAACATTTATATTATCAGATACAATAAATCCATCTATAATTGCAGTGAAGTTTACATCTTTATCATAAGGAATTCCAGCAGTTCTGTTAGTTGGTACATTTTCATCTACCTCAAATCTATATCCCTTTGGACTGAAGTTTTCTGGAATATAATCATACCAATCAGGTCTTTCCTCAGTTTTTGCAAATTTATTTATGTCAGTGGTTGGAATAACGTGGTTCCAATCCCCACCAGCTATTACATAATTCCCTTTTTTGTACTCATCTTCAAGTATTTCTTCTAACATATTAAGCTGCTTCTGTCTAAATTCTCCACCTTTATCATATGCTGACATATGTAGATTTATAAGGACAAGCTCTTTATTATTAGTTGTTTTTACTCTATTTACTATCATGCATCTATCTAATCCAAATAATCTAGCAAGCCAACTCTGGTCTGTAGGAAGGGATATTCTCTCAGCAGTTTCAAATTTATACTTGCTGTATGTACCCTGTCCTGCAGATACTTTACCATGCATATCGTTAAATGGATATATAATATATGGTACTTTATAATTAAATGCAAAACAATTTGTATATTCATCATCTAAACCATGAGCAACAAGTACTCTCTGATCTGTTTTTCTACTTCTAGAACTATCTATATCTATTTCCTGAACAAAAGCAAAATCAGGGTCTATTTTGTTTAATTCATTTACTGAACCTTTGATATTTTTCATTACAGTTTCTCTATCTTTAGCCTTAGATTCTGTTCCACCGTCCATGAAAAAGTCAAAATCTTGGCTATATGCTCCAAAGCCAATATTATATGTTGTTATAGAGTGTGTCTTAGCTAGGTCAACTTTTTCTTTGCCAGCATCATGTGCTATCATTAGATTTTCTTTGTATAGTGGCTGATAGTCACATACAGTAAGCCAACCTAAATATGCACATAAAATTATAACTACTGTACCAAGTACAGCAGCTATGACCTTAGCTATTTTTTTTAAGCTTTTTCTCAATTTTTACCTCTATTTTATCCTATTCATTTATTAAATCTATAGCAAAATTAAGAGTAGCATGTCCATCACAAGCACCAAATTTTACCATATCTAACATTTCTACTTTTGTTTCGCCTGGAGCAAAGGCTTTTATACGTTCAAATTCTCCCATAAGCTGTGGGCTTAAAAGAAGTAAATCTATATTATTACTTGAAAGAACTTCCTCTATTTTATTTCTATGAATAGCTTGTATATCGCAAGCTATATTTCTGCTTTCTGCTTCTTTTTTCATTCTGTCCACTAATATATCTGTAGACATTCCACCAGTACACGCAACCACTATCTTCATAAGTTTGTTTATATCCTTCCACTTTTATTTCATTTAGAAAAAATTTAACTTTATAACTCTAATAATAGTTTTAATTTATCTAGTATTTCTTATAGAAAAATACACGAACTATTATCAGATTTAATTGTCTTATAATATATATTATAAACCCAATAAACAATCTGTCAATATTATAATCGTTCGTGTAATTCTAAATAATAATTCTTATTTATTATAGATTGTTTCTAATCTATACCTTTTTTTAATTCATATACTTCATTATTAATAATATCTACACTCATACTACCAACTCTTATTCGCTCTCCCTTGTCATTTAAAAACATTTCCACCAAAGCGTTCGGATTTTCAATTATTTTTAGTTTCTTCGCTCTAGTCATTTTCTTTATATATGATTCAAGCTTCATTGCAGAACTTCTGCTGCTGCTTTCAAAATATGCTTCAAGCTTTTTAAATCCGTAGTTTTTAGTGTATTTGCAGTTAATTCCATCTGTATGTTCAAGCATTCTTCTTTTGATATCCGTAGTATATCCAGTGTATAATGTATCATTTTTACATCTTATTATATATGTATAGAAAATCTTCAATTATTTTATCTCCTAGTTTTCGTTATCTTTACCAACTGATATGAATATCTGTAAAGCTAAAAATGCCTTTACATCCATATTTGCTTTGCTTTTCAATATTTCAACAGCCTGCTGTCTGTCTACTAATAAAGTCTGAATTTCTTCTGTTGGTTCAAGATATTTATTAGATGGCTCACCTTTGCATGTGCAGTAAAGTAAAGAGAAAGATTCATCTGTCATGCCTGGAGATGGGTATAAACCGAATCCACTATCCATTTTATTTATTTCAACAAGGTCGAGTCCTGTTTCTTCTTTTAATTCTCTTTTTGCACAAACTTCTATGTCCTCACCTGGATCTATAAGTCCAGCTGGAAGTGAATATACATAATCGTCTAAAGGAACACGATATTCTCTTATTATAACAAGTTTGTCCTCTTCTATATGATATGGAACCATTACAACAGCGTCATCTCTGTCATTTCCATCGCCAAAATACATATCGTTAAGCTCTTCTTCTGATTTTCTTGTAGCTAACATCCAAGTTTTTTCAGATTTGTCTTTAGATTCGTATTTCATTTCATACATGCTTAAATATTTAGACTTCCGTATTGGAGTTAATTTTTTTACTTTTTTCTGTCTCATGTTAAATCCCCTTCTTATCTATAATTATTATTTTAAAAAAGAATTATTTTATATTAATTATATAATTTGATTATATCACAATTTCTAATATTAATTAAATATGATATGTATTTTATAAAATTATATATAAAAAAAAGAGATACCCTTTTGGATATCTCTAAAAAATTTCTTTATTAAAATTATCTTCTACCAAATCCTATAACAGCAGCACCTAATGCTCCTATTATCTGAGTGTCTTCAGCTAAGAATATTTCTTTTCCTATTATTTCAGATACCATTCTAACAAGCTCGCTACTTTTTGCAAGACCACCTGTGAATGCTACCTTGTCTACTATTTCTCCTCTTGATAACATAGAAGTAGATTTATTAGCTATTGATTTTAATATACCGGCAGCAACTTCTCCTGTTGGAACGTTCTGTGCTAATAAACTTACTATTTCTGACTCAGCAAAAACAGTACACATACTAGATATGTTTACTGGGTTGTTTCCTCTTGCAAGTTCATCTATTTTAGTTATATCGCTTCCTAATATATTAGAAGTTACTTCTAAGAATCTTCCTGTACCTGCAGCACATTTATCGTTCATTAGGAAGTTTACTACGTTTCCATCCGCATCAAGGTTTATAACTTTACTATCCTGTCCACCTATGTCAAGTATTGTTCTTACATCATTATTTATAAAGTGTATTCCTTTACTATGGCAAGTTATTTCAGTTACCTTTTTATCAGCAAAGTCCATAACTCCTCTACCATATCCAGTACCTACAACTTTTTTGATTTCTTCTTCTGGTATACCTTCTTTTAATTTTTCATAAACTTCATTAGCAGTAGTCATTGGGCTCCATCCTGTTGGAACTATTATTTTTTTAACTATTTTTTCTCCATCAAATAAAACCCCTTTTGTTGCTACTGATCCTGAATCAACGCCTATACTGTACATTAACTTTACTCCTCCCACTTTTTGTATATATATAATTTGTTTGATTATTATTTTACATTATTAGTCTACTTATCTATTTTATCATAGTTTTATCTAATAGTATAATAGAGATTTACTATAACATTATAAATTTAATATTTGAAATTGGCAGTTTTAATTTTCATACAAAAAAATTATTGATTTTTGATTATTTATATTTTTTTACTATAAATTCTAAATATGTTGAAATTCCAATATTTTTAAAATTTATCATATTTTCAGAACAGTTGTATAAATGAGAATAAAGTGTTATCCTAAAATTGTGTTTGAGAAAACGTATTTCAAATGACACAGAGAATAGATATTTTTACGGAGGGTAAAAAAATGGATATAAGAGAAAGATTATCTAAATTAAGAGAAATCATGGCATCAAAAAATATAGATGCTTACATGGTACCATCAGCTGACTTCCATCAGAGTGAATATGTTGGAGAATACTTCAAATCAAGAGAATTCATAAGTGGATTCAATGGTTCAGCTGGTACTGTTATAGTAACTAAAGATTTCGCAGGACTTTGGACTGACGGAAGATACTTCATACAGGCTGAAAAACAGTTAGAAGGAACTGGAATAGAATTAATGAAAATGGGTGTAGAAGGATTCCCTACTACAACTGAATTCTTAGTTGCTAACCTTCCAGAAGGATCGGTTCTAGGATTTGACGGTAGAGTTATATCTGCTAACGAAGGAAATGAACTTACTGCTGTTTTAGCTGAAAAAAATGTAAAAATAGAATATCAGTATGATTTAATAGATGAAATATGGGCAGAAAGACCAGCTTTATCTGATGCTAAAGCTTTTGCATTAGATGTTAAATTCACTGGTGAAAGTATAGCATCTAAATTAACTAGAATAAGAGAAAAAATGGCAGAAAAAGGTGCTTCTCACCACGTAATAACTACTCTTGATGATATCGCTTGGATATTCAACATGAGAGGTGGAGACGTAGCTCACAGTCCAGTTGTTTTAGCTTACACTGTTATAACTGCTGACAAAGTTTGCTTATTCTTAGACGAAACTAAATTACCAGAAGATTTAAAAGCTATATTCGCAGCTGAAAAAATAGAAATATTACCATACAACGATGTTTACGAATTCGTTAAAGGTATACCAACTGGAGAAAAAGTTCTTGTTGACGGAACTAAATTAAACTACGCTATATTCAACAATATAGTTGCTGAAAAAATAGTTGATTACAACCCATCTTTATTCTTCAAAGCTTGTAAAAATGAAACAGAACTTGCTTGCACAAGAAACGCTCATATAAAAGACGGTGTTGCTATAACTAAATTCATGTACTGGTTAAAAAATAACGTTGCTAAAGGTGGTATAACAGAACTTACTGCTCAGGCTAAAATAGAAGAATTAAGAGCTGAACAGAAAGACTTCTTTGATACTTCATTCGGAAGTATATCAGCTTACAAAGAACATGCTGCTATGATGCACTACTCTTCTACACCAGAAACTGATGTAGAATTAAAACCAGAACACTTATACTTACTAGATTCAGGTGGACAGTACTTAGATGGTACAACTGATATAACTAGAACATTTGTATTAGGTGAATTAAATGATGAATTAAAACTTCACTTCACTTCTGTTGTTAGAGGTATGATAAACTTATCATTAGCTAAATTCTTATACGGATGCCACGGATACAACCTTGACATACTTTGTAGAGGGGTTATGTGGAAAATGGGAATAGACTATCAGTGCGGTACTGGACATGGTATAGGTCATGTTCTTAACGTCCACGAAGCTCCAAATGGATTCAGATGGAGATTAGTTCCTGAAAGATTTGACTCTGCTGTTCTTGAAGAAGGTATGATAACTACTAATGAACCAGGTGTTTATATAGAAGGATCTCATGGTATAAGAATAGAAAACGAAATAGTTTGTAAAAAAGCTGAAAAGAACTTATACGGACAGTTTATGAACTTCGAAGTTATAACATTTGCTCCAATAGATTTAGATGGTATAGATCCAGAGCTTATGACTAAAGAAGAAAGAGATTATCTAAACTGGTACCATGGACAGGTATTCGAAAAAATAGGACCACACTTAACTGAAGAAGAAAGAGAATGGTTAAAAGGATACACTAGAGCTATATAATTAAATAAAAATATATTGGGATGTCGCAGTATGCTGTGGCATCCCTTCTTTATTTCTTACTTTAAATGTAAATAATATGGGGAAAAGACTAGTTAAATTTTGCTCCAGGCTTCAGCGCCTCGCTCTGATTATGTAACACATTTCAGAGTTGCGAGGCGCTTGCAGAATTGTCGCTTTAATTTAAACTAGTCTTTTCCTTTGCACATTATTAAAATGATTAAAGATAAGGATCTAAAGAAGGGATTGCCACAGTAATTATCTGCGACATTCAAAATATTTTTATTCAAATTATATAGTTCATAGTGTATTTAAAGATGATATGGTTGGAAAAGTTTGTTTAATTGTCTTAGTATTTATTATTTGTGTTGAATTAAGTTGATTTTAATTATATAATTAGTAATAGTGAGTGTTTATGCTTATGTTTTTAAAATTATATTGAAATATATTTTATTTTCAGAAAATACAATTTAATAAGGGGGTTTAGTATGAAAGAGAATTTTTCATGGAAGACTATTTTTAATATAGTAGCAATTCTTATAGGGAATGCTATTTACGCTTTAGCAGTTGTTCTGTTTATAGTGCCAAATAATCTTATTACAGGAGGAACTACAGGGCTTTCATTGTTATTATACAATCAGTTTGGTATACCAATGTCAGGATTTATTTTTGTTTTTAATGGAGTTATGTTCCTTATAGGTTTATTTGTTTTAGGTAAGAAGTTCGCACTTTCTACTTTAATTAGTACATTCTTCTACCCTACTGCATTTGCTTTCTTTGAAAAGACAATCGGTTATGGTGGTATGACAAGTGATAATCTACTTGCTGTTTTATGTGCTGGTATTATGATAGGTGTTGCTATAGGTATAGTTATTAAATGCGGTGCATCTACTGGTGGTATGGATATTCCTCCTCTAGTTATAAACAAAAAGGTCGGTATTCCAGTATCTGTTAGTATGTACTTCTTTGACTTTTTAATACTTCTTTCTCAGATGTTATTTACAAACAAAGAAATGGTATTATACGGAATACTTCTAGTTATGACTTATACTTTAGTACTAGATAATGTGCTTGTTATGGGTAAATCTCAGACTCAGGTTAAGATAGTTTCTAAAGAATACGAAAAAATAAATACTATGATATCAACTGAAATAGATAGAGGTACTACTCTACTTCACGCAGAAACAGGATATATGAAAAATGAATATCCAGTTGTTCTTACTGTTATTTCTAACAGAGAATTACCTGCTTTAAATAGCAAAGTTCTTGAAATAGATCCAAACGCATTTATGATAGTGAGCAAAGTAAATGAAGTTCATGGTAAAGGATTTACATTCAAGAAAGAATATATAGAAAACTAAACAATTCAGGTATATAATAGATTTCATATAATGAATTTTTAATGGCATTTTATCCAATGGGTTTAATGCCATTTTTTTATTTTTGATAGAATAATATTAATTATAAATAGATGATATGCTTATTTATAAATTATTTACATCTTTCTATATAATTATTTTATAATATAATCTTTTTGTATTATAATTTTTTTGAATTTATAGAAAATAGTATAATCAAGTGATATAATTTATAATATAAAGATAAAAAACTAAATATTAAGAGGGAGGGATAAAATTGAAACCTCAACAAAAATTAGCATTGGATTTATTGGAGCCTGGAGAAACCACGCAAGCCTATTTAAATTCAAGTAAAACAATTCCTTCTGGCATTACATCTAAGATGCTTTACAAAGATATCGTAACAATAGCATGGCCTTCTCTTTTAGAACTTATGTTAACTCAGTTGGCGTCTATGGTCGATATGATAATGGTCGGTCGTCTTGGAGCCTCAGCGCTTACCGCTGTTGGACTTACTACTCAACCTAAGTTTCTAATAATATCAATTATAACTTCCATAAATGTCGGTACAACTGCTTTAGTTGCTCGCAGCAAAGGTCAAGGAGATCAAGGAAAAGCCAATCTTGTTTTAAGACAGGCTATTTTAATAAATATCTTTATATCTGTATTAATTTCATTAATAATGTATTCCACAGCAGAGCCTATTATAAAATTCATGGGTGCTACTGATGCCCTTTCACTAAAAGAAGGAACAGAATATTTAAAAATACAAATGCTTGGAATTCTTCCACTAGCTCTTACAGGTACAATTACAGCTGCACTTAGAGGGGCTGGAAATTCTAAAACAGCTATGATTTATAATTTAATAGGAAACTTAGCAAATGTAGTTTTAAATTACGCATTAATCTACGGAAACTTTGGATGCCCAAGATTAGAGGTTGCTGGTGCTTCACTTGCCACAATTTTAGGGCAGTTTGTGGCATTTATTATGGCTTGTATTGCAGTTACAGGACACAGAAATTATGTAAGATTTAGAGTTAAAGATGGTTTAAAACCTAATTTTAAAATGATGGCTGCGATTTCAGATATAGGTGTTCCAGCACTTATTGAACAGTTAGTTATGCGTGTAGGATTTATCGCATTTGCAAAAACAGTAGCATCACTTGGAACATTAGCATTTGCAGTTCATAATGTATGTATGAATATACGGGCACTTTCATTTATGAATGGTCAGGCATTTGCAGTTTCTGCAACTTCTCTAGTTGGTCAAAGCTTAGGTAAAAAAAGAGCCGATATGGCAAATTTATACGCAACACGCTCAAGAAGAATGGGAACTGTAGTTTCTATTATACTTATGATTTTATTCTTTGTATTCCCAAGAGAAATAATATCACTTTACAATCCTGATCCTGAGATAGTAAATCTAGGAGCTAGACTTCTTGTAATGGTGTCTATTATACAAATTCCTCAAGGATCTCAGTTTATCATAAGTGGTATTTTAAGAGGTGCTGGCGATACTAAGGCAACTGCTGTAATAGTAACAGTTACTTCTCTATTCTTAAGACCAATACTTGCAATTGTACTAATTCATGGATTTGGTATGGGACTTGAAGGAGCTTGGATTGCTATTATGGCAGACCAGCTTTTAAGAACATTGTTGGTCTTTATACGATTCAGTAGTGGTAAATGGATTACAAAATTAGATAAATAGATTATAATTAGTGTATGAAATTGTTTTCATAAATAAGTAATTTTAGAAAGGAATTATTTAAAATGTTAATAAGAAATGTAAAAGAATCAGATTTTGAAGAAATATACAGCTTTGTAAAAACTGCCTTTGAAACAGCAAAAAATTCAACTGGAAATGAACGGGAATTTGTTTCTGAAATAAGAAATAAAGATACATATATTCCAGAATGTGAATTTGTCGCTGAAAAAGACGGTAAAATAATAGGACATGTAATACTTTCTAAGCTAGATATTGAAACTGACGATGGTGAAGTTTTCCATGGCGTTAGAGTTGAACAGATTGTCGTTGCTGAGGATGAGAGAGATAATAGACTTGGTGGAATGCTTATCTGCAATGCTTGTATGATGGCTGCAGAACTTGGTTATCCAGGAGCTTTTGTCGTTGGATATCCTGAGTATTTTGGTAAATTTGGATTTATTGAAACTGCTGAGTATGATATAGAGAATGTATCTGGAATAGATGACAAACTTGTACTTGCTTGCCCTACTTGTACTGGGGGATTTAGAGGAATAAAAGGAAAGGTAAATCTATAGTAAATATAAAGGACAAGATAATAACTACTCTTTGCTCCAGTCTTCAGCGCCTCGCATTGTTAGAGTAACACATTTTAGAGTTGCGAGGCGCTTGCAGAATTGTCGCTTTAGAGTAGTTATTAATCTTGTCGGGTATATAAAATTTTTTCTGTAAATAAGCCCTCTATGGCTTAAACTACCGTTAGGTAGTATAATAGACTTAAAATAATTTATGAATAAATGGCTAACGCCCTTTAAAACATAATATTATTTATTTTGTTGCAAGTCAAGAAAACCAGCTAAAAAAGCCGGCTTTCTTGACTTTTTTAATTATTACAATCTATCTTCATACATTATTGAAAGTTCTCCATAAATATATCCCCAGTTTCTAATAGGCATACTCCATTTTTTGCTTATTTTTTCAACTGATAGATATAGTGATTTTTCTAAGGAAATCTTGTTTGGAAAAACAGTTCTTTTTTATTTATTTTTCTAAGCTGCGAATTTACACTTTCAATGGCATTTGTAGTATAAATTACCTTTCTAGTTTCTGGTGAAAATTTAAATATCGGTATAATTGAATCCCAGTTACTAAACCAAGATTTCATAGAATTTGGATATTTTTCATTCCATTTTTCTGAAGTACGTTCTAAATTAGCTAGAGCCTGTTCTTCATTAATGGCATGATATATTGTTTTTAAATCATTAGCAAATTCCTTTCTATCTTTGTATGATACATATTTTAATGTATTTCTAACTTGATGAACAATACATCTTTGATATTCAGTATTTGGAAAAGCGGAGCTTATCGCTTCTTTTATTCCTGATAGTCCATCAGCACAAACGATTAAAATATCTCTTACACCTCTATTTTTTAATTCATTTAGCACAGAAAACCAATACTTAGAGCTTTCAGTATCTCCAATATACAATCCTAGAATTTCTTTGTATCCTTCGGAACTTATA
Source organism: Peptacetobacter hiranonis (assembly GCF_008151785.1). Taxonomy (GTDB): domain Bacteria; phylum Bacillota; class Clostridia; order Peptostreptococcales; family Peptostreptococcaceae; genus Peptacetobacter; species Peptacetobacter hiranonis. The sequence continues at coordinate 1,192,182 of NZ_CP036523.1, forward strand.
CCAAGAATTACATAGACAGCTTTTTTCTTAACAGAACCATTTTCTTTAACAGAGAAATGGATAGCATCTATATATACAACAGGATATACACTTTCAAGAGGTCTATATTTCCATTCTTCGATTTTAGGTATTATTTTATCAGTTACATCTGAAATCATTCCTTCAGATAGTTCAAATCCATAAATATCCTCTATTTGAGAAGTTATATCTCTATTACTCATGCCTAAAGCATACATATTTATTATTTTTTGCTCTATTTCAGAAACATCCTTTTGTCTTTTTTTGACAATTTGAGGTTCAAAAGAGGAATCTCTATCTTGAGGAACATCAATTTCGTATTCTCCCATTCCAGATCTAACTCTTTTTGTTTTATATCCATTTCTTGAATTGGTATTTTCACCACGTTCATATTTTTCATATCCAAGATGCTCATTCATTTCAGATTCAAGCATCTCTTGAATAGTATCACCTAAAAGATCTTTAAGTGCATCCTGAATGTCTTGAGCGGTTTTAATTTCATATGTTTTAATTAGCTCCGCTATTATATTTTTCTTTTCTGGATTTAATGGTTCTCTTTTCTTTCTGCCCATAAAAAATCGCCTCCTATGATTAATTTGATATTACCATAGAAGGCGATTAAATTTACAGACTTTTTTTCATATACTCATCTTGTCCCATTTTTTATTATAGATTTACCTTTTTCATACTAAGCACTAGGAATAGTTTATCTTGATAATAAATTCTACCATCCTTTTTTTGTTTTAACCTTTTTCTTTTTCTCTTTTGAGTTGTCTAGGTTTATGTTGGTTTTTATTGTTATTAGTATAGATAGTAAAATCATTAAAGCTAGTGAGATTATGTTTAGTCCAATGTTCCAGTTTACACTTACATCATAGCTTCTATACCCTATCAATCCTAATGTTGCAGTTATAGGATATATGTTTGCTAGAGCCATTTTTGATGATGCTAGTAATCCAGAATATCCATATACAAATGCTACTATTGCACCTACTAAATAGCCCTTTTGCTTTCTCCAAGATAATACTATTATCGGCATTGTTGCAATATAAAGGAATAAACTGTTTGCAGTTATGCTAAACAACGCTTCTATCGCATATCTCACTGTAAATCCTGGATAATTCATAACTTTCTCTCCTATTATTGTAAAAACAAAGCAACAAAATCCAAATAGAATTGAAACAACTCCACACACAATCAACTTACAAAATACAAGTTTCTTATATGAAATAGGAACAGTAAGTATATTTTTCATTGTATCATTGTCATATTCTCTATTCATAATATATCCTGAAATTAACGTAATACAAACTGGAAATATCAATGTCATATTATTTTTAATCACTTGTTCGTACAAATATCTAAAATCCCAAAATGATCCATCATTTGCAGTAGAAGTAAATATAGTAAGTACTACAGATAAAAGCATCATAAAAATCCCAGATAATATAATATTGTATCTTTTTAACTTTAAAAATTCTGTTTTTATTATAGTAATCATATTACTCACTTCTCTTTCTGTATATGTAATCAATTAAGAATATCGAAATTACACCAATCACTCCTAATATGGCAAATGTTTCTAAAGTGCTTGGCAATAAATTAAGCTTTTGAAATTCTGACAAGTCTAATACCATTCCTCTTTCAAGCAGCTCTTTTGACGACCAGAACATAGAAAGTGGAATTGGTAAAATCCATAACACAAACTTAGGTAAAACATCGTACATCGCTGTTATCAATGTATTCAAGCTAGTCCAAAATACACATAGTAAAATTGAAAATATGTATGTTTTACTAAAATACACAACAACTACTACTAAAGGTAAAATACCTATCCCCATAAGTATGCCCATTTCCGCAGAGAGTAACAGCTTATATCCAAAATCATTTAATTCAAAAAAGATTAATCCGCAAATTCCTGCTGCTATACATGATAGTAAGCAGAATATAATCGAACAAATAAGCATTAAAATAATCTTGGAAATTACTAGTTGTGTTGATGTTATAGGGATTGCTTTTAGATTTTTAAAGGTGTCGTTATCTCTTTCTTCAAAGAAAATTACAGCTGCAAGTATTCCTAACATACAAGGAAGCAAAAACTGCATTCCGTACACTATAACCATATCAAACAAGGAATCAAATGCGTCCTTTTGGCTCAAATACTCTCCTGAAATAAACTGTCCCTTTACAATAAAAGTAAGTGCTATTGGGAAAAGTAAAGAAAAGATTATTCCAATAGGAATTAATTTTTTCCTCTTTAATTTTAAAAATTCACATTTAACTAGTTTAAGCAATTCCAGCACCCCCAGTTATTCTCTTGAAATAATCTTCAAGTGTGTCCTCTTTCATCCGTATTTCTTCTACAGCAATCCCTTCATTCACAAGCTCTCTAACCAACTCTGGAATAACTAAATCTAAATCATATATTTTTATAGTTCCGTTCTTTTCAACAGAATAATTTTTAATATTAAAACATGCTTCTAAAACTTTAACCGCTTTTGAATCATTAGGTGTAACTAATTTGATGTATTTTTTATTTCTATTTTCTAGTTCTTCTAAGCTTTCCTCTTCCAATAAAACTCCATTATCTATAATTCCAATATCATCCGCAATAAGCTCTATTTCAGATAAAATATGGCTAGAAATTAGAATTGTTTTGCCTTTTTCAGTACATAATTTTCTTATAAAAGTTCTAACTTCTGCTATTCCTATAGGATCAAGTCCATTTATTGGTTCATCTAATATTAAAATCTCAGGATCGTGCATAACAGCAAGTGCTATTGCAAGTCTTTGCTTCATACCCATAGAATACTGTGAAAACAACTTTTTATCATTATATTTTAGCCCAACTAGTTCTAGTGATTCTTTTATAGCATTTCTTTTAGGAATACCTCTAAGCTGAGCAAATATTTTTAAGTTTTCTGTACCAGTTAAGTTCGGATAAAATCCAGGAGATTCTATTAAGCAGCCTATTCTTGGTAGAATTTCCTTGTTGTATTTTTTCATACTTTTTCCAAATATTATTACTTCTCCAGCTGATGAATCTATCAGATTTAAAATCATCTTCATTGTTGTAGTCTTACCTGCTCCATTTCTACCTAAAAGTCCGTATATTCTTCCCTTTTTTATATGTAGGTTTAAATCAGAAACACTTCTTTTTCCATTGTATTCTTTAGTTAACCCTTTTGTTTCTATTACATATTCACTCATATATAATCGCCTCTCTTTCTTTAATTAAATTGTAATACTTAAACCTAACATATACATTGCACCAACCTTGCATAAACCTTATATTTCAAAGGTGATTTCAAATTCTGTTCCTTCTCCAACTTCGCTTTTTACGTTTATACAACCATTCATTTTCTCTACAAGTTCTTTAGTAATGTAAAGTCCTAATCCACTTCCAACTTTATTTCTAGCCTTGTCGCACTTATAAAGTCTGTCAAAAATATGCTCCAAGTCATCCGGCTCTATACCTACTCCAAAATCTTTTATAGTTATAAATATTTTTCTATTACTTTCTTTTATTGAAATTTGAATTTTTTTAGTCTTGCTGTGCTCAACTGCATTTTGGATTATATTATTTATAACCCTTGCATAAGCATTTTGATCCAAGTTGCATATTATCTCTTTCTCTTCTATTTCTATATCAAAATCTATATCCTTTTCTTCAAATATTACAATCCAGCTTTTTATAATATTTCTACTAAGTTCAGTAATTTCAGTATCCTTTAAATCTAAGTAGAATTCATTGGAATTTAATTTAAACCAATCAAATACATTATCCAAATATTCTTTCAGAGAGTAAGATTTTTCTCTTACAATATCTATATAATTTTCTATAACGTTATTATTTTCTAATTTATTATTATTTTCAATTGCATTTTGTAAATCGTATTTGTCATTTAAACCATCCTTTAATAATTCTTTTTTTATTGCATCTGTATATCCAATTATAGATGTTAGAGGAGTTCTTATATCGTGAGAAAGGCTAGTCAACAGTTGATTATTTGCGTTTTCCATTTTTCTAAATTCTGTTAACTTTTCCTCGTATAAATATACAATCTCGTTTATTTTATATATTATTTCAGAAAAATTATCATTGTCTTTTGATAATATCTTCCTATTTCCATTGCCTTTTTTTATATCATCTAATACCTCAATAGATTCAGATATTTTTTTATTTATAGATATTACCTTGCTGCACAAAACTATATTTATAAAAACAGATATTGCTAATAAGAAATATAAAATTTGCATACTTATACCCCCTTATTAAATCTATATCCTATGCCCTTCACAGTTTGGATGTATTTAGGATTTGAAGAATCTTCTTCTATTTTCTTTCTTATCCTGCTTATTACTGACATTATATTATTGTCGTCAAATGCATAACTTTCATTCCATACAGCTTCATATATCTGTTTTTTAGTAAGTATTCTACCTTGATTAATTGCACAAAAGTACAAAACATCAAATTCCTTTGGTAATAATTCAATCATTCCTTTGTCAGTTTTTACAGAGTATTCATCAGGTAAAATTTCTAATCCTTCAAAATACAAACTTTCTCTATAATCTTCTGTGTTTTTGCTCTGTTTATTATTCATATTGTATCTTCTAATCAATGAATCAACTCTAGCCAGAAATTCCTCTGTATTAAAAGGTTTTGTTATATAATCATCTGCTCCAAGTCTAAGTCCTTTGACTTTGCTTGATGTGTCATCTTTTGCAGTTAGCATAAGTACAGGAATATCACTATTTTCTCTAACTATTTCAAGTGTTCTAAATCCGTCTAATCCTGGCATCATAACATCTAAGATCAGCATAATATATTCGTCTTTTTCAAGTTCGTTTATCGCTTCTATTCCGCTAAAGCATATTTTAGAGTCTATGTTTTCACTTTTTAGTGTTATTTGTAGTAGTTTGCATAATTCTTTATCGTCATCTGCTATTAATATTTTTTTCATAATAATACCACCTTAATTTTTTCTGTATTTAATAATATGATAACACAGTAATCTTGCACTAACCTTATAAAATCCTTTATAATTATTATAAATTCAACTTCTTGGTGGTGATATTTATGGATAAATTTTTGAAAGTAATAAAAAAATTATACTGGCTAGGTTTTATTGGATTGATAGGTACTTTTACGCACATACGCTTTTTAGAATATTTTTATCTATTTTTTATTTTAGGTATTGTCGATTTTATACTTTCTCTTGCTATCATTACAAAATATGAAGATGATAATGATAACGAAGATATTATCAATCTAAAATTTTTGTTTCAAAATTTAGGTATGTTATTTGGAATACCTATTATTTACATAAAAAATTTATTCAGACTTCCTAATGTAAAATCTTATAAACCAGAAGTCTTATATAGTCTTCCTTTTGAAGGAAAATGGCTTGTTGCAAATGGAGGAATTGATAAAACTAATTCGCATTCTTGGGGTGTTTGTAATCAGAGATATGCCTATGATTTTTATATACTAGAAAATGAAAAATCATTTAAAGGTGATGGTAGAAAAGTAACAAATTATAATTGTTATGAAGAACCTATTTTATCTCCAGCTGACGGAATTGTCGTTGAAATAAAAAATCTTTTTAATGATACTCCTATTCCAGAAGTTCAAGAAGCTATATGTGCCTGCTCTGATATAAGAGGTAATTATATAGTTATAAAACATTCAGAAAATGAATACAGTACAATTGCTCATATAAAGAAAGATAGCTTTTGTGTCAATGTAGGGGAAAATATTAAAAGAGGACAAAAAATAGCTTTATGTGGAAACAGTGGAAATACTAGTGAGCCACATATACATTTTCAAATACAACAAGGAAAAAATTTCTTACTGTCTGCAAGCTTACCTATTTCTTTTATAGATATAAAGAATATTCCATATCAAGAAGAAAGGCAGTTTATTAGTCGTGGACAATTTATAGAAAGTCAAATAGAATAGCATAAAAAAAGACTAACCCCAGGGGCAAAGGAATTCTTGGTTTTAAACCTACTCTCATTCGAGAACCCAGCCTATATCCTTCACGAGTTAGTATATTTATACATTATCATTAGAAATAAAAAAAATCAAGATTATAAAATAGTATCAATTTTAAAAATATGGTGTGTCTTATAAATGTTTTTAAACATTCTGTTAGTGCACTTGTCTTGACAGTTCGTTATATTTAAAAGGGACTAGTACAAATGTACCAGCCCCTTTCAAATTAATGACCTTTATGTTTTTCTTTCTTTTTCAATATGTGGATTTCTCTTTTTCTTTCCTTTTCAGCTTCTACTCTTTCCTTACGAGCAATTTTCTTTTCCTTCTTAATCTGTTCATGCTGCAATTTAAGAGCTTGTTGAGCTTTAGTACCGATAAAATTACCTTGCACTTCTCTTTTTATTTTTCGCTGCATTCTTTTAGGATTTATCTTCTTTTCAGAGATAACTTCTCCACAAATTGCAGGACTGAATTTTAAACTATAATAATTTTTTTGAAGATATTCATAAACTTCATAATCCTTTGGCTCAGATGTATTTAAAACTACTCTACAAACTTCATACCTATCGTCTATTGTTTGCTCAAATAACCCAACCCAAAATGGTCCTTCAAAAAATATTGTTAGTTTTTCTGATACTTTCTTCATATCCTGTTCCTCCTTATGTATTGTAAAATACATAGAATGGACAACCAAGGAGGCAGGTTACTTACGGAAATTCCGCGTCCGGACTACCAACCGAACTGTGTTTTTATCTATGTTGTTGAGTATATTTAACTCAATTTTATTATAGTATCTTTTTATAATAAATTTCAATATGTTTTAAAAAATTAAACGTATCTCTAACTTAGTTTTTTTAAAATTTTCTTTCTTAATTTAGGAATATTAAAACTCCCATCATAATCACTATCAGCACCACACACACGATAGAGAAAATATTTACAACCTTAAAAGCTTTATCTCCAAGAACTTTTCTCCGCAACTTAAAAATCAATATTCCTACAATCCCACCTAAAGTATTATTTATCAAATCAGTTATATCACATGCACCAACTGCAAAAATATACTGTGTTATTTCATAGAACAAGCTTATTCCAAAAGGTACCGCTGCCATTTTTATAAACTTCCAATTATCTGCAAGCATAGCCGTAAACACACCAACAGGAATAAATACTATTGCGTTATCTATAATCTCGCTAAAAGAAATCTTTCCATTTACAATCACCGATTCCTTAAACGGAATTAAGTTTATACTTCTCTCTGCTACTAAGTTGCTCATAGAAAGCTCCATCTTAAATACAATAATCCATGTAAGCATCATAAAATATACAATAAATAGGATAGACGTTATTTTTTTATATTTTAATAATTTTTCATCCATAATATCAACTCCATTTTTTATATTCATATTTCAAAGTCTATATTTCAAAAGTGTACTAGCCGTATCATACACCTTTTTACAAGTGTATTATACAACTAGTACACTTTATTTGTCAACATAAAAAAATAATTCAAAATAGCATCCGAAAATTTTCATCAAATGCTATTTTGAACAACTAAATAAATAAAAAACAGTAATTTCTAACTAAAGATCCAATTATTGCATACGAAACAATAGTCAGCACAGTCAAGTCTACATACTCTGAGCCACTATAAAATACAGACTTATAGCTACTCCCCATTCTAAACTTACTTCTAAAACTATACTTACCCGATTTATTTTTAAAAATCTTTACAAATAAAATATAATAAATTCCAAATCCAATAACTGTTCCTAATGTATTCATCATTAAATCGTCTACATCAGTCGCTCTAAAATTAAACATCTGTGTAATTTCAATAAATAACGAGAATAAAAATCCTGCTTCTACAGTTTTCTTAAAAGATTCAAACTCATTCCACATAATTGGAAGCATGAACCCAAATGGTACAAACATTATCACATTTAAAACATTTGTACTAACCCCATTAACAGCAAATGGTATAAAGTTGAAGTTAAAATAATTTATTCTAAAGCCGAAATCTATTACTGACGGTATCCCAGCAGCTGAAACCATACCAGTTATTAAAAAAGTATATACAACGCAAGCAAGGAAATGGAGATTAGAATCCCCATTCCCTTCATAAACTCTGCCTGTCGAGTACAATTTTAAATCGTATATTTTCATTTTATATCTTGATAAAACGAATAAAACTATTGGAAATACTGGTATATAGTGTAATATCGCTTCTTTAAGCTCTGATAGCATTTATATTAATTCCTCTGCCATGTCTATTAATGTCTGTTCTGGCATTCCTTCATCAGATAATGAAGATATAGAATATCTAACACCGTCTTTTTCCCAAGCTACTGTAACTGATTTTTTATCTTCAACCTTATCGCTTCCGTAAGATATAGTCATCTTACCTTCTTTCTCTAACTGTTTTTCTTCTGCTGTTTTTTCATGTTCAGGTGGAACAAATCTCATATTTGTAGTTGAAACGAATAATTTTATTCCATTTACTTCAACATTTCTATAACCATCCTGCTCTTCTAAAGCTATTTCTGATGGCATTTTTTTATGAGCGTCTACAAATATCTCTGGAGAACCAGATTTTTTATAAACTAAGTTCATTGCCTTAGTTTTGTCTAATGTATCTCCATTTGATCCAGTTGTGTTTAAATCTTCAATAACTGCTCCATCAAATTTATATCCATTTGCAAATTTATCTACAAAAGCTTTTCTAATTCCTGTTTCTTTTTCCATCTGTTCTATTGTAGGAACATCTTTATATTTATATACGCTTGATGAGATTCCAAAATATCCTACTGCTTTTCCACCTGCGTATACTCCTACAGTTGTTATCATTAATGCACATGCTACTGATGCAACTTTTAACATTTTTCTATTTCTCTTCATAGTAACCACCTTTTCCTTTCTACTCTGTTCAAATTCTATCTGTGATTTTATTTTTTCGAACATATCATCTGAAGGCTGAACATCTTCAGACATATCTACCATTGCTTTTCTTATTTTTAAATCTAGGTCATCTTTTTTCATAGCTCACACCTCCAAAATAATTAAGTGATTCAATCTTACCCTTTAAAAGCCTTCTAGCCTTGAAAAGTCTCGATTTAACAGTTCCTTCAAATACATCCAACATATTAGCGATTTCTTTTACGCTAAATCCGTTGAAATAATATAGTACAACTACAGCTCTATACTTCTCATCGAGATTATTTACAGCACTTCTGACAATTTCAACAGTTTCTGATTCCAGACACTTTGTCATATTGTCGCTTTCGTGATTTTGTTCCCGTTCTGCTTTTGCAAATATTTCATCAATTGGAACATTCTTTTTATCTGATTTGGAAAGTTTCCATGCCATTCTTGTAAGTATTTTGTAAAACCAAGTTTTAAAATAATCCGGATTTTTAAGGCTGCCTATGTTTAGATAACATTGGACAAATGTTTCTTGAACAATGTCCTCACTTGTAGCTTTGTTGCCACATATTAGATAAGCAGTTCTCATTGCGGTACCTTTGTATTTGTTAAAGAGCTCTTCAAATGCTTCAAAATCACCATTGGCAACTTTTTCAACAAGTTCTCTATCTTCCAAACTTAACACCTCCTTTATCGATGCATCTGTATATAAGAGCATAGTCGTTTGTATTTGGTTCACAGATTTTATAAATTTTTTAAAAATTTTTGTGGTTACTACAAAGTAGTATATTATTGAATAGTTTTTTTAGCAATAAGAACTCATTTTATTTTTGAGCAAGATAAACATAAAAAAAGTGCCACTTTTTACTAATCAAGTAAAATATGACACTTTTTCATTTATATTTTTATATCTTCTTTATATACTCTCAGCTCTTTCTAATGCAGTATCTATAGAAGGACATACATTTTCTCTTCCTATATCATCTATAAATCCTGATTTTTCCATAAACTGAAGTGGCTGATCATTTACATGAGAGAATATAAGCACAACATTGTATTTCTTACATTTTGCATGAAGTTCTCTCAATTTATTAAGTGAAGTCGTATCCATCGCAGGAACACTTCTCATTCTAAGAATTATCGCCTTCTTAGTTTTATCAAATATTACATTATTTATCTTATCTGCAGCTCCAAAGAACATAGGTCCTGTTATTTCAAATACTAGTACATCTTTTGGAACGTATCTTAGTGATATGTTTCCAGTATCTGAGTCTTCATCGTAGTTTTCGTCTTCTTCTTCAATATATTTCCATCCGTAAACGTCTGTAACATCTGCCATACGTCTCATAAATAGTACAGAAGCAAGCACTAAACCAAATCCTATTGCTATAACTAGGTCAAATACAACTGTTAATGTAAATGTAGCAACAAGAACCATTATATCGCTCTTTGGAGATTCTTTTATTACATCTACAAACTCTCTCCACTCACTCATGTTGTACGCAACCATAAATAGTATCGCTGCTATACAAGGCATTGGTATTAATGCAGCATAAGGCATTAATAATAGCAGAGTTATAAGAAGTACAATTGCGTGAACCATACCAGCTATTGGAGAACGTCCTCCATTTTTGATATTTGCTGCAGTTCTTGCTATTGCTCCTGTTGCAGGTATCCCACCAAATAAAGCAGATGCTGTATTTCCGATTCCCTGTGCAACAAGTTCCATGTTAGAGTTGTGTCTGCTACCAATCATACCGTCTGCAACAACACAAGATAAAAGCGACTCTATTGCAGCAAGTACTGCTATTGTGAACGCATCTGGTAACACGTTTCTAACTGTATCATATGTAACTGTAGGCATTGTAAAATGAGGTAATGATGATGAAATTGTGTATAAATCACCGATTGTATTAACATTTAAGTTCATTACTTTTACTAATGCAGCACTTACTAAAACTGCTATAAGTGATCCTGGAATTTTTTTAGATATATGAGGCCATATAATAAGTATTGCTAATGAAATAACTCCTACTAAAAGAGCAGTAGTGTTTATTGTTGATATGCTTCTAAAAATTTCAGCTACTTTTTCAATTGTTTCTATTGGTGAATTTTCGAATGTAAGACCTAAAAAGTCTTTTACCTGTCCGATAAATATAGTTACAGCTATTCCTGAAGTGAATCCTGTAGTGATTGTGTAAGGTATGAATTTGATTAGATTTCCCATTTTAAATATTCCCATAAGTATAAGGAATATCCCTGCAAGTATTGTCGCTACTACTAGTCCGTCCATTCCGTCTGTGGCAACTATCCCTGCTACTATTGATGCAAATGCTGCAGTAGGTCCTGCTATCTGGACTTTACTACCACCTAGTGCAGAAATTAAAAATCCCGCTATTATCGCCGTATAAATCCCCTGTTCAGGTCTTACACCCGACGCAAGTGCAAGTGCTATCGATAAAGGAAGCGCAATTATTGCTACTATAATACCAGCGGTTAAGTCTTTAGTAAATGACTTTGCTGAGTAACCCTTCATCGAGTGGACCAATTCTGGTCTTAAAGTTCTCATAAATAGTTCCTCCCAAATATATTTTAATTATCACATTAATAGTTTACCATTTTAACAAGTATATTCAAGGATTTTGATTTTTTTATATGTATTAAATTCATTTTATAATTTATATTCATTTTAACTTCAAATTAAATAGGCTTATTTCAACATTTATTTTATAAATTTTTAGAAAAATGATTGTTAAAATGCAAACTTTATTTTAGAAAATTCATTTTTAATTATATGTAAACCTATTATTTTTTCAATAAATTACATAATAAAAAGCTACCGATTTTTATTTTCGATAGCTTTCTTTTCCTATAAATATATTTACAATCTATATTTATTATTTGTAACTTTATTAAAATTTATCAGGATCTAATCCAGACCATCCTGTTTCTTCCATATTGAGTATTTTTTCAAAATCTTCTTTTTCAAGTTCAAAATCTATATCCATATTCTGTTTCATTCTCTCAACAGATGAAGATTTTGGTAGAGGAACTACATCCATCTGAAGTGAAAATGCTAAACAAATCTGTGCAACAGACTTTCCATATTTTTCAGCAAGTTTGTTTAAAAGTTTATCTTTGAATACTCTTTCTCTTCCAAGTGGACTCCAAGCTTCAACTACTATTCCATGCTTTTTATCAAAGTCAACAACATCTTTTTGGATATATCCTGGATGGAATTCTATCTGATTGACCATTGGAACAACTTCACAATTATCTAATATATTCTGCATATGGTTATTTAAGAAATTGCTCACACCTATAGCTTTTGTTTTTCCTTCTTTATATATCTGGTTCTAAAAATATATACAAATGTACTCATTTTAGATATTTCGCTCTTATTCTATCTTTTGATAGTTTTAAGTCTTGGTTGAGCCAGTTATCTCAATAAAATTTTTATCTCGATTATCCCACAACCGTATTTTTTATTTATTTAAAGCATTTTATCTAACCCCCGTCACCGATAAAACATACCCTCTATTTATCAACAGTTGGATAAATACAAAATATATTTGTGATTAAATAAAATATACTTTTAATCTATTTTCTTTTCTTAATTAATATAAATTTTATTAAATATTATTTACTTTATATCAGCAATTCTACTTTCTAATATTTCCTTAACTTTCTTATAACTTGTAAACATCTTTATTTTTTTATCATATTTTCTCTCTAAAATATTTTTACTTGCATTTATATCTGCATGGATTTCTCCACAATTATCACAAACAAATGAATCTCCATCTCTTACACCAAATCTTCCGCATTTACTACAGATTTGACTTGTATATGCGGGATTTATATATGTAAATTCAATACTATTTAATTTGAATTTGTACTCAAGTCTATCTCTTATGTATCCTTTAATCCATCTCGATAATTTTCTTTTTACAGATTTTGGATATCTATCATCCCAACTCACAAAATCTAAATTTTCCATTACAACTTCTTTAGGCTTTTCTGACTTTATAAATTCATTGATATTTTTATTGATGTAAGATTTAACTGTTTCATCGTGTTTATTTTTGTTTTTTCTGTATTTTTTCTTTCCTAAATTATTTTTAAGTATGTTGTCCGCTTTTTTAGTGTTACCTTCTTCGAGGTATTTTCTTCTAAGTGCGAAAAATCTGTTTCGATTAGCATTTTTATTATTCAATCTTTCAGTTTCTTTACTTAAATAATAATTCAATTTTTCTCCATACAGATTTCCATTTGATGTTGCAAGCAAGTATCTATATCCTTTATCTATTCCTATAATATTTTCGTTGTTATTTTCCTTTGATTCCACTTCTAATGGAATATTTATTCTCAATACATTATCTATGATTTTGATTTTAAGTGTTTTGTTGTATTTATTTGAATCCCTCAATTTAATCGGTACTCTTTTTCTTATTTCCATTGAGGATATATAAATATAATTTTCATTTAATTTATTTTTTGAATATCTATACAAACCTGTGTCTATTGAAAAAGAATTTATTTTGTTCGTATAAGGAACTTTCCCTTTATATCTTCTAGTGTATCTTTTTATTAAGTTGTTCAAATATTTAATATTTAAGTTTTTTCCTACAAATTTTTTAGGAATATCAAAGTTTATATTGTTTAATACGTTATAATAAAGCTTATTTGCTGATAGTATATAATTTATATAATATCTATCATCAGTAGATAAATGTTCATTATTATAAGCAGCAGTCCTAATTTCATTTTTTGTATTAGACCAACCAGACTTTATATTTCCAATTGCATCTTGTAATGCTAATTTCCAATATCTAGCTGGTAATTTCCATTGTTCATAAAACTTTGTACTTACCCATGCATCTCTGATTTTTCGAGGTTTTTCAATGATTAAAAGACTTTTTATTCCACTATATCTTGAATATACGTAATTTTTAACATTTTTATATTCTTTTCCTATTTTTAATAATTCTTCAACCTTATAATCATCAATTTTATAGGAATATTGTTTTACAGTTTTAGTTATTGTCTTTTTCATTTACCTCACCTCGATTCTATAACAAATTTATCTTTCTAATTGTATTATATACTAATCGAAGTTATATTATACAAATAATATAAAAATTTTTTTAAGTTTTTAAATAAATAAAAAATACGGTCGTTATATCTAAAATACATCCGTATATATTTTTAGAGTGTTCAATCGGAATCGCTACTTTCCAATCAGTTCTCTTATGAACTTCTTAATGTTTCCATTAAGCACAGACTATATCACCATCTAATTTTTTAGATGCTCCCCATTTCCACCACCAATAGCTTGTGATGTACGGCATTTGCCTAGTCGTTGAACCTTATCCTGTTCGGATCTTGGCTGCTGATTATCCATTATTAAAGCACTTAGGATTTAACCTTATGCTATCTAGTTAATTTTTTCTGCTTTCGCAACATTCACGCTTGAATATTTTTCAATTCTACATTGTAGTTTAACTAGCTTTAGGAACTTCCAGCAATTAAAGGAGTTTTGGGCGATTTCTCGCCTCTCTACACTCGTTATGAATGTAGGGAGCTTTTTTGTAAAAATATATTTGTCTATATATGTATATTTTTGACTATATTTTTAACAACTATATAGTTGCTCCTCAAAAGCCTTCCATGTTTCAATATCTAGCTTTTTCCAATCTGATTCAGCGTCAGGTCTTGGCCAATGTATAAGTAGCAAGTCAACATAGTCCATATCTAATTTTTCTAATGACTCTTCAAATGACTTCTTAGCTCCTTCATATCCCATGCAACTTTTCCAAACTTTTGTAGTTACGAAAAACTCTTCTCTAGGAATTCCAGATTTTTTAATGGCTTTTCCCAAAGCTTCTTCTGTATTGTAAAAAGCTGCTGTATCAAAATGTCTATATCCAACATTTATAGCATCTAATATTATCTGAACATCATCGCCTTCATTTACTTTAAATGTTCCAAATGCTAGGTTTGGCATTTTTACTCCATTGCTTAAAACTGTGTACTCTTTTTTCATAATACCACTCCTTTTAGTTTGATATTTTATATTACTTTTCTTTTATTTTTACAAAGTAATTTCCTCTCATAATAGTTCCTTCTGGCTCGGCAACTTCATATAATACACCATCAATTTCAACTTCATTGTCTGATATAAATTTGCAAGTTTGATGATTTTCTTCACAGTATTTTTCGACTGCTTTTATCGTTTCAACTAAGTTCCGAGGTTTAGTTGGATCTTCTATGTCTAATATTATACTTTTCTTAAAAAGCCCCATAGTATTACCTTCTTTCTTATTAATAGCTTATTATTAACAATTATCTATTTTCTTATTTTTATTATACTATCTTTTTAAGTCTAATCAATATATTTAAAGTAAGTGGTATTATTTTTATATTTAACTGGTTTTATGTTAATTCCTATAAATTATTATATATAATATTAATTATCTACACTAATTTTTTCGCTTATTCATCAGCATTTTCTAAAAATTATTTTTTATTAATTGAATATATGTATCTTTATTTTTTATAATAAAGGAATCAAACATTTCTTCAGAATTACCTTCTACCTCTATTTCCGCTATTTCATGCTCGTCAGAATAATACTCTCCTTTATCAAAATCATAGAATTTATCCATATATTTATTGTTAAATTCATCTTCAACTTCTTTCTTAATATATTCATCGAAAGTCATCCATCTAAGTCCATATCCAGACATAAATGTTGCAACAGAAACATTCGTGTATATTTCTTCTAAGGGATTTTCATAGTAAGATATTTCTGTAAATTCTTCAAGGGTCATTTTTATAACATTTCCACTTCTATCGTATGGACAACCATCATAATACCATTTATATGGTCTAAGTGTTGAACATACTTCATATGCCTTTTCTTTTAACATTTCAAATCTTTCTTTAGTTAAGCGAGCTTTTGTCATTTCATCCATTTTTAGCACCTCTTTTTATAAAAATATTGTTATCTAAGGATTATCAGTTTATACATATCTATTTTTATAATGTCATATTTTCAATAGAATTATACAATTTCTATAACTTTTATTTTTCTAAACAATAAAATAGAGGCTAATTTGTAGCCTCCACTTTATTTACTATACTTTATTTAACAAAAAATATGTTATCGTGTTTTGTATTTTTTTACTAATATTTTTTATGCTTTAAGCTCTTTGTTTATTTCTTCAAGACATTCTGTAAACGCACTCTTGCTGCTGCTCTTTTTTCTAAATATAGGTATACTCTGTTTCTTTGCTTTCATCTCAACTATATTGCATATCTTGTGTGATACCGTAGAAGTTAATATTACAACAGCATCAGGATTACCTATTGAACTTGCCAACTTATTTGCCTTTTTGGTACAGACTTTTGTTTTAAAGCCTAACTTTTTACCCATTTCAAGATAATCTTTCTCCATTCTTTCGTGTCCGCCTACAACTAAAATACTCATAATCTTTTCCTCCTAAAATTTTTATATTTTTATTTTTCTCATTAACTTTCTGTTTGATAATCATTATTATGTAATTTATATTATCATTCGATGAATATTCAGTCAATAAATCTTGGCGAAACGATAATTTTTTTCGTTTTTTGCATAAAAAATAGAGTACCTAATAGTACTCTATTCCTTCCATTGTGTTTCCTCAGCAATTTCAGAAACTAACTTTCCATTATATGTAAAATACATTGGACCAGAAATTGAATATCCTTTAATCCCTTTTGCTATAGCAGAAAGTGATGTTAGTTCTCCATCATATTGAACCTTTCTTTCATCAACGACATAAGCTTTTACATCCTTATCATCAACAAATATTAATTCTGCTCCTACAGGAATATTACATTTAGCAAAATTAACGGGAGGTCTTTTCTTTTTATGTTCTTCTTTTATTCCATTAGATATTAATTTCTTTAACTTATTTTGAGATCCACTAATTATAGCTATAGCTTCCAATAATTCATATGCATCTTCTGCTGACATAACAAAAAATTCTCTGTCCTTCGAGACTCTCAAATCTGGATTTAGATTATCTATTAATTTATGTAACTTTTTATCTTCCAGATTACCCGGTGTTTCATAGGTTGCGTAGACTTCATATTCATAAGGAAGAGCTGTTGTACTTAATTGTTTTCTTCTCTTTTCAACATCTTTAGCATATCCAATTTTAACCATATTGTTTAAGCATGGATTTGTCATTATATAAATATATCCTTTTGACATTT
Organism: Peptacetobacter hiranonis; assembly: GCF_008151785.1. GTDB lineage: Bacteria > Bacillota > Clostridia > Peptostreptococcales > Peptostreptococcaceae > Peptacetobacter > Peptacetobacter hiranonis. The sequence continues at coordinate 1,209,388 of NZ_CP036523.1, forward strand.
ATTTTATATATTACCAATTTTATTATTAGTAACTAACTCCTTTCAATAAAAATAGAATTTATTACTATCTAAATATTATCATAAGTTTTAAAATATCTCAATTTTAGCACTATTATTATCCAAACATAATTATCGTTAATTTTTTTTAGCAAAAATTTATTTATCAGTATAAAAATCTTGCTTAACTTTTTTATCTTTTATAGATATTTTTTTCTCATATCTTTATTAACTTAAGATTTATATTGAAAAGATTTATAATACTAGTGTATAATTAAATTAATATATGTAGTTTTATTTTAGAAAAAATCATTTTGAAATAAAATTCAAAATATGCATATATATTTTTTTATAAAAATTAAAGGAGGTAAAAATGGATCAAAACGAAAAAATCAAACCCAGTGGTAAAGCCCTTATTCCTTTCGCTGTATTTATATTATTATATCTTGGCGTAGGTATCATATTAGAAACATCAGGAACAGAGATGGCATTTTACCAGCTACCAGCACCAGTTGCAATAATTGTCGGTGTTGTTGTAGCATTCATCATATTTAAAGGAAGCATAGAAGAAAAATTCTCTCAGTTTGCAAAAGGATGCGGAAATGAAAACATCCTTATAATGTGCTTTATATACTTATTTGCAGGCGCATTTGCAACAGTTGCAAAATCAATGGGAGGCGTTGATTCTACTGTCAACCTTGGACTATCATTTATCCCAGCTCAGTATATAACTGCTGGTCTGTTCGTCATCGCGGCTTTTATATCTGTAGCAACAGGAACTTCTATGGGAACAATAAGTACAGTTGCTCCAATAGCAATTGCAACAGCAGAAAAAGCTGGATTAAATATGACGCTTATAGTTGCTGCAATCATAGGTGGTGCAATGTTTGGTGATAACTTATCTGTAATCTCAGATACAACAATCGCCGCAACTAGAACTCAGAACTGCGAACTAAAAGACAAATTTAAGGTAAACTTCTACATAGCCTTACCTGCAGCAATTCTTACATTTGTACTTTTAATAATATTTGGTAAACCAGAAACTATAGTTCCTATACAGAAGCTAGATTACAACATAGTCAAAGTTATACCTTATATACTAGTTTTAGGACTTGCTGTATCAGGATTCAACGTATTCCTTACTCTAGGTGTTGGAACAGTTGTAGCCGGTATAGTTGGTATAGCTTATGGAGATTTAACTCCTCTTACATTTGCACAGAACATATACGCTGGATTTACAGGAATGAACGAAATATTCTTACTTTCAATGTTTACTGGCGGTCTTGCCCACATGGTTACTCAGCATGGTGGACTTCAGTGGATATTAGAAAAAATTCAGTCTGTTGTTAAAAGTGAAAAATCAGCTCAGATTGGTATATCTGCAATAGCTGCAGCTGCTGACATGGCAGTTGCAAACAACACAGTTGCGATAATAATAACTGGGCCAATAGCTAAAGAACTTAGTAGAAAATACAAAGTAGATCCAAGAAAATCTGCTTCTCTACTAGATATATGGACTTGTATATTCCAGGGATTCATCCCTTATGGAGCACAGATATTACTTGCAGGAAGCTTAACAGCAGGTGCAGTTAGCCCACTTGCACTATTCCCATTCCTATGGTATCAGCAGCTTCTAGCAGTATTTACACTGATATCTATGTTTATCCCTTATGCAGATGGTTTAATAAAGAAAAGACCTTGGAACTGGGAACTAGATAAAGCAGAAGAAATAACTGAATAACAAAAAAAAAGACTAGTTAAATTTTGCTCCAGTCCTCAGCGCCTCGCCCTTTTATGTAACACATTTATAAGATGCGAGGCGCTTGTGGAATTGTCGCTTAAATTTAAACTAGTCTTTTCCTTTATCCATTATTAAACTTAATAAAAATAAAATTGTTAGTAAAAAAAATATATAAGCAAGTTATTTTACTACTTATTTTTCAGCAAAGAAATTGATACACTCGCCAATCCTATTCCCAACATAATAAATGCAGTATTTGTTTCCAACTCTCCTAATACAGCCAAAACCGTTACTGCAATTCCCATAGCAAGCCCAATTCCTTTTGGCGCTACATCCATAACCTCTTCAAACTTACTTTCCTTTACAACTTCCTCTTCTCCAACATTAACATCTGACTTTACTTGCATTAACTCATCCACAGAAACATCAAAAATCTCTGCTAACTTTGGAATAGAATTTATATCAGGAAACGACAAATCTCTTTCCCACTTAGAAACTGCCTTATCAGTAACTCCCATCTTCTTCGCTAAATCTAACTGTGTCATACCTCTATCTTTTCTCAGCGATGAAATCATCTCACCAAAACTCTGCTTATTCATACGCATATCCTCCTCTTATATTATGATAAAATCATACCATATACATATAAATATACTCAACCAACCTGTAGTTTACCTTACTCTACCAATAGTTTAGAATTAGTTTACACAAACTCTGTCAACAAACTTCACCAATTTCTTCACTTTTAAATACAAATAGAACTATATAATTGAAAATAGAATACGGATGTCGCGTTTGTATTTTATGACATCCACTTTTTATCTTTATGTATAACAATTTTAATAACTTGTAAAGAAAAAGACTAGCTTGAAACGCACGCAACAATCTACAGACGGCTCGCAACTTTTAAATGTGTTATATAATAAAAGCGAGCCGTCGAAGCCTGGCGCGAAGTTCAACTAGTCTTTTTCTTTGTGTTGTTTGCGATTAACAAAAGATAAAAAGGGATGTCACAATACATCGCGACATCCCAATATTCATTCAATTATATAGCTCTAGTGTATTCTTTTAACCATTCTCTTTCTTCTTCAGTTAGATGTGGTCCTATTTTTTCAAATACCTGAGCATGGTAGTTATTCAACCATTCTCTCTCAAACTTAGTCATCTCATCTGGATTTATACCATCTAAATCTATTGGAGCAAATGTTATTGTTTCGAAGTGCATAAACTGTCCAAACTCATTCTTTTCTCCCTTAGTAACTATCATCTCATTTTCTATTCTTATACCATGAGATCCTTCAACGTACACACCAGGCTCATTAGTTAAAACCATGCCTTCTTCAAATTTATGGTGTTCATTTTTAGATTTAACTATCTGCCATCTAAATCCTGTTGGTGGTTCATGTATGTTAAGAAGGTATCCTACACCATGTCCTGTACCGCATTTAAAATCTATATCTAAGTCCCAAATTGGTCCTCTTGCTATTGCATCTAAGTTGTATCCAAAGCATCCGTATAAGAATTTCGCTCTTGATAAATTCAGCATACCTCTAACAACTGCTGTGAAGTGAGTTTTTAATTCATCGGCAACTGGTCCCATTACAAACGTTCTTGTTATATCTGTAGATCCTTCGATATATCCTCCACCAGTATCAGTTAAGAATAAATGCTCTGGAAGTACTTCAACATCTGATTCATCAGTTGGTGCATAGTGCATCATAGCTGCATGATCTTTATACGCACAGATTGGTTCAAAACTATCTCTTATATAGCCTTCCTGTTCTTTTCTGAATTCTTCAAGCTTTCTAGCTGCACTCATTTCAGTTATTTTTATCTTACCTACATTAGTTTTCATCCAATGCATTAATTTTGTAACAGCTATACCGTCTTTTATATGGGCATTTTTTATATTTTCAAGCTCAACATCATTTTTCATAGCTTTCATAAGTATAGTTGGGTTCTGATGTTCTATCTTTTCAACACCTTCTGGTATATTATTGTAAAGTGCGTAATTTAACTTCATTGGGTCAATCATAACACTTTCACCAGCTTTAAGGTTCTTAACTTCTTCATAAATATCATTGTATGGACGAACTGTTATATTATTTTCAGCAAGAAGTGCTTTTGCTTCGTCGTTTAATTTATTTTCATCTATAAATAAATCCATGCCATCAAGTTTAACTAAAGCGTATGAGAATATAAGTGGATAATAAACAACGTCATTTCCTCTCATATTAATTAACCAGCAAACATCGTCTAAAGATGCTATTATATGTGCTGTAGCTCCATTTTCTTTCATAACATTTCTAACTCTCTCAAGCTTAGAAGCTACACTTTCACCTGTATATTTTTCATCAAGCACGAAAACAGGCTCCTTAGATATCTCTGGTCTATCTTCCCAAACATCACCTACTAAATCGCATGAATACTCTATAGTTATATTCTTAGACGCAAGGGCTTTTTCTAAATCCTGTCCTTCTTCCATAGAAACAACACGTCCATCAAATGCTACCTTACCATTTTCTGGAACTATCTGCGCAAGATACTCCTCCATAGTTGGAACACCGTCTTCAAACATATGGAATAAAGAAATGCCACTTCCCTCTAACTGTTTCTCAGCCTGAGTCCAATATCTACCATCAGTCCAAAGACCAGCCTCATCCTTTGCTATCATAACAGTCCCATAAGAACCATCAAATCCAGAAATAAACTCTCTACATTTAAAATACTCTCCTGCATTCTCACTCTGATGGAAATCTGCTGTCGGAACTATATAAGCATCTATCCCATTCTGCTCCATAAGAGCACGAAGTCTTGCTATTCTATCTGCTACCTTCATCTAAAAAGCCCTCCTTAAAAAAATAAATATAAAAAACCAATTGTGAAAAAATTAATTCGTTCTTTAATAATATCACAATAATTTAGAAAATTCAAATTTATAAAAATAATATTATAATATAAAAACACGAACTAAGTGTCCCTTATAAAACCATATTTATAAACTTCAAACAAATCTCTCTACATGCACCGATAAAATTATTACCTATATAAAAAAATGGCTGTTGCAATAATTTACAAACAAGCCTTTTTAAATTAATCTTTTACAAAATTACTAACTTAAAAAGAGTGTATAAAATCAAAATTTGCTATAACTATTAATAGCATGTAGCATATGAGTTATATAGACAAAACTCTCTCGACAATCTGCAGACGCGGGTTTTAATTACAACAAAGTAATTTACATACACGCACGTCGAACCCTGGAGAGAAGTTTGTCTATATCTCATATGCTTTCATAATAACAAAAGATTAGCTAATTTTGATTTATACACTCTTAACAGATAGTCAATTTAAAAAGATTAAATAAAAAGGCTGCTGCAAATTATTGCAACAGCCACATTTTTACATTGGTAATATTTTATCGTGTATATATCCATCTCTTACACCATTTTTTACTACAACTACTTCATCAACACCAGACATTGTACAAATAGTATTAAGAACAACCAAACTTGGTATAATATTATTCATACGATCTGGAAGTATTCTCTCAAGAATATCTACATCGCTCTTTCTCGGATCAGAAAATCTCTCTGTAAGCTGATTAAGTTCTTTAATAGGAATATAATACTTATTTGACTTCTTCTTAGTCACATAAATATATCTGTGGATTTTTGCTGCAGCTCTTGCAGTACCACCCATTAAATACATAACTCTATGGTTATTTCCTTTAAAAATCTTAGAACTTTTAACACTAGCTTTTACACAATCCTCGATTTCTTTTATCTCATCAAGTGTAGGATATACCATAGAAACAAATTTATTTCTCATCTCAAGACCACCAAGAGGTAAAGAAACTGAGTCTATAACCTGTCTGTCTTTAAACTTGAATATCTGCACACTTCCTCCGCCTAAATCAAGTCCCATACCACTTCTGTCTTTTACAACCTGGCTAAGACCTATATAGTCGTAATATGCTTCCTGTTCTCCAGTTATTATTTCTGTATTCTCTACAATCTTTTTCATCTCAGAAACAACATAAACACTATTATCTACTTTTCTAAGTGAAGCAGTTGCAAAACAGAATACTTCTGCACATCCAAGTAATTCACAAATTTTAGCAAATCTATTTAATACTTTTAAAAGTCTTTCAAGACCTTCCTCCATAAGATTACCATTCTGTATGAAACTTAGTATTACTGAAAGTTCCTTTTCCTTTAGTATAATCTTTATCTCTGTTCCCTTTAATTCAAATATTATTAATCTAATCGTATTTGATCCTACATCTATTATTCCATATCTCATCGACATTACTCCAATCTTTCTTCATTTTGAGTAGAGTCTAATTTATTTATCTTGCATCTCTAATTCCTTATAGGCTCTTTCAAAGAAATACTCCTGTGAATTTAAAGGAGCACCTTCTTGTTTAACATGTTTGTATGTACCATCTTTAAGCAGTTTTCTAGCTTTAACATTATCTGTGTACATTATCGCAAAGTCTTCAAGAATTCTCTTCTTAATATCTGGGTCTAAGATTGGTGTTGCTACTTCTACCCTTCTCATAGTATTTCTTGACATTAAATCTGCAGATCCTATATAAACCTTACTATCGCAACCTTCACCAAATATATACACACGAGTGTGTTCTAGGTAACGGCCAACTATACTTATAACTTCTATATTTTCTGTAATACCCTCTACTCCTGGTATTAAGCAACATATACCTCTTACAATAAGCTGAACTTTAACCCCAGCTCTTGAAGCTTCTATAAGTTTATTCATAATTCCCTTATCAGTTAGAGAATTCATCTTTATACCTATATAGGCTGGTGCTCCATGTTCTGCTTTAACAATTTCATTGTCTATCATATCCATAATAGGCTGTCTTAAACAAAGTGGAGATACTAGCAATAGGTCTGATTTTTCTACAACTTCTCCAAGAGATAATCTATCAAAAACTCTACCTGCTTCGTGTGCGATTCTCTTATCAGCAGTCATTAAGCAGTAGTCTGTGTATAATTTTGCTGTTTTTTCGTTGTAATTCCCTGTACCTATCTGAGTTATGTATTTTATTCCTTCATCAGTCTTTCTTGTTATTAGACATAATTTAGAATGAACTTTTAATCCAGGTAGTCCATAAATTACTCTACATCCAGCTTTTTCAAGTCTTCTTGACCAGTTTATATTGTTTTCCTCATCAAATCTAGCTCTTAACTCAACTAATACAACAACTTCCTTACCGTTTTCAACTGCATTTGAAAGTGCATCTACTATCTTACTATCGCTTGATAGTCTGTAAAGTGTCATCTTTATAGATACAACAGTTGGATCTTCAGATGCTTCATATAGCATATCTAAGAAAGGCTTCATGCTATTGTACGGATAGTATAAAAGTTTGTCCTTTTCTTCAATCTGTTCTATTATAGAACGTTTTGATGAAATATCAGGCGATTTCTGAGGAACTCTCTTTTCATAGAATAACTCTGAATGATTTCTAAGCTTGTCCTGTATCTTTCTAACAAAAGAAAATTCAAGCGGTGATTTAGAATAGAATATACTATCATCATCTAAGCCTACGTATTTTCTAAGAGTTTTTAACGCTGAACCATTAAGCTCTCTTGACATTTCCATTCTAACTGGCGCAAGTTTTTTTCTTTTCTTAATTAGCTTTTTCATTGTATCTCTGTAATCTAAGTCTTCGTCGTATACTGTTTCCTCATCAATATCGGCGTTTCTAGTTATTCTTATCAGAGATTTACTCTTAACTTTATACTTTTTAAATATTTTAGTTACAAAGTGAAGAATTAGCTCTTCTGCCAAAATATATTTTCTATCATCAGATGGAATTTGAATTAATCTTTCAAAAACATCACCTGAACAAGGAACTATACCTAATTTTTCTGTTCCATTCTTACCTTCTAAAGAAACTATTGCGTATATTTCTTTTTCCTTTAAGAATGGGAATGGCTGTCTTTTTCCTATTATTTGAGGAGAGATAAGAGGTCTTATTTCTGAATCAAATAATTTTTCTAACACTTCCTCGTCTTCAAGAGTTAGTGCCTTACTGTATTCATTTTTTAAATCTTCAACACAGTCCCCCGCTTCATTGCACTTTACCCTTGAATGAAAGTCTACTAGCTCGATTCCAAACTCCTTAACTTCTCTCATTAAATTATTGTAAGCATCATCTTTTAACCCATTTAATTTTTTTGTATATTTTACAATTTCTTTAATCTCCTCTTCAGGAGTCATATTTGTTTTACTATCCCTAGAATCCGGATCTACTATCATCTGGTCGTATAATGATCCGACTCTTACCATGAAAAATTCATCTAAATTGCTCTGGAATATCGATACAAATGTCAGCCTTTCCATTAAAGGAACTGATGGATCCATCGCCTCTTCAAGCACTCTTTTGTTGAATTTTAGCCATGATATTTCTCTGTTATCATAGTATCTTTTAGTCATTTTTCTCTCTCCCAACATCTTTATTTTATAGATATCATATTTATCTGATTGCTATAAACATTAGTAAAATTATCACATAATTAAAATACTAACACTTATAAAAAAATCATTATAGTAAGCAATTGTTAAAAGAGGGTTAAAAAAATTTAACAAGAATTTGAGTTAATCAAGCTTTTCTTAACTTTGTTATGAATATAGTCTATCATAATTTTCAGAATATTGCACGTTTATATAGCAAATTTATTTTAATTGCTATAATAATTTTTCTTTTGAGAAATCTATTAAAAATGCTCCAAGTGGTGCAGTTATTATTATTGCAAGTACTGCAATTGATAGTACAAGTTTTCCACAATTTAGTCCAGCCGCAAGTGGTACTGATCCTATAGCAGCTTGAACAGTTGCCTTTGGAAGATATGAGAACACACAGAATAATCTTTCTTTAGTGTTTAATTCTGTTCCAATCATGCAAATAAATACACCTATTGAACGAATTGCAAGTGCGATAAATATCATAATAACTGCTGTAAATCCAGCTCCCATTGTATATCTTATATCGACAGCAGCCCCAACAAGTACGAATAAAACAACTTCTGCGGCTATCCAAATTTTACCGAATTTCTCTTGAAGTCTGACCTTTACAATATTTGTACTCTTCATAGCAAGTACTAATGCCATACTTGTTACAGCAAGAAGTCCGGACATAGCAACTCTTCCTTTTAAATAATCTTCAAGTGCAACAAGTAAGAACGATACAGCCAAGATAATTATGACTTTTGTGCTGTTTCTTATCAGATGTTCTTTGTTGTATCTATACTCAAAGAATCTATAAAGAATTAATCCAACAACAGACCCAATTAAAATTCCAGATACTATCGAAATTGGTATGTCTGCAAAACTAGAAAGATTAACACCTTCTCCTTGATTCATAGCTAAAAATGTACTGAATAGCACAATTACAAATACATCGTCAAAAGATGCCCCAGCTAAAATCATCTGAGGTATTCCCTTCTTTGTCCCGAGATTATTGTCCATTAAATCAACCATTCTAGGAACTACAACTGCTGGAGATACTGCACTAAGTACTGCTCCAATTAGTGCAGCCTCTACTCTGCTGACACCAAATAAAATTGGAGCAAATATTGCATAAGCAATTATTTCAAATGTAGCTGGAAGAAACGACATTAAAAGCGCAGGTCTCCCAACTTTTTTTAAGTCCTTTAAGTCTAGTGATAACCCAGCTTTGATTAAGATGATGATAAGAGCCATTTTTCTAAGCTCTGATGATATGTTTAGAATTGAGCTATCTAAAAAATCTAGTACATAAGGACCTAAAATTATCCCAGTTACAAGCATTCCTATAATTCTCGGAATTTTAATTTTTTCGCATATAGATGCCAAGCTCATTCCAACTAAAAAAATTAAAGCAAGTGATACTAACATTTTGTTTCTCCTTTTATTTTATTTTAAACGCAAAAAAGCTGATGGTTTCTGCGTGGTTGCAGAAGTCATCAGCTCGATAAGCGGTTTAGGTTTCCCAAGGGAGACATTCATTCCCTAGTTGTATTTTGTATATTTATAATTTATATTATTTTAGTTGAAAAAGCAAGAAATATTTTAATGATATTTTTATAATTTAGTTGCATACATGACTATTCAAAATTTTGAAATGTAACCTTGTCTTTATAAATTTTACTAGAATCATTAGCATAATTTATCTGACAAAATGCTTGTCTTACATGAAATTTCTCTAAAGAACTATTAAACCATTTCTTAACTTTCATATCAAATTCAATTCCTTCGTCTAAGTCAAAATCTCCAAACATAATTACTACGGTTGATGCCATACAAGAATCATCCAGATTTTCCCAGATATGTACTTTCATCTTTTCAGAAAAAGGACATTTTTGTACAAGCTCTCCCTTTATATATTGGTATTCAGGACTACAATCAAGTCGAAAACTTATATTTACTGTGAATAACTCACTAGACACTAAATTTTGACATTCAAAGTTTTTACCAAATCCACCTGAGTCAGTTACTTGACAATAAGCTTGTTCAATATTAAATGAATTGCAGCACTTATTAAACCACTCACCTATTTCATCAAAATCTTCATAAGCCCTTAAATCACCAAATACTGAAACATCTAAATACTCATTTCCTCTAAAGATATTGATATGTAAAGATTCCTCTGAACCCATAGGTAAGTAGTACTCCTCTCCATTGAATTCTTCACCCCAGAGTAACTGTTTACCAAACACTTTATAAATATCTTTATCACTTACTACTTGATAATCAGCAAGCCTAAAATTACAATTCACATGAGTCCATATGCTCATTGTCATCGCTCCTTTCTGCTTGGTTTAAGGGTATACTTTGTAAATCCCTAACACTATTATACGCTTCTTCAAAATCAGTTATATCATTTTCTCTCATGTACCCATAAACTCTTTCGTACATCATCATCTCAAAGTAACTTATACTAGGATCAGCATATTTACTTACATCGTACCCACCTAAAAGTCCAAAGAAAAGATTCTCTATTTGCGCTTCATCAAATCCAGGTTTTGCCATACAAGTAGGGTCAAGACCATATGACAAAGTTTTAATTACTAAATGTATACAATTTACATTATGCGATAAAGTAATATACGGAGTTGGATCTACTCCGCTGTAAAATCCATAACATATTTCGCATAATTGTTTTTCAGACCATCCCTGTTCTAAAAGTCTATAAATCTGTTCATTATGTTTCGAATCATATAGCATATACTCCATAACATTAATAGGTAATCTTTCATCTAATATAGGTGTTATATCTTTACCCTCTTCTATAAATTTTATAAAAGCTTGCATTAAACGATAATCATATTTAGAATCCATAAAAGGTTCTGGATTTATTCCTCTATTTAATGCATCATTAAAGCATGCCATTTGTAAACCATCAAATTTTGATACATCGTAATATTTTTTATCATACCCCTTTTCAATTCCCTCAATGGCTGCACGTATTTGAAAATTGTCTATTCCTGGTTTAGGGATATCTCCTAAATCAATTCCATCTTCTAATGCACTTGCAATTATAGTTAATCCGTCATAAGCAACACAACCTAAATGTGTTGTATCATAACCCTTATCTTTTAATCTTTTAAGTTCTAATTCTTTCAAATCCATAATTTACACCTTCTTTGTAATTCTATACTGGTTTTTCTAAAGTAATATATATCTTATTTTTAGTTGTCTTATCCTCATCTACAACCATTTTTCTTATTGGCCTAGAAGGATCTTTTACATCTCTTGTAAACAAAACAAAATAATACTCACTATCCTTTATTCTCTCTAAAAAATCCTCATACTCAAATATTTCGTCAAAATCCTGTATAAACGTTATATTTTGCTTATCTACTTTTAAATATTTTTCTAATTCAAAATATCTTCCTTTCATATAGTAATAGCATCTAATATCGCTCTCATCATGAACGGCATTAGGCTCATTATATGAATCTGATATCATTTTTATCAAAATATGCTCCCCTAACCAACTCTCATTTGATACAAGGGTTATTTTATCATCTAACTCAAATTCATAATCAATCTTAGTACTGTAAATATGTACCAACATTAAAATCACCACCTATAAATACTTCCCTGCAAGTGTTACATAATCTATGGTATTTCTTACAATCTTATCTTCATTTGCAATATATATCTCAAATTCTTCATCTCCAAAGTTCATAATATATCCAAGCCTTATAGTTAAATCTTTCATTTTTCCAATTTCTAAAATCCATTTTGAACAATTATCTCCACAAGCAGAAGCATTGATAATTTTGTCAGTTTTGTACATAAGCATCAATGCACGTACACCACCAGACAATTCTTGAGGAGTTATTATTCCTAAAAATGGACTATCTATAATCCCTTCATAGATTACTTTAGATTTATCAATATCTTCTACCATATTTTTGATAAATGAATCATTGAACCATTCCTTATCATAGTTATAATTAAAATATATCTTAGGATTATATATAAAATTTTCGTCTTCTAAATTATCACCAAAATAAATTTTTAGCATAGTTTTATCCTCCTTTTATAAATTATCAATTTCAAACTTTAACTCTATTTCATCTAGATTTGGAACCTTGTCAAAAATCTCAGTTACACATCTGGCTTTTATAGCCTGTTCAAATGTGATATCCTCAGAATAATCACCTTCCATAAGCTGTCTAGATATCTCATTCTTCATTTCATCCTCTGTAATTTTGGGACTAGCATATACCTCTACACATAAAGATGCTAGTAATCCAAAGTAAATTAAACGCATTTGCCCAATAGTGAATAAAGGATTTTTTAATTTTATGGCACGCAATCCATCTTTTTCACATCTATAAATTAAATACATCTGATCTATACTAAACTCGCAGTTTTCATAGTTGTATGTATTAAGCCCTTCTTCTAAGCCTTTTACTATCAACTTCATCTGATCAGCTGTATATTCAGACTTAGCATATTTTATTATTGGTAAATCTTGCTCAACACCTTTAGCTATAATTTTCAACTGATCATCGTTAAAAACTACTCCATACTTTTCATTTTCCATCATCCAATAAATATTTCTCATTCTAGCTGCAGGAATACTCGGATCTAGATATCTTTTAAAATCAACACCTTTTAAATATCCCCAAAATATTACGTCTATTTGCTCTGAATCGTAATCTTCTAAACTTCCATTTGGAAATACCTCATTAAATCCTATTTTGTTTGATTCTGGATTTAGGTCATTTTCTAAAAGAATTCTAATTTTATACATAGTAGACCAAGAATTTTTAATATCTGAGTAAATAGTTACATCTACACCATGTTCAAACCCAAATCTAATCTCCTTAAGCTGATTATAATTAAGGTTAAAATTCAACATAGGTTTGACGTCTTTTGCACCACTTCTAATTGCGAGTCCTATTTCTTCTAACCTAATTCCCTCAAAACCTAATTTCGCATATTTTAGCAAATCAATCCCCCTATAGTAATTTGAGTTTAATACAGATTCTGTTTCCGAATCAAAATCATAATCAAAGTAATCGTGAATTTCGTCACATATTTTTAATTGCTTTCTAATTTTTTTCATCTTATACCGAGGATACTCTGGCTTGAACCATCTAGAATAGTCTTCTTTCTCATCTGGGAAGCGGTGTTCTTTCGTTGCGTCTATATATATTTTTAACTGATTTATGTTAAATCCTTGCTCAAAATATTTCGTTGTATTTATTCCTTCTTTTTCTAAATCTATAATTTCTTTCATTACTTTATATGAATAGTTTTTATTTAAAATTTTATCCAAACTTATACCACTATTAATCGCCCTACAAATCTCTTTGCATTGACCTATATTGTAACCATCTCTAATATAAGAAAGAACATTAACACCTTCCATTAGGCAGTAACGTATACATTCCATTATTTGTACGGAGTATTTAGGATTTTCGTAAATTTTGTAATCTATATCGTTTATCATGCCATAGTAAATTTCTGTTCTTTGTCCATCATTATAGCAAGGTTTAATCAGAACTGAATAATCTCTACCACTTATTACACAATTTGCAATCATATCACTTAAATCTGATGAATACTCTGGCTTAATATATAAATCCGGATCTATACCTCTTTTCAGCAGCATTAATATCCGCTCCATTTTCCAAGCGTCAAGATTGGGATTTAAGTATCTATTTACATCTACACCAGACTCTAACCCAATCCTTATTTTCCTCATTTGGTAATTATTAAATTCCACTTTTGCGTATATGCTAGCATCTACTCCAGATTTTATACCATCTATTATCTCTCTTATCTGCCAACAATCAAAAGCAGGATTTAAACATAGAGTTACATCTACCCTTTCTTCTAATCCTTCCCTCAATTCTCTCATCTCTAACCAATCAAACTCTGGATTTGCATATATTTTTGCATCAATACCTTTTTCTAATCCTTCTCTGATCTGTTTCATCTGTGCATAATCAAATTTTGGATCCGCGTATAAACTTACATCCAGCTTTTTTCTTAATCCTTTTTCAATTTCTTCATACTGTCCATTATAAAATTCTTTATTTTTGTATAAAATTTTATCCATCCTAATCACCTCCAATATTGATAATCAAATACTTAAAATTTAATTTCTAATGTTATACATTCTGATTCTAAATATGTAATATTCCAATTATTTGTTTTTAGTTATATTAACCACATTACTTATTATATTGCAGATAACTTTATTTTTATCATTTAGAATCTTAAATATTTCGTTTAAAGTTTAATTTTATACTAGAAACTACTATTTTTGTTTTCTGTTTTGTTTCAAGATTTACATCTACACCCAAATAAATATTACCGCCATTTGAATTAGCAAATGCTGAATATGTTTTTGTTCTATTTCATACATATATTATAAAATATTTATGTTTTGTTGTAAACACATAGTAGACAATAAAATTCTTTAAATGGGAATAATAAAAAAGCTGCTTGTAAAATTTTTACTCGCAGCCATTCTTATATTAACTTATTCCAAAAATCAAAATTACTGTAAATAAAAATAGAATTAAACCTAACCAATTTCTATCTACAAATAATTTAATAAACATAACAACTAAACACAGTAAAATTAAAACAACTACTCCATTCATTATCTAATTCCTAATCAAAAGTATCATCAGTAACATCAATAAACAAGATATAAACACCACAAATCTCGTCATTATCATCATATCCAAAATAAACAGGGTACACACCATCGCCCCAACCAGAAGCAAATATAGGAATATTCAGCTCTGTTTCAGGAATCGCCCAATTCAACCAATCTCCACCTTCACGCTGGTATTTTGGATATTTATCATAACTCTCTTCTAACAAATCACAGAATAAGTCGTTATATGGATCAATTCCTTCCTCTTTCTCGCATCTCTGCTCCCAATATTCTTTAAATGCTGCTTGAGTACTTTCATCGAGAATACATCCCATTCCCGCATCTACACAAAATCCAAAATACTCATCATCCTCTAGCTCCTCGTCTAAGTCCTCATTTCCAATCACACCTAAATCATAATAAGCTGGTTTATTATCATTAATCAAAACCTTTACACATGAATATCGGTCTCCAAATTTCTCACTTAATGCAACAGAAATATCTACATTATAATTTCCAGGAGGAATATTTTGAATATAAGCTGGTGCATCCTCAAGTTCAATTAATGGATCACAGGCAATTATTTTTCCTGTTGGAAAAGAAACTTTACCGATATTCAAAACATCAAGATTTATTTTTCCTATCTTGTTTTCTGTAAAGTATGCATCTAAATCTATTTTGCATCTAAGTGATTCTTTCTTACTTTCGTACTTAGTTAACCATTCTTTACTAGGCATAACACGTACCCTCCTTAATCATCAAAATCATCTTCAAAGAATTCCTCATCCTTTAGCCCACAGATAAATTCCTCAAAAGTATCTGCAAGATAAGTAATCTTGTAATCATGTTCTTGGTCAACATGAACAACTTTTGGCTCACCTTTAGGTCCACATTCTCTATAATCTAAGAAAATCATATCATGTCCAGCACTTGGACAATCGCATATAGCAACTCCAATAGCAGGATATTCCCATTCATCAATCATAAACTGGCTACCAAATTCTCC
Source organism: Peptacetobacter hiranonis (assembly GCF_008151785.1). GTDB lineage: Bacteria > Bacillota > Clostridia > Peptostreptococcales > Peptostreptococcaceae > Peptacetobacter > Peptacetobacter hiranonis. The sequence goes on from NZ_CP036523.1 coordinate 1,225,276, forward strand.
GCAAAGAGAATATCTCTTTTTTCTTCCAATACCTGAAATACCGGTAATAGCAACGTGATCCTCTGCCCAAGTAGTTGGCTCATTTGTTGGAAAGCATGATTTTGTAGTGATACCTCCATTATGCTGCTTCATCAGCCAAATATATGACTCTGGTAACTTATATCCTAATTCTTTTTCTACACTTTCAATCATTTCATCAGAAGGATATTCTTCAACATATTCATCTAATGAATAATCTATGTCATCCCAGAAATCTGTAAAATCATAATTCTCAAATGTCATTTTTTCACAACTTACATCATTTAAAATATCCATAATAATACCTCACTTAAATACTACACATCTAATACTCTTCTGCTTCATAAGAAATTTTCAAAGTCATTCCTGGTATTGAAACACCTTCACTTCTTTCAATTTTATGTATGTCCTCTTCTGAACAACCTATTGTTTCTCCGTCCTGAAGCTCAACATCACCTTCTATCACATAATAAGTAATTCCCACTAAGAAATCTCTCAGCTCCTCAGGATCTGCTTCTACATTTAAAACTTCCATTTCATCCTTGCCAAATAAATACATACCGTATGTATAGGCATTTAATCCATTTTCATTTTTATACATTCCAAACCAAATCCAGTTATAAATAGGTAGTTCCCCTTCTTTCATAACATCTGCGACATTTTCATAAAAGGCAGGTTCAAATACAACGCCACTAGTGTAAACTCCAGTAGCATATTTTTGATTACAGCAAGTGGCTGCTAATTTTGTAAATAATTTGCCTTTTTCTATTGTATTTTCTTCATTTCCTAGAACCGCAATCATAATATGAGCCTTGTGTTCTTTAGTCACTTCAACTGCTTCTGGCCACATATAATTATTTTCTGCATTTATTTCTGCTTCACCCTCTGGAATAGGATATTGGAACAGACTTACTGCTGCAATCATATTATCTATTTCAAATACTAGGCTATCGTCTCTTTTATCTCCATCTTCTTCAGCGACGATATCCCATTTTTCTTTTAAATCACAGATAAATTGTTGCTTATCCCATATTCCTTCAGACATTAGTACAAATCCTAAAAAATGCCCCTTTTCTTCACCTTCTAAATCCATATCACTGTATTCTAAATCATCAATTTTATCATCATTTTCTTCGTTTTTTAAACTTATTGTTCCCGCAGTTCGGCGGAAAGTATGGAATGTAGCCCAAGGAATATCACTTTCATCAAAGATATCCTTAGCTATGTATAAAACAGTTTTTAAATCCCATGCGATAAAATCAATATAACCACAATTTACACCTGTTGCTCCACCAATAAATTTAAATGCATCATCTCCACATTCCTCTTTAAGACTTTCTTCTAATTTATCTCTAAAAGCAAATATCTTTTCGCTTCCTTCTTCTTCTCTTAAAGTATCTATTGGATAGCATATAAATCCTGCTACTACACCGTCAGCATGAAGTTCATCCATATAGAAATCATCATCATTAAAATATCCATTGATTAAAGCTAGACAACAGCTAGAGCCAGCAATAATATCAAATCTCAAATCCGCATCGGGATCATCATTAGGGTTCATTTCATATCCTGTATAAAGTTCTAAATAATTTTCTGCATCATTTGATAACTCACTTCCCATTTCTTCAAGTTTTTCAGGAAGTTTTGAAAGTTTTATTGATTCGTCATCTCTTTTAGCTTTTAAAACATCAAATGAATAAATATATCTCATGTGAGAAATTTCACCCAAAATTTGATCAGTAAGTGTAGTCAATATCCACCAAACCTTATTCTCATCCTCATCAATTAGAGGAAGTAATTTTTCGCAATATACAGATAAATTAAACATCTCTTTGTCTGCTTTTTCAACCCAAACCTCTACATCTTCTCCACTTATATCTAAATCATCAATCCTTAAACCAATATTTTCATTTGCCTGTCTTCCAACCAATATATTCCAATTATCCAATATACTTTCTGGAACATGGTTAGCAAAATATACAAGCTCAAACAGTTTGACTTTATCGCCTTCTGGAGTAAGAATAATTTCATATTTTTCGCCATTATATCCCATTTCAAAGGCAATATTATCAAAAGCTATGTTAAGTATATCCTCACATTTATCAATTATCTCTTCGCCTCTTTCGTGATTTTTGTCCTCATCCATAATATGACGAATTTCTTCTTCCTCTTCAACAAATCTATTCCATGCTGCTTGAGTTCTTTCTCTAAAACTCATTGTAAATCTTGGAAAAGCAATACACTTTTTACAATCATTGATAAATAATTTAGTATCTTCATCTCCTGGACGTGCTTCTAAAGCTTTTTCAAAATATCTTAGTGCAAGCCCTTCCTGTTCTAAATAATAATAAGCATATGCCATACGGAAATTCCAACAATGATCTCCCTCAAAATATTCTTCATGAGGAACTAGCAAATCGATTGCTTTTTTGAACAGTTCTCTATCACTAGGCTCGGCTATATTGGCATAAGCACGAGCAAGCTCACTATCTGTTTCTGGAGTTCGGTTTTCATAAGGAATCTTTTCTAATTCTTCAATAATCTTTGCATAATTACCATCTTCATTCCAAATCTGACATTTTTCTAATAACATTTTAAAATCCATAAAACTTCCTCCTCTATTTTTCTCTTTCTTCTATCAAATCAAAAACCTCATCAATACTCATTTCAAACATTACTAAGTCATTATCTATTGGCTCAAAATAATATCTAACCTTCTCTACTCCAAATTCCTTTTCTAAATTTTTCCATTCCAAAGATAACTTAATACAAAAAGCCAACGTATCACTTCCAAGTGAGTCCATATACCAACGGACTTGATACTTTGGAGATACATAATTTTGAACACTTTTCAACGTTGTATCCCTATCAGCGAAATCATCTGCATAAGGAATTCTCTCAACAGAGCCATCCTTTTTTAGAATAATATCAATTCCACGTTCTTTTTCTATCTCTACACACTCAAATTGAATGTTATCTTCTAGTGGCAATTTTTCATTAAAATATTCAATAATAGATTCATCATCTTCTCGCCAATCAATCCATATAAGATCTTCACTTTCCCAAAATTCATCCCTATTTTCATCTGGTGATTTCAAAAACTTCCTTATATTTTCCATATCAATTCGTATCTCCTTTATTATTTAAGTCTGCTGATGAAACATTGTAATTACCTTGCAATCAGTACAAATCTCTATATACAGAGTTCCCTCAGCAAAATCCTCAATCGTATCCCAATGAATCTGTGCAAGATATCTCATCTTCTTACCACATTCTGGACACTCTCTATACTCCCAATCCTGTACCCAACTAGCAAATCCACCTATTGTATTGACATCACAGTTAAATGCTCCATAAAACAAAGGTCTTTCAATTTCAGATAATACCAACTTATTAGATACCATATCTTCAAGCATTTCCTCTGTATAATAATTTTCCTCAATACCTTCATATTCCAAAATCTCGCTTTTTCCATCAAGAGTAAATTTATTTGACTGCCCTTCAGATAAAAATATACAATTTGGACAACAACTCGCTGTAATTATTCCATCCATTCCCAAGAAATCAAATCTTTTATCTCTTCCATCAATCACCAAAATATCTACTAATTCGCATCCACAATGTTTACATTTTTCTCCTCTTTTTCTAGCTATAAATGTTCCATTTTCATCCTTTTTATCTCCAGGCTCAAATGAAAAGCATCTATCATAGTTTAGTTTTATGTACTCATTTTCTTCGTTGAAAGTCCAGCCGCCTTCTTCTGCGTACACATTCGTATCTACATATAAATTCCTTCTCCAAGGTTTTGGATTTATCTTTAACTCATGCAACGTATTTTTAGATTTTTCATCTTCTATCATTGCCAAACATCCTAAGATACAACTCGCATCATCACTTGATTCCGTAGCCATTATCCTTTCAATTAAGATATCTCTCACCTTTTCGTCAGCTTTATAATAAAGAGCACTTGGATAATATAATTCATATTCACAAGCTGCTTTTGCAATTTCCTTGCAATCTATTCCTCTTGTCATTAAATCTCCAAATAAATCAAATTCATCAGTTGAATAAAATTTTTCATCACCTAAAGATTTAATACTATTTATAATTTGATTTTTCTTTTCTTCTATTTCTTCTACAGACCAATTATTTACTTCTTTTCTGTGCTGCTTTGCTCTACATTGCCAACACAAACCTTCAAACCCTATAGATGTTCCACATTCTTTACATTTGTATTTCAATCCCATAAAAATCTCCTTTCAACTGACAATTTTTTTATCTTTACTCAGATACAAAAAATACCCTGCACAACATTTTTAAAAAAACTAGCTGATGCAAGGTACAAAATTTCCAACTAAAAAACTCTATCTATTACATTTTAGAGCCTATTTTTAGTGATTATTTAACTATTTATCTTATTTTAGCATATTATATTTCTCGATAAAATATTTATTTTAAATATTAACAAAATTTTTAGAAAATAAGCATTTTTAACTCAACTTAATATTGTTATCTATTGTTTTAGATTGTATAATAAAGAAAAAAAGGAGTATTTGATATGAGAAAATTAAGATTAATCTTTTCTATATTAACCGTTGTATTTGCTTCTCTAGGACTAGCAAAAATACTTTCTTATGATATATCACTTCCTTTGATGTTCGTATCTATGATATTAACGTTTTTAGTTTGGTCTAAGGAATGTTATGACAAAGGATCTAAAAGAGATAGCTATATCTTCTTAGGAGTAGCTATTTTCATAGCTGCAATAACTGCTTTTAATATAATTTCAAACTTCTCTTCAAAAGAAAATAATGCAGGAATTCAAAATGGAGAAACAGTACAGATGTACTCTCAAGAGGAAATCAACTCAGCTATCGACGTTATAAAGAAAGAATTCGAAAAAGATTGGAAGGGTTGTACTCTTAAAGAAATCCACTATGCAGGAGATAAGGTATCTAAGGAACATCAAGAATTTGCCGAAAGATACAATGCTGATGAGGTAATTGTATTGGTGTCGACTTTTGATGTTGATGAGTCTGATGGTGATGGCTCTTTAAACCCTAACAGTACTTACACTGATTGGAATTGGATTTTGGTTAGAAAAAATGGTGGAAAATGGAAACACGTAGACCACGGATATTAAAAAAAAGTATATAAAAAGGACAAGAGTATAACTGCTCTGTGCTCCAGGCTTCAGCGCCCCACCCTGTTAGAGTAACACATTTAGCAGTTGTGGGACGCTTGCAGTATTGTCGCTTTTGAGCAGTTATACATCTTGTCCTCAGTTTATTTACTTGTTTGCACGACGTTCATGACTTGCTAATTTAAAGGCTTAAATATTCTTTTAAAGATAAAAGTTTGTTACTTGCATCTTCTCTTCCTAAATCGTACATTTCCTGAATTTTATCCAAATCTCTTTCAATTCTCTTGATATCTACAAGTCTTGAAGGTCTTAATACAAAAATCTTCTTCTCTTTTTCAAGCTCATTTACCTTTTCAAGCTCCTCATTGTACACTTTATATCTATTATTTATAGTAGAAATCAAATTAGGATACTTGCGATAGAAAAGTTTAGGCATAAGCTCGTTTGATTTTTTCTTTCTATAGTCCTCAGGTCTTGTAAGTACTACAATCACTCTATCGTAGCCCATGCTCATAATCTTATCTATTGGGATACTATCAGAAATTCCACCATCTAAATAGCTCTTACCCTTCACACAAACTGGAGTTGATAAAAATGGCATAGATCCAGATGCACGCAAATACTCAATCTGATTCTTATCTCTAAAATCATCTAGCTTAATATACTCTGGTTTTCCAGTTTCGATATTTGTCACAGTTGCATAAAATTCCTCGTCGCTATTTTTATATGTATCGAAATCAACTGGATCTAGCTCATTTACAAGCTTGTTAAAACAAAATTCCTTGTTCATAACATTTCCCGTAGTTATCCACGAATGAAATCCCATGTATTCCTTGCTTGTTGCATAATTTTTATTATATCTCAACACTCTACCATGCTGCTTTGATTTGTAGTTCATTCCAAACAATGCCCCAGCAGAAACACCTATTATCCCATCGATTTTTATGTTATTTTCCATAAACACATCAAGAACACCTGCAGTGTACAAACCACGCATCGCTCCACCTTCTAATAATAATCCTGTTTTCATAGTTCACCCCTTAAAAAGTTCTTTACAGTTTTGAAATATAGCACTCTTTTTGATATAAGTCAAATTTAACTAATTAATTTATTATTAATTTTATAAATATTTAAGAATTTTTCGCACAAATACTATATAATGTTAATACATTTGTATTAATAAATTTTCTTAAATTAAGTACTTTAAAAACAGAGAAAAAATATATAAAAATGAGGCTGTAAAATAGAATATACCAAAGAAGAACTTGATTAAATATTGTATTCCTAATAAGTAAAGTATTATAATATATAGAAATAAATGATTTATATAAATAAGTTTAAACTCATTTAATAAATAAAACTAGGAGGAATAATTTTATGAAAAGATACTCAAAATATTTAGTAAGTGGTGTTGTATTCTTTGCAATACTATCGCTTGTCAGCTACTTCCTAAAACTAAACTGGAATATACAAATTCTTTTATTTGTAACTATTGTTTACATAGTGTTTAGTTTCATAAGCGATGTATTTATAGCAAAAAAATTCGCTAAAAATCCAGCTGCAGATGTAGAAAATTTGAGCGAAGAAGAATCTGAAAAACTTAAAAATTTAATAGACAAAGGTGTTCTATTCTTACATGTACCTAAAAAGCCTATCGCTGAGCAGTGGGATAAAGAATTTGATGCTTTAGTTTCTGAGGAAGCAAAAGAAAATAAAAAGAACTACTCTGACCAGTTCAAATGGCATTTATTTAGCTTTGACCTTCTTCCTGCTCTTACAGGTAACGAAGCAAAAGCAGCTTTTGATAAAGAAGAAAAACATGAGCTTTACCTATTCTTTGAATATGCAGAACAGACATATATAATTGGAAACGCAAATTTACTTAATGCAAAAGATATAGATGAGTTATTTGAAAAAAGCGATTTAGAATCATCAGATTTCTATTTCTTCGATCCACTAAACAGTTGGACTTATGTAATACCTCACGAAGAAGAACTAGGACCATACTTCTACAAAGCTAAATAATTTTATCCGATAAATTATCGAAGTAATAAATTTTTCTGAGGAGGAATCTAATATGACAATAGAAACAGTACTTGGAGATATAACAAAACAGACAGACGTAGAAGCAATCGTAAATGCAGCAAACAACAGCCTTTTAGGTGGTGGCGGTGTAGATGGGGCAATACATCGTGCAGCAGGACGAGAACTTTTAGCAGAATGTAGAACACTAAACGGATGTGAAACAGGGGAAGCAAAAATAACATCCGCGTATAAACTACCTTGCAAATACGTAATTCACACAGTTGGTCCAATATACAGAGGTGGGAACTCTGGCGAACCACAACTACTTGCAAATGCGTATAAAAACTCTATGAAACTAGCATTACAAAACAAAATTCGTACTATTGCATTTCCGTCAATCTCAACTGGAGTTTACAGCTATCCTTTAGAAGAAGCTGCAGAAATAGCAGTAACAACAGTAAATGACTTCTACATGGAACATCAAAATGAATTTGATTGCATAAGATTTGTATTGTTTGATTCTAGAACAAAACAAGCTTACGACAATGTAATAGATAGAATTATATTATCTTCTACATATATGTAAAACTGAATGAAAAAGGTTGTTACAACTCTTTTGTTAGTAAGACTATTTTTGCTTTGAATTACAATATATAAACGGCTTACAAATTTATCACAACACAAACGACAGAATAAAATGATGGATGCCATTAGAAAAATCCATTGGCATCCTCAATTATTCAAAGTGTCCCTGACAGGAATTGAACCTGCGACACCCGCTTTAGGAGAGCGGTGCTCTATCCTGCTGAGCTACAGAGACATATTTAAATCGTATATAACTAATAACATTAAATATTATATCACTAAAAATATTACTTTTCAAAAAAATTTCCAACACTTTCATTCATTTTCCAACATCAAAACTTCTACACAATTGAAAAAAACTATTTTCTATGCTATCATTTAATTAGTTGAATTTTTAAAATAATTTAAAATCAAGCAGGGGAGCTTTTTCGGCTGAGAGTAGGTAAAACCTAGACCCTTAACCTGATTTGGATAATGCCAACGTAGGGAGAAGATAAGATATCAAACACGAGCCTTTGTTGGTTTCGTGTTTTTTTATTTTTAAAATCTCTCTCAATACTAAAAAGACTGGGGGAATTAAAATGTTAAAATCAACTATTGAAAATGTAAGAGAAATATCACCACTTATCCACAATATCACTAATTACGTTACTGTAAACGATGTTGCAAATATAATATTAGCTTGTGGTGCAAGCCCTATCATGGCCGACGATTCTGAGGAAGTTGAGGATATAACTTCTGTTTGTACTGCCTTAAATATAAATATCGGTACACTTAATAGAAACACAATCCCTTCTATGATATTAGCTGGTAAAAAAGCGAACGAATTAAATCACCCAACTGTACTAGATCCTGTTGGTGTAGGTGCGAGTGCTTTAAGAAACAAAACTGCTAAAGAACTTCTTGAAAATGTAAAATTCTCTGTAATAAGAGGAAATGTTTCAGAAATAAAATTCTTAGCTACTGGTATCGGAGCTGGAAAAGGTGTCGACGCAGCTGTTGGAGATGCAGTTACTGAAGAAAATCTTGACTCTATGGTAGAATTTGCAAAATCATTTTCAAAAGAAACAGGTAGTATAATTGCAATAACTGGTGCTATAGACTTAGTTGCTGATGCTGAAAGATGCTTTGTAATCAGAAATGGTAGAGCTGAAATGGGAAAAATAACTGGAACTGGATGTCAGCTTTCTGGACTAATTGCATCATTTATCGCTGCAAATCAGGACAATATGCTTGAAGCAACTGCAGCTGCTGTAATAGATATGGGACTTTCTGGAGAAATTGGTTGGTCTAATATGGAAAAAACTGACGGAAACTCTACTTACAGAAATAGAATAATCGACGCTATATATAATATGGATGGAAATAAATTGGAAGAAGGTGCTAAATTTGAAATCAAGTAATATAAATGGAAAAGATTTACAGTTATACGCTATAACTGACAGACATTGGTTAAATGAAAGAACTCTTGCTGAACAAGTAAGAGAATGTCTTGAAGGTGGGGCTACTATCCTTCAGATAAGAGAAAAAAATCTTCCAGAAAATGAATTTTTAGAAGAAGCAAAGGAAATTCAGGCTCTTTGCAAAGAATTTAAAATACCATTTATCGTAAATGATAATATAAATATCGCAGCTGAAATAAAAGCTGATGGTGTTCATGTTGGTCAGGAAGATATGGACGCTAAAAAAGTTAGAGATATGCTTGGAGAAAATGCAATTTTAGGTGTATCTGCATCTACAGTTGAGGAAGCTTTAAAAGCAGAAAGAGATGGAGCGGACTATCTTGGTGTTGGTGCAGTCTTCCCTACTTCTACTAAAGGAGATGCTGACAGCGTAACATTTGAAACATTAAAAGAAATATGTGAAACTGTATCAATCCCAGTAGTTGCAATAGGTGGAATAAGTGCAGATAATTTATTAAAACTAAAAGGCAGTGGAATAGATGGTGTTTCTGTAATAAGTGCTATATTTGCAAGCGACGATATAACTGCTGCCACTAAAAAACTTAAAGAACTAACTGAAGAATTATAAATCTTATCTTTTTTAAGGAGGAAAAATTATGAAAGTTGCTTTAACAATAGCAGGAAGTGACTGCAGTGGTGGTGCAGGCATACAAGCCGATATTAAGACCATGACTGCAAACGGCGTATTTGCAGAATCTGTAATCACAGCACTTACTGCACAAAACACAACTGGGGTATTTGGGGTATTTGAATCTTCTCCAGAATTTGTTACTCAGCAATTAGATGCAGTATTCACAGACATTTACCCAGATGCTGTAAAAATAGGAATGGTATCCTCTGCTCCGATTATAAAAGCAATAGCAGAAGGATTAAAAAAATATGAAGCAAAAAATATTGTAATAGATCCAGTTATGGTATCTACTAGTGGTTCTAAACTACTTCAAGACGATGCAATCTCTACACTTGAGGAAGTTTTATTCCCTCTTGCAACACTTCTTACACCAAACATACCAGAAGCTGAGATACTATCAAACATTAAAATAAATTCTGCGGAAGATATGACAAATGCTGCAGAAATAATCGGTAAAAAATACAATGCCGCAGTCCTTTTAAAAGGAGGTCATAGCATAAATGATGCAAACGACCTACTATACTCTGACGGAGAATTTAAATGGTTCAGCGGAAAAAGAATCGACAACCCAAACACTCATGGAACAGGTTGTACTCTTTCTAGTGCAATAGCTTCAAACCTAGCAAAAGGAATGAATTTAGATGAAGCTGTTGAATCTGCAAAGGCTTATATTTCTGGTGCTTTAGCTGCAATGCTAGACCTTGGAAAAGGTAGTGGACCAATGAATCACGCATTTGCAATTAACGGTAAATATTAGTATAATTATATTATGAATAGCTACTTTAAATCTTAAAAACAAACCACTTATACCTATTTTCTTTTAATATAAATAGAAACAAATCTTATTCTCTTTTTTGTGGAAAGTTTAGAAGTTTTTAGTAGCTATTTATTTTTACACACAAAAATTAAAAAAGATTAAAAGAAAGGAAAAAACAAAATGAAAAGATTTTTAAACTGTAACGCATCTGATTTTGAAAAAATGACAAAATCAGAACTTATCGAATCAATAGCAGCCAGTGAAGGAAGAATAGTAGTTTGCGAAACTATAGGTGCTGTTCCTCAGATGCTTGGCGATGTAACAAACGCAGAATTTGCTGCATCAATGGGAGCTGATATAATACTTCTAAACATATTTGATGTAAACAACCCTGTTATGCATGGACTTCCTGCTGATGTTAAACCAGAAGATTACATAAGAAAAATCAAAGAACTTACAGGTAGACCAGTTGGTTTAAACCTTGAACCACTTGAAGAAGGTGTTGCTAGTACTGTTGAAACTGATGAATGGGCTGGATTATCTTCAGGACGTGCAGGTACTTTAGAAAATGCTAAAAAAGCAGTTGAAATGGGTGCTGACTTCATAGTACTTACTGGAAACCCTGGTATAGGTGTTACAAATAAAGCTATAACAGATACTCTAAAACTTTACAGAAAAGAACTTGGAGATAGCGTTGTTTTAATAGCTGGTAAAATGCACGCAGCTGGTATACTTGGTGAAGCTGGTGAAAAAATAATAACTAGAAATGATGTTAAAGAATTCTCTGAAGCAGGAGCAGATATAATATTAATGCCTGCACCAGGTACAGTTCCTGGAATAACTATGGAATATATAAGAGGACTTGTATCTTATGCTCACGAGCTAGGAAAATTAACTCTTACTTCAATAGGTACTTCTCAGGAAGGTGCTGATGTTTCAACTATAAAAAATATAGCCCTTATGTGCAAAATGGCTGGAACAGATCTTCATCATTTAGGAGATTCAGGATATATGGGAATGGCACTTCCAGAAAATATATTTGAATACGGTAAAGTGATAAGAGGGGTAAGACATACATACCACAGAATGGCTGCATCTATAAAGAGATAGATATATATGGGACTGTTGCATATTTGTAACAGTCTCTTTTTTGTATAATCTGGTATGAATTTACTGCTTAAAGTGTGTATATAATGTCAAAATTTATCAGAAACTTTGTTACTATGAGAAGCATATGAGATATAGACAAACTCTTCTCCAGGCTTCAGCGTGCGTGTAAGTAATGTGTATTGTTGCAAATAAAATACACGCTTGCAGATTGTCGAGAGAGTTTTGTCTATATAACTCATATGCTACATATTATCAATAGTTTTGGTAAATTTTGACATTATACACTTCTTATAAGTTAGTAAATTCATACCAGATTGTTCAATAAAAGATTTAATATTTTTATAAAATAAATTTATATATTTTTTATAGCATAGCCTTATCACCAAAAATAATTTCAAAAAAGTCCATCCTACTAAAAAGTTTACATATACTCTTTTACTTTCTCTATAGCATAACATTCCTGCTATTACAAGTCCTGCCATTCCCACAACACCAGGAAGAACATGACTTATTGAATTCCCAGCTGCAACATTAACAAAAATAGAAGCTGGATTATATATATTTATAATATTCAACGATAAATTGAATAACACCGGACACCAAAGCGACTCTGTCTTATAAAGTAAATAAGACTGAATAACACCTACTGATGTACTCATAATTAAAAGCATCACTGCTCCATTTAACGGATTCTCCGCTACTTTCATATATAAAATCATAATTATCGGCAACTGCCATACTCCCCATAAAAATCCATTAAGTACAGCTGCCTTATCTGGTTTCATAATCTTGCACATTCTTGGAAGAAGATAACCTCTCCAAGCAAATTCCTCACAAAAGCTCTGAATTATACCATAGATTGGGAAGATTATCGCTAAATTTGAAACCTCATATGTAACACTCTTCAAATATTCAAACATACTTGTATACTGAAGATTGTAAACTGTCACCATCCCCAATAATTTAACCCCTGAATGGAATATTATATAGTTTATAACTGCTCCAAAGTATATTATGAAAGGAGTAAAAAGCAATGTTTTTATGTAAGTCTTTTTATTCCTTTTGATGTTTATCTTCAAGAACATATTTCTAAGACCTTCTCTGCAAATCATTCTAGTTATTAATGCTGCCAATGCTGGTGAGAAGATCATATACAATAATAAATCCGGATTTCTATCTTGATAATACATAATTGAAAGAGCTATCATAAACATAAGAGCTATTCCGAAAAACACAGATATTTGTTTCTTTTCTACATTATTCATGAAAAAACCTCCCGTCTATCTGATTCGTTTTACTTAATTATAATATTAACACCCAATTATTAAATTAAATTGATATTATTTCTAAAGATTTATGAAATTTTAAGTTCAATCAATTTTTATTTTCTAAATATTTTTTAAAAATTTTTAGATTTAAGATTTACTCAAAACTCAAAATCAATCTCTTTACACTCACAACTATACTATATATTAATACATTTAAAGATAAATTTCAAATCTTTAAATTACATTATTTTTACAATTTAAAATTAAATCTTAAACAGCTCTTCTATTTACTACCATGCTTTTCATATTAGCAATAGGGTATGAAAGGTTGTATATCACAAACGCCTTTATTGGCACCATTAAAACAGCTTTAAAAGCTCTTGTTGGTAATGTAGCCATAAAACCATATCCGCTAAGTAGGTATATATTACCTGTGTTTAGAATTAGTTCAATTAAGTTTACTATTATAGTACATATGATGATGTTTTTCATAGCTTTTGGTTTGTTGTAAAGGAATTTTCCGTAAGTTAGTCCAACTAATGCTGTTGTAACTGTAAATCCTGGGAAGAAATCCCCTGTTATCAGTGTTACCCCTATTAAATCGGCTATTACTGCTATGATCATCGTATATTTTGCTCCATAAAGTATCCCCGCTATTGTTAGTGGAACAAAACTAAATCCTATCTTTATTATTGGAGTAGATATTGATAGGAATCTTGATAAAATTATCGTTATCGCAACCAAAAGCGACATCATAACTAAGTCTTTAGTCGTAATTTTATTCATTAAAAATAACCTCCTGAGTTTTCTTTTATTAAATTTTCTGTTTAAAAAACAAGAAGTCCCACAAAATTTGCAGGACTTCCTAATAAATGGTGTACCCGACGGGACTCGAACCCGCAGACCTTCAGAGTCGGAGTCTGACATTCTACCAATTGAACTACAGGCACATATTAATAAAGTATACTTTTTTAAAAAGTATCTTTCAAACACATATATTATGATAATTCATATCGCCTACTATGTCAATTATTTTTTACTCTTTTCTTTTCATATTACAATGTAAAAATTCTCAGTCATTTGAACAAATTTCCTTGATTTTCTGTCAAATAAAATGTATTCTATTTAATGGATAGATATTTTTAAATTGGAAAAGGAGAGTGATGTGCAATGGATAGTTATCCGTTGCAAAGTATTAAAAATTTAAAACCTATCTGTTAACAGTATCTTAGTCGCAATAGTAGTTTGGCTTTGATCACTCGTTAGCCGATAGTACTACTATAATTAAAAACAAGGAGTGTGTTGCGATGATAAGATACTATAAAACTATCGATTCTAAGCTAGAAAAAATAAACGAGCCAGAAGAAGGATGCTGGATCAACCTTGTTGAGCCTAATCAGAGTGAGATACATGAGATACATGATTATACTGACATCGATATCGAAAGTATCAACGCTGCTCTGGATGAGGAGGAACGTTCAAGAATCGAAGTAAATGACAACCATACTCTTATCCTTATAGATATACCTATAGATGAGAGTGACTCACATAACTCGTTATACAGCACTATACCGCTTGGTATAATAATTACCGAAGATGTAATTCTTACAGTATGTAGTGAACAGACAAAGATCCTTAATGACTTTATTGTCGGTCATATAAAGGATTTCTACACTAATATGAAATCTCGTTTTCTTCTTCAGATTTTGCACAAAAATGCATCTTACTACCTACACTATCTAAGAAGAATAAACAAGATGACTACTACTCTAGAAAAAGAAATATATGACTCAATGCAGAACAAGCAGCTTATTCAGTTACTAGAGCTTGAAAAATCTCTGGTTTACTTCTCTACTTCATTAAAATCTAATGAGTTAGTGCTTAATAAGATGCTTAAAACATCAAGTATTAAGAAGTATCACGACGACGACGATTTATTAGACGATGTTATTGTAGAAAACAGACAGGCTCTTGAAATGGCTACTATTTATGGAGATATACTTAGCCGAATCATGGACGCCTTCAGTGCGATAATAAGTAATAACCAGAACAATGTTATGCAGGTTCTTACAGTTATCACACTTATTGTTTCATTACCTACATTAATATCAGGGTTCTTTGGAATGAACGTCGGCGGAATTCCGCTTGCAGAAAACCCAAACGGTTTCTGGTTGATATCTTTTATATCAGTAATTATATGTGTAATTATCACTATGTTAATGTCTAAAAATAAACTTTTATAGATTCTGTTTCGTAAGTGTTTTAAACTATTTAGAATGCTTATGAAACAGACTTTTAATTTTAAGGGAAATTTACAAAGGGGGTAAACTTAATATGAATTATATTTTATTAGTAGTCGGATTTGTTCTTCTTGTAAAGGGAGCCGACTATTTTGTTGAAGGGGCGTCAAGTATTGCAGAGTCGCTAAAAATCCCTTCTCTTATAATAGGGCTTACAATCGTAGCCTTTGGTACTAGTGCTCCTGAAGCAGCGGTAAGTATCACAGCATCTTTAAGTGGACAAAATGGTATGGCTATGGGGAATGTTATTGGATCTAATATATTCAATCTTCTTATGGTCGTTGGTGTATCTGCCATGATAAAGCCATTAATGGTAGAAAAAAGTGTTAGAATTAAAGAGTTTCCATTTTTAATACTTATATCTCTACTTACATTTGTAATAATTGGAGATCAGTTCTTTGGTGGAACTTCAGTAAACCAGCTTAGTAGAGGAGATGGTCTAGTTCTTTTAATGTTCTTCGCTGTTTTTATGTATTCGCTAATAATGTCAGCTCTAAGCTCTAGAAATCAGGCTTTAGAAGCCCAGAAAGCCAATCCTAATGAAAAAATAACTGTAGAAATAGATGCTCCAGTTGAAACAATGCCTATTTCAAAGGCTATAATATTCTCAATAGGTGGGATAATAGCAATAGTTTTAGGTGGACAGGTTGTTGTAAATGCAGCTACTGGAATAGCAAAAAGCTTCGGTGTAAGTGACCAACTTATAGGTCTTACAATAGTTGCTATTGGTACTTCTCTACCAGAGCTAGTGACATCTATAATTGCAGCTACTAAAGGTGAGAGTGATATCGCTTTAGGAAATGTAATCGGATCAAATATGTTTAATATATTATTTGTTCTAGGTGCATCTGCTGCTATTTCTCCAATAGCAATAGATCCTAAGCTGTTTGTGGATTGCTTGTTTATGATTGGTGTGACAGTACTTACTTATATATTTACTGTTGTTAGAAAAGATATAAACAGGGTTGAAGGAGCAATATTAACTGCTCTTTACGTAGGATACACAGCGTATCTAATAATGAGTATATAAATTATAAAAGGACAAGAGTATATCTGCTCTTATTTTCATAATTCAGCGCCCCACACTGTTAAAACAACATATTTAGCAGTTGTGGGGCGCTTGCAGTATTGTCGCTTTTAAGCAGATATTTCTCTTGTCCTCAGCTTGTTATTTTGGGATATTATCTAATATAACATAAATACATTATTTTAAAAAAATAATACTTTAAAAGCTATCTACATTTAATATAGTCAAATAATTTTTATTTAATCTAAAAAGTTCATAATAAGGTTTAAAATGGAACCTATAGAATGGACACTTGTAAAAAGGTGTTTCATCTATAGGTTCTTTTTTTGTATAATTTTAATATAGAGGTGAGTAATTTATGAGTAAAAAACAATTTAGTAAAGAAGAAACATTAGAGCTATCAAAAAATCCATTTGTAAAGAATGTAAGCTGTAAATCAATAACATATACAAATGAATTTAAAATACATTTCATAACAGAATACAATAAGGGAAAAAATCCAACACAGATATTTAAAGAAGCAGGTTTTGACACTAACATCATAGGTGCAAAACGTATTAAATGCGCTAGCGAGCGATGGAGAAAGTCATATAAAGAAAATGGTATTTTGGGACTAGATGATTCTAGAGTTAATAATTCTGGAAGACCAAGAAAAAGAAAATTAACAGATAAAGAGATAATAGATAAGAAGGATGCTGAAATAGCATATCTTAAAGCAGAGCTAGAACTAGTAAAAAAGCTAGACTTCGAAGAAAGGCAGGTGATGAATAATAAGCTACCTTCGGTGAAAATATTCAAATTAATTAATGATGTAATAAATAAATATTGTTTAAAAAAAATGATAAAACATCTATGTATTGTTGCAGGAGTATCTAGATCTGGATTTTATAACTATTTAAAAAACAAGAATGTAATAAGCAAACAAGAAGAAAAGGATTTAGAAGCAAAAGAAATAATTCTTAAAGCATATAAGTTCAGAGGATACAAAAAAGGTTCTCGTTCAATAAAAATGATTTTAAAAAGTAAATTTAATATAATATTTAACAGAAAAAAAATTCAAAGAATAATGAAAAAATATGGAATTAAATGTCCTATTCGCGAGTCAAATCCAGCTAAACGTATGGGAAAAGCAAGAAAAGAACATCACACAGTTCCTAATAAATTGAATAGAGAATTTAAACAAGGTATACCAGGAAAAGTACTTTTAACTGATATTACGTATATGCCGTACGGCAATGGGAAAACAGCATATTTATCAACTGTAAAAGATTCTTCTACGAATGAAATTTTATCGTATCATTTATCGAAGAATTTAAAAATGGATATTGTTATTTCAACTATTAACAATCTCATGTTATCAAATTCAGACAAATTACATAAAGATGCATTTATTCATTCTGATCAAGGAGTTCATTATACAAGTACTATTTTTCAGAACTTGTTAAAAAAATATAATTTAGGTCAATCTATGTCTAGAAAAGGTAATTGTTGGGACAATGCTCCGCAGGAGTCATTCTTTGGTCATATGAAAGATGAAATAGATTATAAAAGTTGCAATACATTTGAAGAGTTAAAAAGCTTAATAGATGATTATATTGATTATTATAATAATGATCGTTGTCAGTGGAATTTAAAACAGCTGACTCCTATTCAATAGGGTATATAGAATTTTTTCTGTAAATAAGCCCTCTATGGCTTAAACTACCGTTAGGTAGTATAATAGACTTAAAATAATTTATGAATAAATGGCTAACGCCCTTTAAAACATAATATTATTTATTTTGTTGCAAGTCAAGAAAACCAGCTAAAAAAGCCGGCTTTCTTGACTTTTTTAATTATTACAATCTATCTTCATACATTATTGAAAGTTCTCCATAAATATATCCCCAGTTTCTAATAGGCATACTCCATTTTTTGCTTATTTTTTCAACTGATAGATATAGTGATTTTTCTAAGGAAATCTTGTTTGGAAAAACAGTTCTTTTTTTATTTATTTTTCTAAGCTGCGAATTTACACTTTCAATGGCATTTGTAGTATAAATTACCTTTCTAGTTTCTGGTGAAAATTTAAATATCGGTATAATTGAATCCCAGTTACTAAACCAAGATTTCATAGAATTTGGATATTTTTCATTCCATTTTTCTGAAGTACGTTCTAAATTAGCTAGAGCCTGTTCTTCATTAATGGCATGATATATTGTTTTTAAATCATTAGCAAATTCCTTTCTATCTTTGTATGATACATATTTTAATGTATTTCTAACTTGATGAACAATACATCTTTGATATTCAGTATTTGGAAAAGCGGAGCTTATCGCTTCTTTTATTCCTGATAGTCCATCAGCACAAACGATTAAAATATCTCTTACACCTCTATTTTTTAATTCATTTAGCACAGAAAACCAATACTTAGAGCTTTCAGTATCTCCAATATACAATCCTAGAATTTCTTTGTATCCTTCGGAACTTATACCAAGAATTACATAGACAGCTTTTTTCTTAACAGAACCATTTTCTTTAACAGAGAAATGGATAGCATCTATATATACAACAGGATATACACTTTCAAGAGGTCTATATTTCCATTCTTCGATTTTAGGTATTATTTTATCAGTTACATCTGAAATCATTCCTTCAGATAGTTCAAATCCATAAATATCCTCTATTTGAGAAGTTATATCTCTATTACTCATGCCTAAAGCATACATATTTATTATCTTTTGCTCTATTTCAGAAATATCCTTTTGTCTTTTTTTGACAATTTGAGGTTCGAAAGAAGAATCTCTATCTTGAGGAACATCAATCTCATATTCTCCCATTCCAGATCTTACCCTTTTTGTTTTATATCCATTTCTTGAGTTAGTATTTTCACCACGTTCATATTTTTCATACCCAAGATGCTCATTCATTTCAGATTCAAGCATCTCTTGAATAGTATCACCTAAAAGATCTTTAAGTGCATCCTGAATGTCTTGAGCGGTTTTAATTTCATATGTTTTAATTAGCTCCGCTATTATATTTTTCTTTTCTGGATTTAATGGTTCTCTTTTCTTTCTGCCCATAAAAAATACTGCCACAGAACACCTTTAAAAGGTGTTCTTGTGACAGTACCTTTAACTGACACCTAACGGTCGTCAGTTTTTTTGTATTCAAATTTAGCTCCACAATTAGGACAAATTAATTCTGGCATATTTTTTTCATTTAGCGAAGCTATCGCTCCCAATGAAAAGAATGCATCTTGTCTTAGTTCTTCTAATATAAATTCTGGTACTCCTTTTTCAAATCCACAAGACTTACATTCATAATTGTATAACTTTTGTCCTTTACTCATTTCTTCTAATTCTTTTAGCATACTATTTCTCCTAATAATTTTAATTACACTAATTATACACTATTATTTATATTTGAGTATAGCAAAGCTAGCCTATTTAATAGACTTTTAAAATAATTCTATTTGTGTTGTTGTATTCAAAGAAATTTCTTTTTCTATAATTTCTTCGTAGATTATTCTTTTATAATTTGATTTATCTAGTACATTATATATTAATCCATATTTATAATGCCATATTTCCCATAGAATCATGTCTTTTCCACACTTTTTACAAATATAAGGATTTACTCCAAATGATTCTATCAATCTATCTTTAAAATTTTTCTTTACTGTATTCTTCTTTTTTATCAGCTTAGATATATTTCTGTGTCTCATAAAATTATATAATTTCAATATTTCTATGCTTAATTTATTTTTTACTCTTGAATATAGACCGTATCTTCTTGCAACTCTAAAACCCTTCGGGTGAATATGTTGGGTTATTTTACCTATAAATTCTAATACATTTACAGTTATTTCTCTTTTTCCCTTAGGTTTTTTGTTTTCATACCAGTAAGTTACATTTTTCCCATCGTAATTAATTATTCTATACTCAGCGATAGCTGGTCTAGCCAAATATCTACCTATATATTGAGTTGCCTGTTTTATATTAGTTAAACGTCTTTCTGCATTTACATAGAATTCTTTCTTATATAACTTATTTATCAAATTTCTAGTTTTTCTATCTCTAAAGTTGTTTTTTATTATATCTAGTACCAACTTTCGCCATACTTTTTTCATATATGTATACGGTATGAAATCTAATTTTTTAAACCACTTATTATTTCTATCTATTCCACCTTCGGTGTATAAGGCATGTATGTGAGGATTCCATTTTAAATCTCCACCAAAAGTGTGTACTACAGCAATTACCCCTAATTCATAATCTCCATTTGTTTTCTTTTTATGAAAACTATCTAATACCTTATATGTAGCATCTTGTAAATCTTTTAAAAGCTCTCGCTTTCTGTAGAAATAGACTCTTAACTCCTCTGGAATTGTGAAAACTGCATGTCTATGAGAAACATCAAGAATATTTTCTACCTGTTTTTCTGCCCATTCCATAGAATATTTTCTTCCACACTTTGTGCAAAACTTACTTTTACAAGTGAACCCTTGAATATACTCCTCTCCACAGTCTATACATTTATGTTTTATATATCCTTTTTCTATATTTCCACAATTTAAAGCCTTTATTACAGTATTTTCTATCTGATCCCTCATTTCTCTTCTAACTTTATTCCAATATTTTAGTTTGAATTCTTCAAAGTGATTTTTTAATATTTTCTTAATGATTTTTTCATCTTTTTGTTTTTTCAATACATTCATATTACTATTGTACATAAGTTTTCCACAGTTTTAAATTATTATAATTTCCTTAGGAATAAAAAATCGCCTCCTATGATTAATTTGATATTACCATAGAAGGCGATTAAATTTACAGACTTTTTTTCATATACTCATTCAATATAGAAGTCAGCTGCTTGCTGCTTAAGACTTTTTTATATATGTCCTTGACATAGGGACCATTTTAGTTTATCATTAGCTCTTTTTCTTTTGGTTTAGACTCTGCTATTTTTGATTGAATTTCTACAGTACGATTCAAAGCCTCTATTCTCTTTTGATTAATAGAATATCCTTTAATCATATATTCTTTTAAAATTGAACTTGCCCATTTTCTAAAATCTACCCCTCTTTGTGATTTAACACGATATCCAACAGAAATAATAACATCAAGTGAATAAAATAAAACAGGCTGTTTTACACCATCAACACGCATTTTTTGCGTGTTGTTTTCTTTATTTACTTCTTTCTCTTTAAATACATTATTGATATGCTTACGAATTGTTTTTTCATCTCTATCAAACAATGCCGACATTTGGTTGGCTGAAAGCCAAACTGTTTCTCTATCTTCACTAATGGTTACTTCTAACTCTAATTCACCATTCCTAAAAATAATAATATCATTCTTCATAAGTTTTACCTCTATAAATTTTATTTTTTAAATTGAGCTATAACTAAAAAATCAAAAATCTATCTATATTTAATATAGTCAAATAATTTTTATTTAATGCAATTTTAGTAATAAAATATAAAATAAATCTTATTAAAGAATAATAAAAAGCCAAGAAGATTAATTATTTCATAATCCTCTTGGCTTCTAACATTTTATAAACTTCTCTATCACCAAAACGAAAAACTAAATAAAACTTATTAAAAGATAACAAAATAAGGACAATATTTATAACTACTACTCCGGCGACAATCTGCAGACGTGTATTTTAATTACAACAAAATCTATTGCATACACACACGTCGAAGCCTGGAGCGGATAGTAATTATAATATTGTCCTTCTCATTTTACTATCTTTTCAATAAATTTATTTAGTTTTCGTCATCGAATACCATATCATCCCTAAATCCTTCAAGCATTCCTTCAAGGTCTTCTTTAATATTAATTATATACCCTGGAACATATTCAGGTTCCTCAACAACCTCAACAGGACATAATTCAAATGCTGGAAGCTGCACATCGCTAACAGCAATATCTATTCCCTTCATATCTCCTAATATTTCAGGAGCATTTTCAAATTCTTTCTTAGCAAGCTTTTCAAATATTAAATTGCTCTTTTTATAATAAAGGCATCCAAGCATATAAGCACACTTTCTGCTTCCTCTCTCAACACCTTCTTTATAATACTCCTCAGCTCTATTAAAATCATTCCGTTTATAATAAAGCCGTCCTAAATTTTCAACAGACTCTATACAATTATTTAACTTAGCTTTTTCGTACCATCTAGTAGCTTCCTCTATATTTTCATCAGAAATATCAGAAATAACCCCCATCATATGCTGACAGTATGTATTTCCTTCCTGTGCTGGCACTCTAAATCTATTCTTAGACTCGTCGTACATACCTTCATAATAGTAAATTCTACCTAAATGAACCATAGCATTTAAATGATTTGCTGCAGCTGCCTGTTCAAAATATTTTATAGAACCTTTTATATTTCCTAAATCTTCATATATACAAGCTAATCTATACGCTGATGGAATGTCTCCATTTTCTGCAGCCTTTTTGTACCAAGTGATTGATCCTTCTATATCTTCTCTATCGTCGTAAATCTTAGCTAATTTTATCTGGCAAGAAAGTTTACCTGAAAGTTTTTCAAAGTAGCTTATTGCGCTGTCTATAGCTCCAGTTTCCATATATAAATCACCTATATTTTCTATAGCTGGTCTACATTTCATATCTATAGCATCTTTGAAAAGCTCTACTGCTCTAGCATATTCTCTCTGTTCAAAACAAATTCCACCAAGATTGTTAGTAGCCTCGATTATACCTGCAGCACTAGCTTCTTCGTATAATTCTTTTGCATCTACAATATTTCCTTCTTTATTAAATAGATTTGCAAGTCTGAATTTAGACATAATGTGTTCCTGTGATATAGCTCTTTCATAGTATTCTATAGCATCGTCTAAATCTTCTTCTCTATCGTATATGTAAGCCAATCTGTACTGAGATTTCATATCTCCATTATCGGCACTTTTTTTGTAGTATCTTTCTGCTTCGTCAAGCTCTCCGTCCATTTCCATAAGCATACCTAAATTGAAACAAGCTTCATTGTATCCAACTTTGTAAAGCTGTTTGTATAAGTTTATCGCTTCTTTTCTTTCACCCATCTGAGTGTAGAAAACAGCTAGATTGTACATACAATCGTGGTCATCGCATCTGCTTCCCTTTTTAAATATTTCAAATGCTTCTTCTTCTCTACCAAGCATATTATAAAGCACACCTAAGTTGTAGCAAGCCTTTCCGTAGTCGTGTTCTACAGCGTCTAAAAGAATTGCCTCTGCTTTGTCATAATTTTTTAATACATAATAAGTAACACCCATATTGTTCCGTGCAGCTAAAAGCCCGATTTCAACTGCTTTATCGTACCAATAAAGTGCATACTGATAATCCTCTTCTGAGAATTTTATATTACCTATATCTAAAGCTGCTTCATCTTTACCGCTTTTGTAGGCTATTTTGTACCATCTTTCAGCTTCCTCTAATTCGCCCATATCTTCAAAAATAGTTCCTAGTGCATACTGAGATTTTACATTACCTTCACTAGCAGCCTCTTCGTATTTTTTTATAGCAGCTTCTGTTTTTCCTAATTTATATAATAAAACCGCCTGAGTGTGTGCGACATTTGGATCGCTAGAAATTTCTCTAATTCCTTTAATCGTAAACATTGTACTTCTCATTTGTGTAACCCCTCTCTCTTGAAAGCTTCATAATTAAATAATACCATATTAAAGAAGATACTCAAAGTCGTTACAATATAATTAATAATTTTTTTAGAAATTATTATAAATTTTATAAGAAAAGAAGCCATCACAAAAAATGTAACAGCTTCTTATTCCAAATATTTACTTAAGTTTTCAATTATTTCTTAATATTCGTCTTCTTCTACTTCTTTTATCTTTCTTCCTTTGATAAGTTCTTCGTAAGCTTCTTCACCGACTTTTTCCTTATCTTTATTGTCCCTTAAAACCATATCTGTAGACTCTCTTATGATAACATCGTACTCTTCTTCGCCAAGATTTTTCTTTTCCTCAGCGACTTCATGGTCATCACCTTTTACAAATAAATCATACGCTTCTTTAGAATATTTTTCATCGATCATATCGATTCCCCCTTCATCTACTCCAGATGTATTGTTTTTATCTGATACAGAATCATCATCTTCTCCGTAGATATTTATCTTTAATTCCCCTGCAAACTCTACATCGTCTGAATCATCTGCATTATCAGCTGCACCACAACTTCCTTCTATCTCATCTATTATCTCTTCTAAGTCTTCCTTTATTTCTTCCATATTCGCTTCTTCTATGTCTGTTGTTTCTATATGAGAATCCTCAATCTCAGAACTTTCCATCTCATAATCTGAAACAGCGGAATTTTCTACATCAGAATCTGCAATGTCGTTAAATCTCTCAAATTTAACCTCTTCAGCTTCTTCCATATCTTTAAATTCTCCTTCTTCTCTACATTCCTCAATATCATCTCTGTAATATTCGTCTAGAAAAGATGGATCCTTTTGAGCTATGTTATCCAATTTCATCATAACCCGTTTTGAATATGTAACTGTCATTGCCTTTCTCTCTAATTCCCGATCAGAAGACGCAAAACCTATTTCTAAAAGCTTGTACAACATTTTTTCTGAGTACCTAGCTATTATATTCGCTTCTTTAGAATCCCTTATTACAACATCTATTTCTTCCTCTGCACCTGTTAAATGAGAGCTGATTTCTTCAGTCTGAGCTTTAAGTCCCATAACAATATGGTACTTTTCTACAGTTTCAGCCATCTGTCTATCTATATTTTTATCTATATCGCTTAGGATTGATCTCATTTCCTTGTAGACTTCTACCTTAGAAAACGAAATTATATCTCTAAAAACGTTGAATTCATTTATACTGTACATTTGAAGATTATTTTCTTTTTCGAATAGATTCTTAAAAAATTTCTTTTTCATATATGACACCACCTTTACATTCATTATACTCTATTTATAAGAGTCTTAATTTGATTTTTAGTTCACATAATCTTCAAAGTAAATTTAATACTAAAAAATAACCACATTAGAGTATTCATCTACTCCAATGTGGTTGTTTTCTATTTATTATTTACATTATATGTTGCAGATTCTTCTGCAGCCATTGATGCATATTGTTCAGAAATAATATCTATATCATTTATATTATTTGTCTTTTCCGCAGTAAAAGTTCCACCAATACCAAAGAATTTATCGAAAAATAGCTTAAACTTATCGATAATACCTTGTTTTTTATTAGCTCTTTTTCCACCACCAAAACGAGAAACTTTAGGCATAAGTTTATTAATATCTGTTCCTGTGGTTTTTACTTCTCCATCGCGGAATGAATTTTCAATAAACTTCATTGTTTCTAGGTCATCCAAATTTTCTTCTTTAATAATCTGATTAAGCTCTTCTTCACGTTTTTCAACCACATAATCATTCCATTCCGTCATAACATCTTCAACATCGTTAATTTTTGAAATAAAATTTTCAATAAGTGATTTTTTGCTACGTAATTCATGACTAGCATTAATAGCACTATTTATTGTAACAAGTATATCTTTATCCTTACAATGACCATCATGATAATTTTTGACAAGCATAAGTATATAATCAATATTGATTTCTATTTGTTTGATAAGTTCAACTTCAAAAACAATATCATCAATAATATCCGTACTTTCACCTCTTTTTTGTTTTTCCCTCCATATATCTCTTAAATCTTGATATTTTCCAGTATAATCCTGTAAATCACGTTCTGTAATCATCTCTTTATCTGCAAAATCATCAAATGCAGATAAAAGGTTTCTCATACGAAGAATTGCTCCAAAAAGAGAAATGAAATCTTTTTGATTTTGCTCGCCTATAATTTGTGACTCTGAAAGTGGGAATTTTGACATAAGCTTATCCATCATCTCTACATATCCAGGGTATTTCTTTCCATCAACATCTTCATATCCATAGTAATAATCATTGAATCCCTTCATCAAGACAATACCGCCTGCATTCTTATCACCAAAAAGAGAAATAGCAGTATCGACTTGTTTCCGTAGATTTCTAAAGCATACTATATTTCCAAAAGTTTTAATAGAATTAAGTATTCTATTTGTTCTTGAAAATGCTTGAATCAGTCCATGCATCTTCAAATTCTTATCCACCCATAATGTATTCAATGTTGTAGCATCAAACCCTGTTAAGAACATATTTACAACAATAAGTAAATCTAATTCCTTATTCTTCATACGAAGAGAAACATCTTTATAATAATTCTGGAACTTATCTCCATCTGTAGAATAATTTGTATGGAACATCTCATTATAATCTTGAATAGCTGATTCAAGGAAATCTCTTGAAGACTGGTCAAGTGCAGATGTATCTTCTGAGTTTTCCTCACCTAAAATACCACTCGTACCTTCATTCTCATCTTCATTTGCACCATAGCTAAATATAGTAGCTATGCGCAGTTTCTTTGTAGGATCTGCTTCCATTTGTTTCTTGAATTCTTGATAATATAATTTTGCCATTGGTACAGATGCAACAGCAAAAATAGAGTTAAACCCACTTACTCTTTGTTTCTGCTTAATTTCCTCTACAGCACCTTTTTTACCAGAAGCAACTTCTGAAATATTTGTTAGTGTGTTATATATGTAAGTCTTGTCACCACGATAAGTCTTCCTATCAAAATTATTAAGGATATATTCAGTAACAAGTTTAATTCTTTCTGGCGCCATCATAGCTTTTTCACGAGCTATATCCCAAACCTGCTCATCATCAATGTCATCACTCATATCCATAGTCTTTACATAATCAACTCTAAAAGGAAGCACATTTTTATCATTAATAGCATCAACAATTGTATATGTATGAAGTTGGTCGCCAAAAGTCTGCTCAGTTGTAAAAAACTGAGCATTACGAATACTTCCTGTATTAGCTGGGAATATAGGTGTTCCTGTAAATCCAAAAAGATGATATTTCTTAAAACTCTTTACAATAGCAGCATGCATATCCCCAAACTGGCTTCTGTGACACTCATCAAAGATTATAACTACATGCTTATCATAAACTTCATGTTCTTTATTTTTCTTAATGAATGTTGCAAGTTTCTGAATCGTTGTGATAATAATTTTAGCATTACTATCCTCTAATTGCTTTTTAAGAATTGCAGTAGAAGTGTTGCTATTTGCTGCACCTTTTTCAAAACGGTCATATTCTTTCATTGTTTGGTAATCTAAGTCTTTACGGTCAACTACAAATAGTACCTTATCTATATATGGTAATAATGATGCCTGTCTTGCAGTTTTAAATGATGTAAGTGTCTTCCCCGAACCTGTTGTATGCCAAATATAGCCACCACCAGCAACATCACCATATTTTTTGTAGTTGTTTGCAATCTCAATACGATTCAAAATACGTTCAGTAGCAGTAATCTGATATGGACGCATTACCATAAGTATATTTTCAGATGTGAAAATACAATACTTAGTGATAATATTTAATAACGTATGTTTTGCAAAAAATGTTCTTGTAAAGTCAATCAAATCAGAAATTACACGGTTGTTTGCGTCTGCCCAAAATGAAGTAAATTCAAAACTATTGCTTGTCTTACCTTTCTTAGTACTAGAAGAAGAATTAGAATCTTTAATTGCATTGAAACGTGTACTGTTAGAATAATACTTTGTATTAGTTCCATTTGAGATAACAAAAATCTGTATATATTCAAAAAGTCCACTTCCTGCCCAGAATGAATCACGCTGATATCTATTAATCTGATTAAATGCCTCACGAATAGCTACACCTCTACGTTTTAATTCCACATGAACAAGAGGTAAACCATTCACAAGAATAGTAACATCATAACGGTTATCATGCCTAGCACCTTCTGCAGTTCCAATTACATATTGATTGATAACCTGTAAAAAGTTATTATGTATATTCTTCTTATCTATAAGTGTGATATTTTTTGTACTACCATCATCACGTTTTAAAACCTGAACATTATCTTCCTGAATTTTTCTAGTCTTTTCTACTATTCCTTCGTTCTGATTTGAAATTGAATTTTTGAAAAATCTATCCCACTCATCTTCAGAGAATTTATAGTTGTTTAATTTTTCAAGTTGAGCACGAAGGTTAGCTATTAAATCTTTTTCGTTATGTATATTTAGGTATTCGTATCCTTGTTCGGTAAGCATACGAATAAATTCTTTTTCTAAGGCTACTTCAGACTGATAATTGCCAGAGCGTGTTTTTACTGGCTCATATTCTGTAACTACTGTATTTTCTGTTGTCTGTGCAACAATATTAAAATATGGCACAGTATCCGCCTCCTTTACTTATTTATTCAAAAGTTAGTAATTTATCTCTATAATATTCATATTGTTTTTGTCTTGCTTCAATTTCAGCAGGTATCCCTGATGTGATATCGTTACATAATGAATCAAATCTATCAAGTATAGATACAATTCTTTCTTGTTCTTCTATTGAAGGTAGCATAATTTCAATACCACCCAATTTGCTTGGTGTTACTTCAATTACCTTTGTACCATGTGCTAATTTTTTCTTCTGCCCAAAGAATGAACTTGAACGGAAGAAGTACGACATATATTTTGCATTCTGATTATGTTTGATGATTGCCGTATGACCACTAACTGCAATTTCTTCATCTCCAAGCCATGCAGTACAAGAACATACATCTTCAATATTCTCACTAGTAACCGCCATAACAATATCACCTGTTTTTGCGGTTTTTGATTTTTCAAATACTTCATCATTAACAAAAGTTAATGTTTTATCCGAAGAAACACCAAAGTGTGTGTAAATCTGACCATAATGAATACAAGGTTTTCCATTTTCTACAAAGTCCTTTTTCTGTAAATTACCACCACGTGAAATTGTTGCAATATCATCCAATTTAACAGGACAATAACCAAAAACATACTGAATAAGTTTAATTATTGCTTGTCTGTCTGTCTGTCTGTCTGTCTGTCTGTCTGTCTGTCTGTCTGTCTGTCTGTCTGTCTGTCTGTCTGTCTGTCTGTCGCGATTATCTTACCAGTTTCAGCAAATGTCAATAGTAAATCACGATAATATTCATACTGTTTTTGTCTTGCTTCAATTTCTGCTGGCAGACCAATCTTAAGATCAGAACAGATAGCATCAAAATTGTCAAGAACATCTGCTATTCTTCTCTGAATATCAATAGTTGGATATTTTATTACAATTTTACCAATATCATCTTTGTTAATTTTAATTGGAACAGCATGGTGAAGAGTTCTTTTTGCTAATTCCTTTGTTCCTAAGCTACTCTCTATATAATGTTTTAAATATCTAACATCTAAAAGTTTTTTATTAGGTCGTATTAAAGCCAATGATACATAATAGGCTAGATCTTTAGGTTGTGTCATAATTGCACATTTTCCAATTGAACCAATTCTAGTCATAAACAAATCATCAACTTGTGGTTTGATTTTATATTTTGAATAGGCTTCTTCACTAATAAACTTATTACTAGAATAGATATCGTCTATATTTTCAACACTTATAAAAGGAATACCTTTTGATTTGTACTCTGGCGTTTGATGTGTGCCATCATAAATCTCAGCTATTTCATTTAATTTAGAAACATTTGATTTCACTATATTTATTGAGATTAATTCATTTCTATAATATTCATATTGTTTCTTACGAGCTGTAAGCTCGGCTGCAAGCTCTTTTATAAGCTCTTTTGTAAGTAACGTGAAAGAGTCCAAGATACGGACTATTTCACGTTGTACCTCCAAAGGAGGTACAGCAATAGCTATACTTGATACTTTTTTTGTATTTATAGTTGGCACACCACCCTCACTTTGCATAGCACTTATTTTTTCCTCATTATTTTTCAAATATTCATATATGTATTTACTATCTATTTTCTTTTCATATTTACTAATCGGAATAATAGAAAAGCATTTATCATTTAGATAAAAATCAACTTCAATGTAATTAACAAACCCCGAATTAGCACCTACTCTTGATATTGTAACAGTATTAGCTTTTCTATTTGATAAATGATATAATCCCATAGGTTCTTTTCCACCACTTATAATAGGATATTTTCCATTTTCTGTAATATCCTTCTTTGTGATTCCTTTTCCCGTTTTTATCTCACATATATCACCCAAATATTTATATTCCACACCATTAGGACACAACTCTTTAATTAATTCTTCTAATTTACTCATTTACTGCACCTCTATTTCTGCAATAATTTCATCGATTGCTTTTCTTAATGCTTCTTCACGAGCAACAATTTCTTTAATTTCCGCATTAAGTTTTACAATATCAATCTTTTCTCTTGTATCTTCTGCTTCAACATAAGTAGATACAGAAAGATTATAGTCATTTTCTGCAACTTCATCATATGTAGCAAGATGCGAGAAGTGTTTAACCTCATTACGATTTGCAAAACAGTCCACAATCTTATCCATATTTTCTTGCGTCATATGATTGTTATTTGTTGCCTTAACAAATTCATTAGTTGCATCAATAAATAACGTTCTATTATCTGATTTGTTTTTCTTAAGTACCATGATACAAGTTGCAATGGAAGTACCAAAGAATAGATTAGAAGGTAACTGTATAATACAGTCTACAAAGTTATTGTCAATTAAGTATTTACGTATTTTCTGTTCTGCACCACCACGATACATAATTCCTGGGAAACATACGATTGCAGCAGTTCCATTTGGAGCAAGCCAAGAAAGACTGTGCATTATAAATGCTAAGTCTGCTTTACTCTTTGGTGCAAGTACTCCTGCAGGAGCAAAACGTGGATCATTTATAAGTAATGGATTATCATTCCCAGCCCATTTTATAGAATAAGGTGGATTTGAAACAATTAATTCAAAAGGTTCATCATCCCAATGAGCAGGTGCTGTAAGTGTATCCTCACAAGCTATATTAAATTTATCAAAACCTATATCGTGTAAAAACATGTTAATTCTACATAAGTTATAAGTTGTAATATTTATCTCTTGCCCGTAGAATCCATTGCGAATTTTATCCTTCCCAAGTAACTTTTCCGCTTTTAAAAGTAGCGAACCTGAACCACATGCTGGATCATATACCTTATTAATTTCAGTTTTTCCAACAGTACCAAGTCTTGTAAGAAGCTCTGATACATCAGCAGGAGTAAAGAACTCTCCACCGGATTTACCTGCATTTGACGCATACATTGTCATAAGATACTCATAAGCATCACCAAAAGCATCTATATCGTGATTCTTAACATAACCAAGATTCATATCAGCTATACCATCAAGAAGTTTGCAAAGTTTTTCGTTTCTCTTTGCGACAGTTGAGCCAAGTTTATTATTATTAACATCAAAGTCATCAAAAAGACCAGCAAAATCTGATTCTGATTCGCTACCTTTTGCAGATTCTTCTATATGACGAAATACCCTTTCAAGTGTTTCATTAAGATTATCATCATCTTTTGCTTTTGCTCTTACATTACAAAATAGCTCAGACGGAAGAATGAAAAATCCTTTTTCCTCAATAAGACCTTCTCTCGCTTCTTCAGCGTATTCATCTGATAAGCAAGCGTAGTCAAAATCTGTATCGCCTGCTTCTCTTTCTCCTTCATTAATATAGTTTGTTATATTTTCAGAAATATATCTATAAAACATCGTGCCAAGCACATAGTTTTTAAAATCCCAACCATCTACTGCACCACGTAATTCATCAGCGATTGCCCAGATAGCACGATGAAGCTCATCACGTTCCTGTTCTTTTTTATTATCAATTGCCATTTTTTAATCTTCCTTTCCGATATTAGTATATTATTATTTAAGTTAATAAGAATATATATTGGGTTTCACAAAATCTTTTATTCACTTAAATAAGACATAATAATTTTATCAATTTATTTATTTTAATTATTATATAGCTTAATCATAGCATACAGAAATTAATTTTACTATATTATTTATCATTTTTTATAGAACATAAATTTTATCTTCTTAATTATAAGAAATTTTTCCAAAAAAATAGCATAGCCGATTTTTTACGACTATGCCACCTTTTTAATTTAATAAAGTCTATGCTTTCTACTTCCATTAACAATTATTATTTTTTATTCGTTCAATTTTTATAATTCTATACTCTTAAATTCAATAAACTTTTTTCCTACTGATTTAATACTCTCAATAATTTTTCCTTCTTCTTATCATCCACAAACAATGCATTAACAGAATGGGCATAAACCTTTCTAAACTCTTCCTCACCAAAACCAAACACATCTCTGCAAACCTCAAACTCATCTGACATAGATGTATTAGAAACAGTTCTATTATCTGTATTCACAGAAATCTTAATTCCATCATCTAAAAATCTTCTGATTGGATGATTTTTCATAGAATCTACAGCCTTAGTTTGAACATTACTTGTCGGACAAATCTCAAGCATCACACCTTTTTCCTTCACTAAATTATACGTTTCCTCATTATTCTCTATCCTAACTCCATGCCCAATTCTCTCAGCACCAAGCTTTTCAATAGAATCTATAACATTCTGTGCAGAAGCTGCTTCACCTGCGTGAACAGTTATATGATATCCGTATTCTTTAGCAAGTTTCATAGCATTTACAAACTTATCTGCAAATCCTTCTTCTTCACCGCCAGCTAAATCCACAGCAGACACACCTTTACCGATAAACTTTTTACCAGCTTCAATTGTTTCTATCGCATCTTCCTCGCTAAGATGCTTCATACAACAAAGAATCAAAGTCGCTTCTATATTAAAGAACATCTCAGCTCTCTTAATCCCGTTTATCGCACTCTGAATAACCTCTTTCTGGCTCATACCATTTTTAGTATGTAGCACCGGCGCAAACCTAATTTCCATATACTTCACATTCTCAAAAAGTGCGTCCTCCATAAGCTCAAACACAATCTTTTCTATATTTTCACCACTCTGCATAACAGCTAGTGGAAGATCAAACCTCTTCAAATACTCATCAAGAGAACTACACTCCATTGGAGCAATAGAAAGCTTCTCAATCTCCTCTAAATCATAAGAAGGAAGCTCAATACCATCCTTCTTAGCTAAATCTATAATAGTCTTTGGTCTAACACTACCATCCAAATGACAATGTAACTCAATCTTAGGAATATGATGACAATCCATAACTAAAACCTCACTTTCTTCAACTTTTACCATGCCACCAAAATAAAATAAATTTAATTAATTTAAAAATGTGGCTGATTGTGGACTTTTACCAAAGCCACGTTATTTTTGGAGAAGTTATAATTACTTTTCTCGACAATCTGCAGACGTGGGTTTTAATTACAACAAAACATATTATCTACACGCACGTCGAAGCCTGGAGAGAAAGTAATTATAATTCGAACAAAAAAGGGGCTTTGTAAAATCCACAACAGCCCCTCATCTTTCAAATTAATAAATTATTTTATTTTAGATACTACTCCATCTATTATTTTTTCTATTTTTTCACTAGTTTCGTTTACACCATTGTGAGTTATATCTATAACTTCTTTGCTCATTGGTAACTCAGCTAATAAATCTAATCCTAAACCTTCAAGGAATCCATCTGTTCCTTCACCTTCGAATAATTTTATCTTCTTACCACAGTCTGGACATTCTATATAACTCATATTTTCAACAACACCATATACAGGTATATCCATTTTCTTAGCCATATTAACAGCTTTTGAAACTATCATAGATACAAGATCCTGAGGTACAGAAACCATAACAGTTCCGTTTATTGGTATATTCTGCATAACTGTTAAAGCTACATCACCTGTTCCTGGAGGCATATCTATTAATAGATAATCTAAATCTCCCCATATTACGTCTGTGTAGAACTGTTTAACAACTCCACCTAATATTGGACCTCTCCAGATAACTGGTTCATTTTCATCATCCATCATAAGATTTATAGACATAACTTTTATTCCGTTACCATTAACAACTGGGAATATACTTTCTCCATCGCTTAAAGCTTTAGCATCTTTAACTCCCATAAGTCTTGGTATACTTGGTCCAGTTATATCAGCATCTAATATACCTACTGAATATCCCTGTTTTGCTAACTGATTAGCAGTAAGAGCAGTTATAGTAGACTTACCAACTCCTCCTTTACCACTCATTATACCTATTATTTTACCTATATGATTCTGTGGGTTATTTTCTATTGAACAGTGTTCCTTATTATTACATGACCCTTTTGATGGGCAATTACTACAATTTGACATTTTTCATTCCTCCATTGTGTTACTTTTAAAGTAATTCATTTTTATTATTTTTTTACTTTACATATATATTGTAGTACAGTTTTTAATTAAAGTCATTAAATTTTTTAAGTTTATTTTTAGACAATCACAAAAAAAGACTGCTGCAAAATATGCAACAGTCCCTTCATATATTTCTAAATCTATTCCGTTTTTATATAATCTATTTTTTCTTACCTAACTCTTACCTAATATTTATCTCCAAATTATTTTAATGAATTGAATTTCTCTGCTATATTTGAGCAGTGGTCAGAAATTCTTTCGAAGTTAGTTAATAAGTCTAGGAATAATATTCCTGAATCTACAGTACAAACACCGTCTCCAAGTCTCTTTAAATGTTCATTTCTGTACTGTTTAACTAACATATTAACTTCTTCCTCAGTTTTTTCTATTTCATCATATAAATCATGATTTTTAGTATTTATATACTCTATTGATGAATCTATATTCTTTAATAGTAACGCTGCTATTTCATCTATCTCACTCTTAGCTACATCAGAGAATTTTGTATCTCCGTCTACTGCTAATTTATCTATTTCTGCTATATTTTCCGCATGATCTGAAATTCTTTCTAAGTCGTTTACTACATGGAATAATAAATCTGCTTTAATTCTCTCATCACTATTTATATTAGTATTAGATAATTTTAGTAAGTAGTTTAATATACTCTTATGTAGTGTATTTACTGTTGTTTCATAAGTAAATGCTTTATCTATCGCTTTTGAATCTCTAGTTCTAAGACCTTCCATCGCATAAGTATATGCTTTTTTAGCTTTTTCACCCATTCTTGCAACTTCCTGAACAGTGTTTCCAAGAGCTATTGAAGGAGTTTCAAACATTCTTTCGTCTATGTATTTAGTAGTATTAGCTGTAGCTAATTCTATTTCTTCTTCTTTAACTGGAACTAATCTTTCTGCTAATTTAACTATGTATTTAGAGAAAGGTAGTAATATTATAACGTTTATAAGATTGAATAGTGTATGTGCATTTGCTATCTGTCTAGCTGTGTTAGCTGGATCTAGATGCTGAACAACTGCAACTATTGGTTTATTAAGCACTAACATGAATAATAATGTACCTATTACGTTGAATGATAAGT